>NZ_JBFROV010000019.1:115940-224805 GCF_041471725.1 Vibrio sp. 10N.261.51.F12 | reverse complement strand
AAATATAACAACTACGTAAACCTGTCCCCCAATAGTGGTATTTTAAAAATAATTTCTATTTTTAAATGGGGTATAAAACCTAAAAAATGGATAACAATTAAAAGGAAATAACAATATGAAAGGTCTGTTTAAACTTTCTACACTCGCCATCTCTATTTTTGCTGCTTCGCATGCCAATGCTATTGAACTTTATAATGACGAGGCAACCGTCGTTAATATGACAGGCGCAATCGCAGCGCAAGTCAGTAAATATGACTATGATGAATCTACAATTATGGGAAGTCCTGCAGGCCTAGACTACAACAGTGATGCTACCCACATTGAAGACCCAGGTTCCTATTTTGGTTTTGACGTTACGCATACGATTGGTAAATGGTCTGCACTCGCACGTTTAGAGTGGGATGTTAACTTTGGTACTAAGACTGACATCAATGCAGATTTCTCTGAAAAAGAAGCATTGAGTCAGCGTATTACTTACGCCGGGTTTCGTCATGAAGACTTTGGTAGTGTCACTATTGGTCGTCAAGAAAGCCCATACATGAAAACGGACAAAGGTTACTACGCGTATTGGGCAGGCGGTTTAAACATGATGCAATCCGATGAACTAGGAAGCCGCCGCTCGCCAAACACCATTGTGTGGCAACATGACTTTGACAATTTGTACGTGGGCCTTCAGTACCAAGCAAAACGTTCTGTAGATAACATTAAATTTGGCAATGGTTTGAACTATGGTTCTTTTCTGTTAGGCGTGAACGACAATCAAGCTATCAACTTAGATACGAGCACATTAAATTCATCTCCTATCTCGATTGATAGTGGTTTTGGTGGCGCGGTAACATATACTTTCGCAACTGATACGTATGTTGCTCTCGCTTATAACCAAGCCGATGGTATCAACGGAACACTTTATAATTATCTTGGTGAAGGCAATGGTACAGCTGGGCTTATTTCGGCATCAGATGCTGAAATCAAACAGTTTGCTTTTGCAGTTGAACAACATTTACTGGATGGAGGCTTGTCACTTTCTGCACGATTTGAACAATTCGATGCAAAGAATGGTAGCGGTTCTAATTTAAATCAACCCAACATTGGTATTTCAAACGTCGCGACACCATTTGATACCACATCAACCAACTTTGGCCTAGGTGCCAATATGTATGTATCTGAAACTGTGCGTATCTACGGTGGTTACGAAATGGCTGAAGAAAAAGACAACATTACCGGTAATAAACTCTCTGAAGTGACCATGTTTAATCTCGGTGCGGCCTACGCTCCTGTACCTTGGGGCGAGATTTACCTGGAAAGCTACTATGATGACGTAACACTTAATCAAGCGGCTGAATACAACTCTGATGGCGCTATTCCTGGAACTAGTGGCGTTACATCAAAAGGCACGCACTTCTTCCTAGGCGCAGCCGTTTTCTTCTAAGTTTTACTTTAATAACGTCGGCCCTATCAATCTAGCCCTTAAGTTCTCTTAAGGGCTTTTTTACATCTCATCAACAACCTAAGTAATTAGCAATGTCCAATCGCAGTCCATTAAACTGCTCTACAACCCACACGGTGCCTTCATCAATTAAATCCATCAATAGAACAACGTCATTACCCGCAAGTTATCGAATGCATAAAAACTTATAAAAAAATAATTTGTGATAACCCTCATGAATAAAAAGACTATTTATCAATAGACTGCTTGCGATAAATGTTGATTATTACGATAACTTAGTTCATTAACAATCATTATACATATCAATAATCAAAGTATTATCTAATTAATAAAGCAGTCGCTAGTATTTCAAACAAACACTAGCTTTTAATTACCTAATATAAGTACAAAAATATGAAACATTTAAATTTTTCTCACGCCCTTTCCTTGCTGACATTGGCAACTTTTTCTTCCACCGCAGTGGAGCTTTACAGCGATAACAATACAGAACTTACCATGTATGGTGCCATTGCCGCTCAGATGAGCAGCTACCATTACGACCCCGAATCGCCAATGGGCAGTGCCGACGCTATTGGTTATGAATCTGGCAATCTGTATGTTGAGGATCCCGGTTCTTGGATGGGCTTCGATGTGGTTCACACTTTAGGTGACTATCGAGCCATCGTGAAGCTTGAGTGGGACGTCAACTTTGGTACGCAATCCGACGAATCGGAGATCGCACTTGCACAGCGCCAAACTTATGTCGGCTTTGGTCATACAAACCTTGGCGAGATTACGATTGGTCGACAAGAAAGCCCTTATGTGAAGTCAGACATTGGGTATTACTCCTACTGGGCGGGCGGTTTGAATATGATGCAGTCGGATCAACTTGGCAGCCGTCGCACTAAAAATACGTTAGTGTGGAAGAAAGAAACCGACAACTTTTATATTGGACTTCAATACCAAGCCAAACGTTCTGAAGACCATATTGGCTTTGGTAACCGTTTAAACTTTGGTGCATTTCTGCCTGCGGTCAGTGACGAAATTACCATTGATAGTGGGTTTGGGGCGGCAACCGCTTATACCAATTCTTGGGGAACGTATTTCGTCGCCGCATACAACCAAGCCGATAATATATCGGGAAGTGTCATCGATCTGCTCGGAGACATATCTCAAGATATCATTCTAAAAGATGCCAATATCAAACAGTTTGCGCTGGGTGTCGAGCATCATTTCTTTGAGGGTACGGCGTCACTATCCGCACGATTTGAGCGTTTTGAAGCACGCAACGGTTCAAGTGGCACACCATTCAACACGACCACCGATAACGTTGGCCTTGGAGCAAACGTTTATGTCACCGACTCTGTTCGCGTCTATGGCGGGTATGAATTTGGTATTGAGCGAAACAATGACACAAACGCGATTGGAACCAAGACGTCAATGTTTAACATTGGTAGCGCCTGGGCACCTGTTCCTTGGGGCGAAATCTATCTAGAGTCCTACGCAGATGCGGTGACTCTCAATGATTCAACCAACTGGGTTGCAGGCGGCACCCACGATTATTATGGGCAAAATGTACACGTATTCTTGGGCGCAGCTGTTTTCTTTTAACACCATCCAGCACTTTGTTAATGCCATGCGGTTCGTAATATCACGAAAAGCTGCGGTTGTGATATCGCATGTTGTTGGTGTTAACAGCGCCCTCTTGTGTCAATTCATGTTGGAAGAGCGGTATATTGCTGCTCTTCCATCATGTTTGAAGGCCTTTCACAGGTGGCTACCGCCTTTAAAGCGTCTTTAGCCTACGCTGTCTCTCCTCATTCAACGTCTCCTACTTTGTCGGTCACCGAATGCATATCAACAGAGCACGATCAGCCGTCTTTCGAGTAAGATCACAACAAAGTGCTATTATTTTACATAGAGTTGTATTGATTAAAGAATAGACAACAAGGAAGGTAAGGTATGTACGACCTAAAAAAAGAGTATGACCAATTTGGCCCTTGGTTGGTCGAAATTAAGTCTGAACAAGACATTCCGCCTCAGTTCTTCGAGCAACAGCACTTCTTTGAAGATGCACTCTATAGCTTCAAAATTCCGGTGCATCAAGAGCGAAGAAACATGAAGCCGGGCATGTTGTTGTACCCTGAGGTGGTGATTATTCAAAAAGAGTTCATTCTACATTTGAAAATCGATGGTGAACGCATTCATGCCGATAAGATGTGGTACACCGATGTGCTGTTTCTCACCCATGGAGGTGACCTGCTCGACAACTTTATTGGATTACAATCAATCCAAGGCGAAATGGTTATCAAATATAATCTGGTGTCACAAGATGTCGCCAGCAGCGTCATTAAACTGTTGCGCGAAATTGTTTCGCCTAGAAATGCGTATCCAATCGCTACTGAAACAAGCGACCAATCCTTAATGGATAAGGTGACCTACAGCTTTTACTGTGGAACAGAGCAAATACTTGAACCTTTGCATATTCTGGCATACCAAAGCGAAAAGTTGCTCACCGATCGTAAACGAAGTAGCTTAATGGACCTTTATCATAACTTTACTCAGCACAAATTATTGCGCTCAATGATCATGACCGATGGCGTTGACCTTATCATTGCCAATCAGGGAAAACACATCATTGATGTCAAAGACACCAACTACAAATTTGGTCACACCTTTATTCGCCTTGATTTGATTGAAAGCGTCTCCATCACTCCCCATGCACACTTTCCTGAGCTCAATAATTTAATATTGAAAGTTGGACTCTGCGATTTCACGCTCGCCGTCGATAATCAATTTTCGATCAATAAGGTAACTGAGCTTCTTCATAGCACAAGCTTGATCGAAGAACCGGCTTAGTGAAGCCGGGGCAGGCAGTTAAACCTTTCGTCGTCTCCTTTGTGTGGAGACGGCCACCATATGGTGGTTAACACTGTTGCTGGAGCCAATTGGCCAATTTTTTGATCTCAACCTGTCTTGCTCGACTTTTCTTATACACGAAATAGAAATGATCACCCGTGTCTAGACCATGAGAAGGCACCACAACCAAATCTTGAAGATCTTTGTCGGTCATCATATAACCATTGGCAAAAGCAATTCCTTGGTCGTATTTGGCGGCTTCTACCGCCAATAACATATGGCTAAAATGTTGCATATCAAGACCATGCGGTAATTCAAAACCACCCGCTTCACACCATTTATGCCAATCTTTGCCTCTTTCGTGCAAAACAGAATCGGTCGACAAAATCGGGTAGTTCCAAAGTGCGTCAGGAAACGGCTGGTCATGGATCTCTTTCCAAATCTTTTGACTGCACACGGGATAAAGGACTTCGTTGTATAGTGGCTCTGCAACGTAGTTGCGCGCAGGTTGTTCTACCGTAATAAAGCAATCGCCGGTTGCATCCGATAAATCGGGGTCTTCGGCAACCATGTTGAGTGTCAATTCTATTTCCGGATACAAACGCTTAAATTCAGACAATCGTGGGATCAACCATTTGACCGCCAGTGAACTGTACAGAGCGAGTCTTATCGTCCCCTGCTCTCCTTCTCTTATCCGCTGACTCGCTTTGGCAATAGAGGCGATCGCGGGATTCACCTCTTCGAGATACTGCTCTCCAGTTTCTGTCAGCGAGAGCTTTCGACCCTGTCTCAAAAACAAGGGCTCACCTAAATAATCTTCAAGTAACCGAATCTGATGACTGATGGCACTTTGAGTGACATTGAGTTCATCGGCAGCTTTCGAAAAGCTTAGATTGCGCGCCACTGATTCAAAATAATGAACGGAGCGTAAGGGAGGGAGCTTCATTATCTAAATATCTCATACTAAGTAAATATTTATCACTTAACTTCATCCTATGACATCACTATGCTCTCGTAAAGTAGCAAAGGAGAACAAAATGAAAAGCATGTCAGTCGGCACCGCAATGTTATTGCTTGTCTTCGGAAACCAAATAGCAATCTTGTCCGATGCGCTGATTAAAAGCGTAGGGAATGACGTGGCTGTTTTTCAATTCGTGTTGTTTCGTCAGCTTTCGGCCGTGCTCATTCTATTACCGCTATTTTTGCTCAGTAAACCTAAAAATCTCACTGAAGGCATTAAATGGCACGCGGTCAGAGCACACGTTTGGCTGTTTGGCGCCATCTTCATGGTATACGCCATTTCTGCTATGCCACTAGCCACAGCGAATGCCATTTTTTACGCCGCCCCGCTGATGATGTTGCCACTAGCGTCGCTGTTCTTTAAAGAAAAACTGTCGTCACAAACCATTGCTGCCGCAGTAATGGGGTTCGCAGGTGTATTAGTGATTATCAGGCCAGACCAAATCGACTTAGCAGCACTCGCCGCGCTTGTCGTTGCACTGACCATTGCCACCAATAACCTACTGATACGAAAGCTACCCAGACACCAATCAGTTGTTCACACCCTGTTCGTGACCAATCTTGTCGGTATTCCCGTTTCATTGTGCTTAGTTTACCTAGAGGGTGAAGCATGGGATTGGAGCGCATTCCCAACGGCAGCGGCGTCAAGTTTGTTTATATTGATTTACGCAGCCACGTGTGTAATGACCTATCGGTCTGTGGACAGCAATAAGATCGCCAGCGCCGAATACAGCGGGTTGGTCGGTGCCGTCGCAGTTGGGTTACTTTGGTTCGACGAAATGCCCGATATCTTCATGGCCGTTGGTACGCTTATGATCGTTATTCCTATCATCTGGCTGACTAAGCATGAAAAAAAGCGCAACAAGTCGCATAATCCATCAGCACTAATTGACGGATAAGTGATCTGTGTATTAACAGAACAGGAATGTGGTTTGTAATATTTTTTAACATTCCATATACTTGATAGTGAACCCTGATATGGAAAATCACTATGAAATACCTTGCAAGGAAATTGCTGTTCTCTTCTCTTTTTTTAGCTACCTCCCTCCAAACTGTCTCTGCTAGCGAATGCGCCCCTGTTACTATCGCTGATATGAACTGGAACTCGGCAACCCTCATTGCCAATATCGACAAATTCATTCTCGAGCATGGTTACGACTGTCCAGCTGAGTTAGTACCGGGCGATACCATGCCCACTGGCGCATCCATGATATCCAAAGGTCAACCTGACATTGCACCTGAGTTCTGGAGTAATGCAATGCGTGAAGCACTCGATGCCGGTGTAAAAGAAGGACGCATTGAATACGCGGGGACGACGCTGTCTGATGGCGGAGAAGAAGGCTTTTGGGTGCCAGCTTATATGGTAGAAAAAGACCCTTCACTTGCCACCATCAAAGGCGTTATTGCAAATGCCAAGCAATTTGAACACCCAGAAGACCCATCTAAGTCGGCCTTTTATTCTTGCCCAGCGGGTTGGAACTGCCAAATTTCGGCGGGTAACCTATTTACAGCACTCAACCTAGAAGAAGCTGGTTTTGACGTTATCGATCCAGGGTCAGGTGCGGGCTTATCTGGTTCAATTGCCAAAGCCTATGAGCGCGAAGAAGCATGGTTTGGCTATTACTGGGCACCGACCGCGGTACTGGGTAAATATAAAATGGTTAAAGTCGATTTTGGTAGTGGTATTGACGCCACACAATTCAAAGACTGCATCACTAGCGAAGACTGTTTAGATCCAAAACCAACGATGTATCCACCTTCTGTTGTAGAAACTGTGGTTACGACAGCATTTGCTAAAAATTCACCTGACGCGATGGCGTATTTTGATAAACGTGAATTTACTAACGCGCAAATGAACGGTTTACTTGCTTGGATGGAAGACGAGCAAGCCGATGGTGAATATGCCGCTGAACATTTCATGAAAGAATACAAAGACACATGGGCAGCGTGGTTGCCCGCTGACGTCGCAACAAAAGTACAAATGGCCATCGATAAACTATAAATCGCCATTCGTCTTTAACGACGTTCAATCGCAAATAGACAGCGGTCATAACGATCGCTGTCTTATTTCTCCGCCATTTAGCTAAGCACAAAAACATTTTGCTTAACGTTTACGTTAGATGGCGCATTTTATTTACTGATACAACTTTACAACGACAACAACTATGGTCGTTTTTGGAATAGTGTTCACTCTTCAACAGTACAGTGCAATGCCCCATCAATTCGTACGATGCTAGCAAATAAGCTTGCCGCAAATGAATGACTTAGTGGTAAGTGAATCGGTTAGTGTCACATGGGGTGGTCAATGGAAATAGAAGATAAGACGCGAAACAGAACGACATTTTTACTATTGAGCCGTAGATAGGTATCCGACTTATCCAGTATCAACAAACATTGGTGCTAAAGAAAATACGGCAATAAATAGTGGCATAAGTGGTCAAGGAGTGACAGATGTTCGATGCCAGCTGGTTGAGTGAAATTCCTCAACTCGATAGAAAACAATTGCTCGATATACGCAAAACACTTGATGGTGCGTACCGAGAATTCTCAAGAGAATACGGAGACATGATTGAATCCTTATTCGACCCGTTACTTAGCTTTCTCATATGGTTTGAGAAGCTACTTCTCACTAGCCCTTGGTGGTTAATCATTGGTATTCTCGCCGGCCTAGCTTACGTTGCAAGTCGGTCGTGGAAACTCACCCTCTCTGTGGCTGTTGCTTTCTTTTTGATTGGCTTCTTTGGTATGTGGGACAATACCATGCGAACCATGAGTATTATTCTCGTCTCGACCTTTGTCGCCATTGCCCTCGGGATACCGACTGGGATAATCATGGCGCAGTCCAAAAAAGCTCGAGCCATCATCACACCGATATTAGACATTATGCAGACGATGCCTGCATTTGTGTATCTCATTCCAGTCGTGATGCTGCTAGGTATCGGTAAAATTCCAGGCGTAATCGCCGTGGTAATTTATGCGATTCCTCCTGTCATTCGTTTAACCGACTTAGGCATCCGATTAGTCGATAAAGAAGTGCTAGAAGCCTCTACTGCTTTTGGTGCCAGCCCGATGCAACGCTTATTTGGTGTTCAAGTACCGCTAGCAATGCCCAACATTATGGCAGGTATTAACCAAACCATTATGATGGCTCTTGCCATGGTAGTGATTGCCTCTATGATTGGCGTAAAAGGACTGGGGCAACCGGTTCTTAAGTCAATCACAAACCAATACTTCACGCTCGGCCTACTCAATGGTTTGGCCATTGTCGCGCTGGCTATCATTTTCGACCGCGTCTCGCAAAGCTATGCTAAGCGCACGCAGGCACATCTAGGAGGACGAGACTAATGACTCAACCTCAACCTATTATTCAGATTAGAAATCTGTACAAGATCTTTGGCCCAAAACACAAATCTTATATACAAGCCGTTAAAGACGGTGAGAGTAAAGACGATCTTTTGGCGCGAACCGGTCACACGCTTGGCCTGCAAAATATCAATCTTGATATTTATCCTGGTGAGATTTTTGTCATCATGGGGCTTTCAGGCTCTGGTAAATCGACTATGATTCGTCATTTCAATCGCCTAATTGAGCCTTCTGAAGGCGAGATCATTGTCGATGGCTCTGATGTAATGAAGCTATCTAAGAAAGGGCTTCAAGACTTTAGACGCAACAAGATGTCCATGGTATTCCAACGATTTGGCCTGCTCCCCCACAAAACGGTATTGGACAATGTCGCTTACGGTTTGCAAATTCAAGGCTTGAGCAAAGAAGAGCGCTTCAAAAAAGCCAACGAATGGATACAAACCGTAGGCCTTGAAGGCTATGGAAAGCAATACCCTAGCCAGCTGTCAGGCGGGCAACAACAACGTGTCGGATTAGCTCGAGCCTTGTGCACTGACGCTGATATTCTATTGATGGATGAAGCGTTTTCAGCCCTTGATCCGCTCATTCGTAGTGAAATGCAAGATCAGTTGATTGAGCTTCAAGAGAAGCTTCACAAGACCATTATCTTTATTACTCACGATTTGGATGAAGCGCTTCGTATCGGCGATCGCATCGCTATTCTTCGCGATGGTATGGTCGTCCAACAAGACAAGCCTGTAGACATCTTACTGAACCCAGCCGACGATTACGTTGAAGCGTTCGTTAAAGACGTCAACAGAGCGCGTGCACTGACGGTTGAAACGGTCATGCAGCCACCAATCTCGCGTATTACTGCCGAGACGTTAGGTGAAGCGATTGCACAGATGCGCCGCTCTTCTGAAGACTTTGGCTATGTCGTCAATGATGATGGCTATCAAGGCGTGATTACTCAAGAAGCACTCGATCAAGTTGAGAAAAAGGATTACCACAAAGAAATCCCGGCTCAGATGCTCGACGATGTTCCAGCCGTGCAAAGTGATGCACTACTTGAAGCCGTGATACCAGAAACGCTAGACAGTGACCATCCATTGCCTGTTGTGGATGACAATGGTGAGTTACAGGGTCACCTATCTAAATCTACGCTTGCAGATGTCCTTAGCGACACATCGCCATCAGAATCAGACCCAGAATCAAAACCTGAGTCCGATAGCGAAAAAACGCCTCCAGTAAAGAATAGCGCAGCCTAGCTGCATACTGCCCTCATCGACATCTTAACGCTGTCATTGAGGGCAGACATTCACTCAAGCAAACCCAAGAAAGATAATATTTCCCGATAAAATATTATCTTCTTACAAACATATAATTCAATCATCAAGCCTTAATTCCACTCACTATCACTGCGACCAATGCGTCTGAGCATTAATTGAACATCAATGAATTAAACTCATAGTTGTTGGCATCTAACTTCAATTAATCAGGCACTTACCACAATTTTAATAGTGACCCTGCTCGCGACAATCTATAAAATCCGCGCCCAATCCGTTTAACTTAACGCCCTACAGAGAACAACAACATGAATCAAGTATTCAACTCCATACACATAACAAAAACTGTGCTTCTTACACTTTGGATTGTCGCGGGTACCGCTATTTTACAAGAGCTAGGTATTCACGATAAGTGGCCAGCCTTCCTAGCGCTCATCTTTTTCTTTGAAGCCAAGTTCGACCTTAGTAAGCTTAAAAACATCTTCGCAGCAGGCATCACCGGTATTGCGATGGGTATGCTAATCCCTACCGTGTTAGGCACGTTAGCCCCATTTGTTGGCGGTATAAACGCGTTTTATATCTATGTCGGTGGTGTGGTACTGATTACTATTGGCTTAGGTCCTGTGGCGCACTTCGCGTTTAGCTACATCACTTTTACTTATGTGGTCATGTGTATTCTGCACAAAGACCATGTTGTTGAGCACGGTTTCTCTTGGATGGCGGTTGGCCTGCTAGGTGGCGCAATGTACATTGCTGGCGTAACAGTCATTGCTAAGTTTCTCGCACAGCAACAAACAAAGGCCGAGCCACAAAGCCAAGCGTAAACCAATATAGTGTCAAGAGAAGTGCATTGCTCCCTCAATGCACTTCTTTCTTTTCCTCACCATTTCTTGTACAACAGTCAAAGCCTCTATTTTCTTTTACTTGGATCGTTTAAATGAAGAACCTGCCATGGAATGCTTGGTTACTCGCCTGCGTACAGCCGTTCGTTTTATCCGTTGGTGCACTTAATGTATTTCTTGGCGGCATTATTGGTGCGACGTTACATGATTCCCCTGCTTACGCCACGCTTCCTGTCACGACCCTCATCCTTGGTGTGTCACTCAACGTTTTCCCAGCGGCAAAAATTCAGCACCTTCTTGGCAGGAAAAAAGCATTCATTATCGCTGCACTCATTAGTAGCTTGGCGGCGTTTTTTGCGAGTTGGACGATTGAGCAAGGCAATTTCTGGGGGTTCGCATTCAGTACTTTTATCCTAGGAACACAACTGTCGTATGTCGGGCAGTATCGATTTGCCGCTATTGAGAGTTGCGACAACGCGACTCAACATGTCTCTGTGATCAGCTTAGTCTTAGTTGGTGGTATTGCGGCGGCTTGGGTAGGACCAGAATTACTAAACTGGGGTCAACTGATTGGTGTATTTGACTCTGCTTACGCCAACGCTTACATGGCGATGGGGGTATTGGAACTGATTGGTGCGATGGTCATTGCTCTAGGAATGAAGCCCCTCCAAATTCCAGAAGTAAGCAATAATGCCGGTATCGTCAGGCCTGTCCATCAATTATTTCGTCAACCTTTGTTATGGCTCGCGATTGGATCCGGCTTAACCGCCTACGCCGTAATGGCGTTTTTGATGACCGCCACCCCACTTGCCATGTCGGAGCATGGACATGATATCCAAAATGCAAAATGGGTCATTCAAAGTCATGTCATGGCGATGTATCTCCCTTCGCTCATCATTCCCTTTATCATTAAACGAATCGGACTTTATAAACTGATTACATTGGGCAGTATTATCTTGCTCGGATGTATTGCTATTGGTCTAATCGGTCACTCCGTCCACCACTATTGGTGGGCGCTCGTCGCATTAGGCGTTGGCTGGAACTTTCTGTTTATTGGCGGAACCACACTTTTACCGCAAACTTATCGCCCACACGAACGGTTTAAAGTTCAAGCGATCAACGATTTCTCCATCACTACCTTTCAGGCGGCAGGATCATTAGGTGCTGGTATCGTATTATTTTCACAAGGATGGACATGGATGCTGTTTGCATCGCTATTCCCGATAGGATTATTGTTGATGCTGAATTTTTCAGTAAAACTCAATAACTCGATGAAAAATGCATAGCCGATGATACCCAACGTGACACCCGCTTAAATAAAAACGCCTAACATAAACTATGTTAGGCGTTTTTATTGCATTCTTTTCGACTGCGTCAAAGCAAGCATAAATGATTAAATCAATGGTTAAACAACAAACTCAACCATACCGCTTTGTAGCTCAAAGCCCTCTTTTTCTTCAACCCAACATTCTACCAACTGGCCTTCAACGTCAAGACGCTCACAATCTTCCAACACACCAAACTGTCCGTTAGTTAGCTTCACCACTACATCCATATTCACTTCCTTTTTATTGTTGGGTCTCATAAATAACAATAGACTCAAACCAAATAAAATCAACAAATTACGACTAAAGTTTAATACGCCCTTTCATCACGTCGATACCGCGTCTTAGGCTTAGCATGCAAGTATTTCTTATTTACACCGTGATATATATTTTGGTCATGGTATAGTCGCCTCGCTCGCGAAAGGAACGAAGTGAGTTAGACTTAATAAGTAATCAAAGCTTGGAGCTTTGCACACTTCCCGTAGCAGTAAGGCAAACAATATGTATGACGATATAGTGGTCATTGTAGACCGATTGGGTAACCAAATTGGTGTAGAAGAAAAACTGAATACTCACCGTCTAGGCCTGAGGCATTTGGCATTTTCCGTCATGCTGTACCGAAAAACTGCTAATGGGTTTGAGTACCTACTTCAAAAACGCGCCCTAAACAAATATCACAGCGCAGGACTCTGGACCAACACCTGTTGCTCTCACCCTCGCCCAGAAGAATCGATCATCGCCGCGTCAACACGACGTTTAGTTGAAGAGATGGGCATTGATGCAACGTTGGAACTGGAAGACATTGGACATATAAGCTATTGCGCTAAATTTTCGAATGGCCTCACTGAAAATGAACTGGATCATGTCGTTATTGCTCACATCGATGATGTCGCAACCAAACTCAATCCAGACGAAGCATCACAATGCCAGTGGTGGTCAGAGTCACAGGTAGACGCACATTTAGCAAACCAGCGCAGTGATTTTACGGCTTGGTTTCCGTTGGTCTTCGAAAAAATAAAACGACATCTTCATCAATCGAACCAATGAGTCACCACTCATCACTTCCACGATGCTCCCCTGTTGTACCTCAATTGAATACCGATAAAACCATGGGGATTAAAAAGACCATTTGATATTGGCGTACAGCAGTGTAGACGGCGTCTGTCCAAACAAACTTTGCGTGCTACCATCAAAACGCTGAAGTACGGTCAGTAATTGCCAATCATTGGCAAGTGAATAGCTGTTCGACAAACCAACAAAATACGATCCGTCTTCATAATAATTCCCTGACGCGGTAAAGCGATTTAACGCGGATAAATCAAAACTGACATCGGCATATCCCGTATAGCGAGTGAAACTCAGGGTTTTTGCTGTCAATGGCAGTGTCAGATAGGCTTCCGCATCCAACGCTTCTTGAGGTTGACTGATATACAGCACCGATGCACGGAGCATCCAATTTCGTTGACCGCTAAAACTGAAATCTGTTTCCAGGCTAGAGACTAACGTCGCGTTGTCGTTTTCTTGAGCCCCCCCTTCTCCTTGTGACCACGGATCAAACCAAGTCAACTCACCGCGCAAACTCGCACCATTAATATCGCCAGCAAACCCCGCACCTAGCACATTATCGAGCCCCGAACGACCCACGAGCGTCTGCGCATCCCAACCATTGTAATTGAACAAGTATCGTGCCGAATAACGCTGAAGATCACTGTCTTTGTTTGGGCTATAAACCACGTCAAAGCTGCTGGCAAAACCCAGTTTTCGGCTTATTGATATTGCATCGGTACCAGGACGTTCCTCGTAGTCAAAATCATAAATTGAATACGAGTTGAACAGGTCATTTGGGTTCCAGACGGTATTCATCGCCCAATTTATACGAGAGCGTCCGACGCGAGTATTCCATTGCTCGCCTTGCCAATCTAAATACAGTCGATCGAACTGGCTATTCACAATAAGGTGTTCGTTATCGATAACATTACGTGATAGATCAAAATAACCCGTGTCTAATTCCGCCACTTCTGAATAGTAAGGCAGCGACAAACTATCACCAAACAATGCACGATTTCGCATACCTGCATTAAATCGCAGTGACGATGAATACCTATATTCATAGTTAAATCGCTGGTGAATGAGGTTATCTAGTGAGTTAGCGCCATGATCGGGAATATTACCGGTTGCCATATATTTTACGTAGCCATTAAGATCCCAGCTTTTTTCAGGTATTAATCCCGGTATTTCTGCCTTCACTTTCACCATATAACATGCCGCGCCAACAATAAAAATGAGTGTTACGACTTTTTTCAACATAGTTAATTCGGTACTCTACTGCTCGACTTGTGGTGTATCAGAGACCAGTTTTCCGTCTTCAAAAACGATGACGCGCTTTGCTCTTTTTATCACGCGAGGGTCATGCGTTGAAAAAATGAAGGTGGTCCCCTCTACTTCATTCAATTGTTGCATGATATCAAGTAGTTCAGAGGTACTTTGTGCATCTAAATTCGCAGTAGGTTCATCCGCCATAACGAAACGAGGTTGAGATGCCAGCGCTCTCGCTACGGCAACCCGTTGTTGTTGTCCACCCGACATCTTGGTTGGTCTTTTGTGTTTTTGCGTGGATAATCCAACCTGCTCTAATAAAGTCTCTGCTCGTTCACGACACTTATCCTCAGTTATGCCCTGTAATTGCATCACAAACTCGACATTTTCCAACGCCGTTAATACGGGTAATAAACTGTAATCTTGAAATATGAAACCAATATGGTTGCGTCGAAAGGCAATGCGTTCTTTCTCTGACAATGTGGCGATATCAAGCCCATCGATGACAATTTGTCCAGAGGTTGGTTGATCTATGCCCCCTAGCATATTGAGTATTGTCGTCTTGCCCGATCCAGATGGCCCCATAATGGCCACAAACTCCCCTTCGGCAATCGAAAGCGTTAACCCTTGAACCGCGTACACAGGGAATTCACCGTTGGCGTTATAGGTTTTAGTCAATTTGCTTAGTGTTATTGTCATGGTTTCCTTTAGTGCCTTTCAGCCATCGCCTCAACTGGGCGCTGCTTCAAAATTTGTCGCGCGGGATATAAAGCAGAGAAGATTGATGCCATTAATACGGTCACAAATACCATCAGGTACTGCTCGTATCTGACCTGTGGGTAAAGTAACGAATCAATACCATAAGCACCTAACCCTTCTGAACTTGCCCCAAGCTCAATACCTGTAATGCCCAAAATAGTCATTAACGTAATACTGCTCGCAATCCCCAGTGCGGCTCCAACGCTTCCTAGAAATAGGGTCTCAAGCATGATAAGTGAAAAGATCTTTTGCTTTTGCATACCAACCGCCATCAAGACTCCAAACTCTTGCGTTCGCTCAAACACAGACATCAGCATAATATTGATGATGCCAAATGCCATTGCGACCACAAATACAATCAACATCACTTGATTGCTAATTTTCATCGTACTCATCATTGAAGCAAGCAATGGTTGTATGTCGAACCAAGCTCGCGCTTGTGTTGACGATGGTAACCTCATATTTAGAGCAGTGACGATATCGGTGACCATCGTACGACTATCAGCCCCTAAAGTAGCGGCAACCATAATCGAGTATTCATGAACGTCGCTGAGTTGGGCGACGTGTTGGATATCTGACTTTCGCACCAACACGTTGCTCTCATCGTAACTAACGGACGGTGTTTGAAAAATACCGTTAACTCGAAATGCTGATCCCGTCACCTCACCTTGTGGGTCTGTAAAGGTCAGTACCACTTTTGAACCTATTCGCAGCTGTAAACGCTCGGCTGTTTTCATCGATACAACGATAGGATGGCGACCGCTATCGTCTAACCATGCTCCCTCAATAATATGTTGTGATATCGGCGTAAAATTGGCTTCTATCGTTGGGTCCACGCCGACGATCCGCACACCTCTTGTACTCCGTGGGGAAGCAATCATACCGTCAACCAAAAACCTAGATGTCCATTTAAAGATTCGTGGATCATTACTGAATTGGTTGGTGATCGCTTCTGAACCCGGCAGATGAGCATTGATATCCGGATTATCATTAAACTGTTTACTATGAATCTGGATATGGCTTGTCTGCCAAGCAATCGCATTGTGAATCATGTTATCAACGAGACCATTCATAAACCCTATCATGGTCACCACACCTGTTAATCCAAATATCATGGCTCCCAGCATAATGCTGGTCCTTAGCTTATTGCGCCAAAGGTTTCGCCACGCCATCTTAATGACCATGGGTGCCTCCTTTTAGTGCGCTCACTAAGTTCATTCGTAAAATCCGCCACGTCGGTCCGATAAGACAAACCAACAGTATTACCGCCACCGCAATCGCCTGATTAACAAATAAGTCAGGGTCTAAGTGAACCGGTAAAATAGGCTCAAAACCAGATTCAAGCATCACCTGGGCGGCTTGACCCGTTATCTCGATAGGATGAAAATAAAAATAACTCAACATTGGTATGGCAATAGTAATACCTATGCTTATGCCTAATACGCAAATAAAGGCGGATTCAACAAACAGCAGTCCAACCAATCGAGCTCGACTCATACCAGCAGCGAGCATGACTCCAAATTCACGTTGGCGTTCTAACGTTGTCATCATAATCGTGGCAAATAGGCCAAAGCCGACGATACCGTATAAGAGGTAAATGAGAAAAATGCCACCCGCTCGATCTAAGGCGATCTGCTGCGCCAACTCAGGCGACAGCTCTTTCCAATCTCTAGCCCTTATTTTCTCACCAAGGTAAGAAGACAAAGACGCTTTCACTTCATCGACGTCATTCAGTCGGTGGGTGTGGAGCACCCAAGACGTCACTTGGTTGCCTGTACTATACAAGGCTTGAGCCTGACCAATAGGCATATAAACCAATTGATTATCTAGGCTCGCTACAGGGAATTTTAAAAGTCCATTTACAGTGTAAAGCCCTGCAGCAGTCTGGCCTTGGTAGCCCTGTCCATAGAGCACAATTTCATCCCCTATGCCAAGGCGTAGATAGTGCGCGAGCCCTTCACCAATCAATACCCCAGGATGACGAATTGCGTTCAATGTTGATGAAATAGTAAGGGGATCATCTTCCGATATTAGGTACTGCCCCTGCGACACCTTGTTACTGATCCCGGAATACCTATTCTCTAGAACAGGATCAACCCCCAACACAATGACGCCTTTCGAACGATCGCCAGCGGCAGCTAATGCGACACTTTCAAGCCTCGGAAGGACAAACTCAATCGACGGCATCGCCGTAAGTTGATTCATTTGATGGATATCACCTGACAATAGATCATCAATACTTGGGTTATCGGCATAACCTGTCGCCTGTAGCTGAATTAAACCGGTATAAAAACGAGCGGTATTATCAATATTGGTGTTATAGCTCCCTTCTTGAAAGCTTCTTGTTAACAATGACAGGACTAACGCGAGTGCAAGTGCAGACGCCGTTAAGATCGTCCGTCGCTTTTGTCGCCATAAATTTCGCCATGCCAGTTTTATCAACATCAATATTCCCTCGACTTAAGTCAGTAACAGGTTAGTCTCGGAGGGCTTTCATTTGATTTTGAGAAAAGAAGCTATCCTCTATCGCAAAATCAAATAATGCGGCATGCGTTATCATCTCAGTTTTTTGTCCCGGTTTGTCTGCTGGCGCCATTTCCATGCGAGTCGCGACCATTCGGCCACCTAACTGCCTCACATCAAAACTCTGCATGGTACTCACCTTTTCATCAAACTCATCATAAAATTCTGCTTTACGTTGCAGGAAATTTGCTTGTGACACCCACAACCTCACCTTACTCCAGACTACCGGTGCGTCAGGCTTTGCTATTGCATCAATCACCCACACCTTCACGCCATCAAAGGTATCTTCCCGAACTAATTGATGAGAGTAGTCCACAACAATTGACGACTGATTGATCAAATCATCATTGGTAAAATCCGACCCCATCCAAGATTGGCCGAGCATCGAAGGTGCAATTTTTATCACCCGCTCAATGTTAGGGATCCAATTCCACATTTCACGGTCTCGCTTTAATGATGCAGAGCCTTTATCTTTCGCAGGCGCGGTAACCAACACCAATGATAACGATTTATCTTTGGTCCAGCTTTTCATGCTCATGCTTCGCGTCCAATTAGGCCTAATGATTCGCATCGTTAATTCAGAATAACTCGATTCACCACGCATAGACTGATCAGACTTTTCAACAATCTCAGTCGGTGTTTGTGCAAGCGTGACGGTACTGCTTATGCATAGTGCAATAGACGCGATGAGTGACATCAATCTCATAAATTGTGACCTTAATATCTCATGATAACAAATAAACTATAACAATTTCAGGGAGTAATAAGTGTGATCTCACCAATATGGAACACAAACGTTCCATATATGGGTCCCTAATTGTCTTTTAGTTACACCGCGCACCAGAATGGAGCAAGCGCCCTAAATAGGCAGTTAATGTGGTGCAAATTACACACGCACAATCATCTTATTACTATTTTTCAAAGCGTTACCTATTGGCGTAATTCTTGTATTAACTCTATTAAGGCAGCTAAAAATGTCGATTCGACCACAAATTAGTTTCAGTGCGCCCCCCAATCCAGAGTTCTGCACCAAACAAGGAGAGTTATCATGCAAGATGTTCTTACTATCGTACTCGCAGGAGGGAAAGGCTCGCGTCTCTACCCTTTAACAGATGATCGAGCAAAACCAGCAGTGCCCTTTGGTGGTAAGTATCGAATTATTGATTTCACCTTAACCAATTGCCTCCACTCTGGTTTAAGGCAGATATTGGTGCTGACACAGTACAAGTCTCATTCATTGCATAAACACATCCGTGACGGTTGGTCGATTTTTAACCCCGAATTGAAAGAGTTTATTACCGTCGTTCCGCCTCAAATGCGTAAAGGTGGGAAATGGTACGAAGGGACGGCGGATGCGATCTATCACAACATGTGGTTGTTGTCTCGAAGTGATGCTGAATATGTTGTTGTACTCTCTGGTGACCACATCTATCGTATGGACTACGCCGCAATGGTTGAAGCACACAAAGAAACCGGAGCAGAGCTTACCATTGCGTGTATGGATGTTCCAAGAGAAGACGCCTCTGCATTTGGTGTCATTGAAACTAATCACCACCAACAAGTTGTCAGTTTCCAAGAGAAACCCGTTGATCCGGCCTCAATGCCAAACGACCCAAATAAGGCGCTCGTTTCGATGGGCATCTACGTGTTCAATATGAAAGCCTTAAAAGATGCGTTAAACGACGATGCCGAAATAGAGTCATCAAGTCATGACTTTGGGCATGATTTAATACCTAAGCTTATCGATAGTTTGGGTGTCTACGCTTATCATTTTGGCGAAGAAGTGGGACGAGTGGCGAAAGATAGCTACTGGCGTGATGTAGGGACTATCGACTCATTTTATGAGGCTAATATGGACCTACTCGAACCCGTTCCCCCAATGAACTTGTACCAAAACAACTGGGGGATTCGCACCTACGAGCCTCAATTACCACCAGCTAGAACGGTATCGTCAGTGACGGGTAACGAAGGGATATTTATCAACTCAATCATCTCCAATGGTGTGGTGAATTCTGGGGGATCCGTGCATCGTTCTATCTTATCTTCCAATGTGAGAATCAATGACGGCGCTACGGTGGCGGACAGCATTATATTTGATGGTGTAACGGTTGGTGAACACTGCCGAGTGGCAAATTGCATCATCGATAAACACGTGATTATTCCTGATAATACCGTCATTGGTTTTAATCACACCGAAGATGCAGCAAGGTTCTCTATTTCGGAGAAAGGCGTCGTTGTTATTCCCGAGAGCTATGTTTTTAGCTAATTACTCATGGTGACAATAAGCGAATCAACTTAGTGGCGTATAAAACACGAGCCTTGTCATCGTAGTTAAACCTGCTAGCTCTGATACGAACCCGCCCTATCTGAAAACACTCTGCAGATAGGACGGGTTTATGCACTATGCTAGTGCACTACGGACAATATCAATCCATGACATGCCAATTTAAAGTACGCAGACCTCTTCCCAACTTCCATCGCTGCCAGGAATCGAGTTTGTCCACCATTTAGCTTTGTATACCACACCATTATAACTCATTTGATCTCCACCACTTGCATGGCTAGGCAAGCCCTGCCAATCCGTTTGCGGAAAATCAGGGTACGCATTGACACCAGTAGAGCTACACGTGCCGGGCGTCCCACCGTTTCCATCACCAGGATTACCGCCACCGATCGTTAAATCACCAATCGGTAAGTCAGGTTGCTCAAATGCAAAAGCATACTCTGCCCCATTTACGTTGACGGTATAATTCGCCGGCCCAGAGATCGGCAAGTAGTACACCATATCGAGTTCATAGGCTGAACCTGCTGGTAAGCTTTTCCAACTTGGCAGCGTAAATGCGACGCGATGCATTGGACCGTCTAGCCCGCCAATATTGTCGGCGCGCGTATGCCCTGAAGCAATGACTTTAAGCCCGCCACCCGATTGATCTTTGGCATTATCTGGAGCGGAGACGGGAATATCAAATTGGAACTCGGTTCCGCCTGGGATATCACTACCGGTGTTATTGGTAAAGGTAACTTTTGGGTTAATTGGGTAATTTTGGTCCCCCACTTTGAAGCCGCTAATCTCGACTGAAATATCCACCGCTTCGGTCGGGACCGCACCGGTTGCGACAGTATTTCCATAGGGAGTGGCGCTCAGGAACTTATCATACATGGCTTTTGTCATGCTGTTACCCATGTGATATTCACCGTTGCCAGTCGCACAGGCTTGTTCACTTAGGTCAATCGCACCACGGTTACCACTCACGTCAAAGATGTAACAGTTGTAGTCCCCCGCCAGTTCCCAAAACATTATCCCGCCAATCTCTTTATCAATGACGTAATTAGCCTTAGCATTAATGGAGTCCACGTCTTCAGTGGAGAGGAATACATTTTTATCGGCATTCCATAACCACGGAGCAACCGCGACGCTGTCATAGTGGCGAGTATAGTTGCCAAACAAGACATCATCAGGGTCATTAACGGGATCAAGGCCGTAGGCGGCGGCATAAGAGCCCATAATGCCTTTTTCTAAATTCTTCGCATGCCACATTGGGTTCGAGCCCGCGCCCATTTCTATCCCATTTGCATCCTTGTCATGCCACATGTTGTCAATGCCTAATGCCCCATAGCCACAATTGTTCTTCTCCCCTTCGCCTGTACCTGCGGCACATTCGGCTTGATTAGGCAAAGGCGCCCGCCCCCAAAGCCCGTTCGTTCCGCCCGTCACATTTTGCCAGCCACGTGTATAATAAGGCACACCAATATTGATGCGTCCCGCAGGCATCGAACCACGGAAATAATGGTATGCCCAGTCGGTGTTGAGGTAGCCAATACCTCCATATGCGGCTGTACCATAGACGTTCCATTGCGCCAATTCAGAGTCTTTTCCTGTGTCATACAAGGCCGCATTATGACCAACGTGATCATTCCACGCACCGTGTAAATCGTAAGACATGATGTTGACGTAATCCAAGTACTTGGTCACGGCCATCGTTTCCATCCCTCTAAGCAAATAGCCAGAAGATGGCGCGGCAATCGTCAACATATAATGAGTACCATCTTGGGCACTGGCTGCATCGAGTTTTTCACGTAGCACTTTCATCAGTACGTGATAAGAGTTCATCAAATAAGCGCGACGAGATTCTGAAAACGCAACATCATCTGGGTTGCCAGCCCCTGCCATGGAGGTTGGGTATTCATAATCGATGTCCAGCCCATCAAATTGGTACGTTCGCATCATTTCTACGGCTGAAGTCGCAAAGGTTTCAATACCTTGCTGGTTTATCGAGCCATCGGCATTGGTGGTCATGGTATAGAAGCCACCATCTGCAACGCGGCTTCCATCCGTAGCAAAGTGACCGCCTGTCTCAGCCCAGCCACCAATGGAGATAAGGGTTTTTACGCCATGTTTCTTTTTCTCCGTGGCAAGTGCGCCGAAATGCCCTTTAAAACCGAGCGCAGGGTCAACGTCAACGCCTGGCCATTCTTTATTAACGGCCGCATTGTTAGGGTCATTCAGGTCACCTACGTTCACTTTGCCATCAGAGCCAATACTGACAAAGGCATAGTTAATATGAGTCAATTGCTCCCATGGAATATCATTCACCAAATAAGAGGATTGTGGATCATCCCCTGCACGCCAACTAGTAAAGTACCCAATCACACGTCTGGGGTGATCCGCCCCCATAATTTCACGCCCTTCGGTATCGTAAGCGGTACAATATGGCACATCGATGTCCGTCGTTTTGTAGAGCCCGTCTGGTCGACATTCTGAGTGAACTACAGGTACCGCATTCGCTTGCATGTGGAAAGACGTTGAGCAGATAGCCGCTAAAAGGCTGACTTTGCCCCACTTTCTAGTACGTTGAAGGCTATTAGTGAATTCCATTTGTATTTTCTCCATAAGTAGTTGGTCATGCTGATGTTATTAGCGGTTCAACTCCCACAGAAGAGAAACAGCTTGATAACATAATATTTACATCACAATCCCACTTTAGCTCTGAAGAAAATAAAGTGTCTCTTTTTTAACCTTATTGATATTTTTATTGACCGAATAACAAGAATGACTCGCAATAAAATGCCGATTCAATGCAATTCAGCCACACTTATTTTGCATCGAGAACGCACCCCTCGGGCCGCACAATATGCTGTTTGTCTTCTTTATCTACCTTTTGTCACCGACACTTCATACCAAGAGAGCCGTCGTTTTAATCACTGCATGCTTACTCATTAATCCTGAACCAAAAACTATTCTCAAAATGAAATCGAAAAAAACCTTATGCCTTCACTCTTCGAGGAAGGCATAAGGCCTTTATTTTTTGACTACCATTAACGTTTTTGGTTAACGGCTAGCGTGACGAAGTAACGGTGGTTGTTACCGATTAACGACGTAGCTGTTGCATCGTCAGTTCAACCGCTCGTAGCTGAGCTAACGCTTTTGCGAGTTCAAGTTGTGCTTGCGCAAAGTTAATATCATCGGTGTATTTATTGATATTTTCTTCTGCGGCTCGCCTTGCGGTCTCTGCCCTAGCCTTATCGATTTCTTTACCATGCAATGCCGTATCAGCAAGTACCGTCACCACATCGGGCTGAACTTCTATCAATCCGCCTGACACGTATAAAATCGTTTCTGATTCTTTTATGTCACCCAAGATCCTTGCCACACCGGGTTTGATCTTGCTGATGAGTGGCGAATGCCCCGGACGGATACCTAACTCACCATCTTCACCCGTCACCGCAATAGCATGAGCGGGGCCGGAATATAACGTGCCTTCAGCGCTCACGACATTAAGCTGGAAGGTTCGTTGCGAAACACCAATTGCCATCGTGCTACCTCACTAAAGCGTCTTCGCTTTTTCTAAGACTTCATCAATAGAACCGCAATACATAAATGCTTGTTCTGGGATGTCGTCATATTGACCATTTAAGAGACCTTTGAATCCGGCTAAGGTATCTTTTAACGGTACAAAGACACCAGGTTGACCAGTAAACACCTCTGCCACGTGATACGGTTGTGTCAAGAAACGCTCTACTTTACGAGCACGAGACACCAAACGTTTATCCTCTTCAGACAACTCGTCCATTCCCAAAATCGCAATGATGTCTTTAAGCTCTTTGTAACGTTGTAACGTTTTCTGTACTGACTGGGCAATGTCATAATGTTCATGACCAACAACAAGCGGGTCAAGTTGGCGAGACGTAGAATCCAACGGATCGATCGCTGGGTACAGACCCAATGCTGCGATGTTACGAGACAACACAACGGTGGCATCCAAGTGAGCAAACGTCGTAGCAGGTGATGGATCGGTTAAGTCATCAGCAGGCACATAAACGGCTTGAATAGACGTAATCGAACCCGATTTGGTAGACGTAATTCGCTCTTGAAGTACACCCATTTCTTCTGCAAGTGTCGGTTGATAACCTACGGCTGATGGCATACGGCCAAGCAAAGCTGACACTTCCGTTCCTGCCAGCGTATAACGGTAGATATTATCAATAAACAACAGTACGTCACGACCTTCATCACGAAAGCGCTCTGCCATTGTCAGACCCGTTAACGCAACACGAAGTCGGTTACCAGGAGGCTCATTCATTTGCCCGTACACCATGGCAACTTTATCGAGAACGCCCGCATCTTTCATTTCATAATAAAAGTCATTGCCCTCACGAGTACGTTCGCCTACGCCTGTAAAAACAGACAACCCGGAGTGCGCTTTCGCTATGTTATTGATAAGCTCCATCATGTTGACTGTTTTGCCAACCCCCGCGCCACCAAAGAGACCGATCTTACCGCCCTTAGCAAAAGGACAAATTAGGTCGATCACCTTAACGCCCGTCTCTAGCAACTCATTGCTGTTCGCTTGTTCTTCGTAGCTTGGCGCACTGCGGTGAATCTCATAATTCTGTTTTTCACCGATGGGACCGCATTCGTCAATAGGTTCACCTAGTACGTTCATAATACGCCCAAGGGTTTCCTCACCCACAGGAACGGTAATAGCACTGCCCGTCGTTTCAACTTTAAGTCCGCGTTTAAGGCCATCTGACGTACCCATGGCGATACAACGAACGATACCGCCGCCCATTTGTTGCTGAACCTCTAACACCAAAGACGTGTGTTCTTCACCAATCAATCTCAGTGCGTCGTAAACTCGCGGGCTGTGGTTTTGTTCAAACTCTACATCAACGACCGCGCCGATAACTTTGACAATTTTGCCAATACTCATAATCAAACCTCTAAATTCTGTTACACCGCTTGGGCACCAGCGGTAATTTCGCTGAGCTCTTGTGTGATGGCTGCTTGGCGCGCTTTGTTAAAGACCAGCTGCAAATCATCGATAAGTTGTACCGCGTTATCTGACGCCGACCTCATCGCAATCATCCGTGCAGCTTGCTCACAAGCGATGCTCTCTACCACACCTTGATAAACCAGTGACTCAACATATCGAAGCATCAAGTGGTCCAGTATGTCTCGCGGCGCTTGTTCATAGATGTAATCCCAGCGCGTCTCTGTTTTCTCTTCTTCCATTGGGAACGGCAGAAGTTGCGTCACCGTAGGTTGCTGCGTCATCGTATTCACAAACTGGCTATAGACGAGATAAAGTCGGTCTATCTGCCCTTCTGAATAGTGCTCCATCATGGCATGCACGGTACCAAGCATATCTTTCAGTTGTGGGTGGTCACCAAGCCCAGAGGTTTGCGCAATGACATGACCGGAAGCTTGAAAAAAGCTAATTGCTTTCGAGCCAATCAGTGTCGTGTCCACCTCAACGCCTTGTTGTCGCCATTGCTGCATTTCACCTAATACTTTGCGAAACAAATTGGTATTAAGCCCGCCACAAAGACCACGATCAGAAGAGATAATGATGTACGCCACGCGTTTTACATCTCGTTCTTGCAAATACGGATGACTGTATTCCAAGGTGCCTGATGACACATGACTGATCACTTTTCTCATGTTCTGTGCATAAGGTCGTGACGCTTCCATATTGTCCTGGACCTTACGCATTTTGCTTGCTGCCACCATTTCCATCGCACTCGTTATCTTTTGAGTACTTTGTATACTCAAGATCTTGGTGCGTATCTCTTTGGTATTTGCCATTGCTGACTCCTACTTCGTTGATGGAATTACGATTGCAGCGCGGAGAACTCTTCAAGAACAATTCGAAGTTGAGTCTCGATGTCCTTGTTGTAATCACCACTACGATCTATCTCTTCAATAAGTTTGGGTGCGGTTTGTTTAGCGAAGGCAATTAGCCCTTCTTCAAACCCTGCAACCTGCTTAATGGATACGTCTTCTAAGTAGCCTTGCTCTGCAGCAAAAATAACCAATGATTGCTCAGCAACGGACATAGGTGCGTATTGCTTTTGTTTCATCAACTCAGTCACTTTTTCACCGTGATTAAGTTGCTTGCGTGTTGTTTCATCAAGATCTGACGAGAACTGCGCAAACGCGGCTAACTCTCGGTATTGGGCCAGTGCAGTACGAATACCACCAGACAGCTTCTTAATGATCTTGGTTTGCGCAGCACCACCGACTCGAGATACCGAGATACCTGGGTCAACCGCTGGTCGCAACCCTGAGTTAAATAACTGGGTTTGCAAGAATATTTGTCCATCTGTAATTGAAATTACATTGGTTGGAACAAACGCAGACACATCCCCTGCTTGGGTTTCAATAATAGGCAGTGCAGTCAGTGAGCCGGTTTTGCCCTTCACTTCACCATTAGTAAAGTGCTCGACATAGCTTTGATTAACTCGCGCAGCTCGTTCTAATAGACGCGAGTGAAGGTAGAACACGTCACCAGGGAAGGCTTCTCGACCCGGTGGGCGCTTCAACAGCAATGAGATCTGACGGTACGCCACCGCTTGTTTAGAGAGGTCATCGTAGATAATCAGTGCATCTTCACCACGGTCACGAAAGTACTCGCCCATCGTGCAGCCTGAATAAGGTGAAAGGTATTGCAGAGCCGCTGACTCTGACGCTGACGCGACAACGACAATCGTGTTTTCTAGCGCGTTATGCTCTTCCAGCTTACGAACCACGTTAGAAATAGTGGACGCTTTTTGACCAATCGCCACATAGATACATTTCACGCCAGTCGAACGTTGGTTGATGATGGCATCAATTGCCATTGCAGTTTTACCGGTTTGGCGGTCACCGATAATCAATTCACGTTGTCCACGACCAATGGGTACCATGGCATCAACGGCTTTGTAGCCGGTCTGAATCGGTTGGTCCACGGATTTACGCTCGATAACACCCGGCGCGATGACCTCTACTGGATCATGACGCTCAGCTTTAATGTCACCTTTACCATCAATCGGCTGACCTAGCGTGTTAACAACGCGACCAAGCAATGCAGGGCCCACCGGTACCTCTAAAATACGACCGGTACCTCGGACCTTCATCCCTTCACACAAATCGGCATAAGGGCCCATAACCACCGCGCCAACGGAGTGACGTTCTAGGTTAAGTGCCAACGCGTAACGATTGTCCGGAAGCTCAATCATTTCACCTTGCATGGCATCAGCAAGGCCGTGAATGGTAATAATACCGTCACTGACCGAAATGATGGTGCCTTCATTTCTCGCTTCACTTGCCATATCAAAATTGGCAATGCGCTCTCTGATCAGTTCACTTATTTCATTAGAATTTAATTGCATATTTTTCCCCTACTACGTATGTAGGTTGATAGCGAGGCGGCTAAGAGACGAGTGAATACTGCCATCTAACACCTGCTCACCAGCTTTAATCACAACACCGCCTACTAGCGATGGCTCAATTTCTTGCGCGATTCGAACCGCTTTACCGTATTTGGCCTCAAGAGCATGCTTCATCGCATCAAGCTGAGTTAGCTCTAAAACCTCTGCACTATAAACTGTCACTTCCATGGTTTTTTCATGCTCTGCTTTGAGCTCAAAAAACACAGTAATCACGGTCGCTAGTAATTTCAGACGCTTGTTCTCTGCCATTACTTTGAGAAAGTTCTTCACGTATTGACTTAGCCATTCATTACAAGTGGTTAGGATCATATCTAACAACACCTGCTCTGAGCCTTGCTCTTCAAGGTCATCAATCACAGTAATCACCGCAGGTTGATTGGCGACAAGCTTTAATAACCCAAATGCTTGTCCCCACTCGTCAAGGAGTCCTTCTTGCTTAGCAAAGTCAAATGCTGCTTTAGAGTACGGTTGAGCAATAGAAGTAAAATCGTTCATAAGACTTACCTCTATATTTCGCTGATCATATGGTCAACAAGATCGCGGTTACTTTTTGAGTCGAGATTCTTGCGAATAAGCTTGCTTGCGCTTTCAATCACCAAATCAGCCATCTCTGCTTTTAGTTCCTGGCGTAGGCGAGTTTTTTCATTCTCTACTTCAGCTCGACCTTCAGCGATTATTCGATTCTTTTCCTGCTTCGCCATTTCTGCAGCCTGCTCGACCAATAAATTCTGGCGTTGCTGACCTAAATCAATAATGGCTTGGGCTTTTTCTCTCGCCTCCGCAATTAAACATTCACCGTTCGCTTTAGAGAGTTCCAACTCTTTTGCCGCCGCTTCTGTATTTCGAAGACCTACCGCGATTTCTTCTCGGCGTTCATCAAGCAATATTACCAATGGTGGCCATACATATTTCATACAAAGCCAAACAAAGATAACGAAAGAGATTGCTTGACCCAACATGGTTGCATTAAGGTTCATAACATCCTCACCTAATTAATTAGTTCAAATACTGACTCTGAATTAAGCAACAGCGAAGATGATATAAAGACCAATACCAACACCAATCATTGGTACCGCATCAACTAGACCCATCATAATAAAGAATTGAGTACGCAACATCGGCGTAAGATCTGGCTGGCGAGCAACACCTTCTAAGTATTTACCCGCAAGGTTACCAATACCTGTTGCTGCACCAGCAGCTCCAAGACCGATTAATAGTGCACCTGCAACGTATAGAACAGCACTAACAATATCCATAACAACTCCTAACAATAAAAATAACAAATAAGTGGTAATTAAATACCAATAAATTTAAAAATTAATGATGTTCTTCGACCGCCATACCCATATAGACGATGGTGAGAACCATGAAAACAAACGCTTGTAATACAACTACCAATATGTGGAATAGAGCCCAAGGAACACTCAGTGCCCATTGCATCCACCAAGGCATCAATGCAATAAGTAGAAATATCATCTCACCTGCATACATATTCCCAAACAATCTTAACCCTAAGGAAATTGGCTTAGATATCAAGGTTATTAACTCAAGTAATAAGTTAACCGGATATAATAATGGATGAGAAAATGGTTGCGTTGTTAATTCTTTAAAGAATCCTATTACCCCTTTGTATTTGAATGAATACCCTAATACTAAGATAAAAACACCCAATGCCATGGACATAGCAACATTCACATCTGCAGAAGGCAGATCTCTAAAGTGAGACACACCGATTGCTCGAGTAAAGGCCGGAATAAAATCAATAGGTATAAGGTCGATGGCATTCATTAAAAATACCCAAACAAATATCGTTAAAGCCAGAGGACCAATGATTTTATCTTGAGCTTGGAAGATTTCTTTTACAAGACCTTCAACAAACTCAAACACCAATTCTACCAAACACTGGAATCGACCGGGTACTCCACTCGTTCCTTTAGAAACGGCATAGCGAAAGCCGATTATAAAGGTCAATCCCAGCAACCATACCATAATCATAGAGTCTAGATTGATTGCACTCCATCCCTCACCTACTGTCAAAAAGGTTAAGTGATGTTCGATATAATCATGTGTAGATTGAACATGTTCCATTAAAAGTTCTCCTGCTTATCTTTGAATAGAGGACTGATAAAGAACCCTAACACTGTAATGCAATAAGCAGCTAACACGGTCACATTTCTCAATGCCATGAATCGAAACGTCAAAATAAACATGACTATTGTATATATGATTTTAATATTTCGACTCAATTGCATTAAGTCATTCAGACTTTGTTTTGGTCTATATTTAGCTTTAAATGAAGCGAAAATCATACCAATTAATGAAGGTACTATCGCGATAACCATACCGGTTAACGCTGACTCCAGGTTTACTTTGTCTTTAAAGAAAACCTCATAGAGTAAAAATATCGACCCTATTATTAACTGACTATATAATATCCTCTTCCCAGCTAACATTATGTCATCGCCAGTCATATTAGCTTGCATAGTTAACCCTTAATATTTTTTAACATGATAAATAAAATTAACAATAAATCTTACTAATTGATAATTTTATTCCCAAACATTGAAAAACATAATCACCTTGTGTTTCCAATGAGAGGAAATATACACACAACTTCAAATCAATAAAATTAAAAACATGCGAAACTTATAATTCCATTTTTGAAGGTTACTATTTATTGTATTTAAATAGGGAAAGGTTTAAATTTATCACGTAAGCAAAATCCTTACAGACAAAGCAAAACCACAAGGATGTGCCTCCATTAAAAATGGCGTTACAAAAAGTAGTTAAATATAATTAGTGTAATATGATAATTTAAATTCACCTTTACAGCATTTAGGTTAAATTTAATTCTCACCCTTTTATTATCTGTTTATGTACGCGGGTAATAAAAGGGTGATTATCATTTATTTTTGATTACCAATTTTAACGATTAACTCTCTAAAAAATCATTTCACAACGAACTACTCTTAACTCAAAAACCACGATCAATCCCTAAGCGCATGTTTAAATAGAGTATTTTAAAATCCCCTTCTAATTTCATTAAAAACCAAAAATAGAAAGTAAGTTATCAGTGATCAAGATCACATCAATGGGTGCTATAACAGCACCATCACTTTTTATAAAAAATGTCATCAATGAACACTCTCTTCGTATTTAAAATTTATCTCGTTTACGGACTAGCGTTCATCACTCTGTATTTTTCTATTCTATTTAGAGATACATCCAAAAGCACAATTCGGATCGCAAGGGTATTACCTTACCTTGGCGCCGCCGGTTTGATACTGGGTTTTCATGAGTGGTCAGAACTCTACCTTGTCATCTACCAGCAAGAATCAATCATCACAGGTCCTTTAAAGTTATTATTAATAGGCAAACTCCTGATCGCTCTCTTACCTCTTAATCTGTTTGCCTGGAAAATGCTAGATATTATTGACTGCCCCTATGCGCGAGCGATTCGTCAAGGTTGGGGCGTGATCGTTGTCATTTACTTTGTGAATTTTATTTATCAGTACGTAAACTACGAACCCGTCGCTTATTATGATGACCTCCTACACTTTACCCGTATCGTGTTTGGATTTGTTGCTAGCACTGTTGCGGGTAGCGCCTTAATCCAATATTCACGCATTATGCTTCAGAAGCAAATACCCAAGCACGGCTATTTCTTCTTATCCGGCATCGCTTTCTTTATCTATGGCATCGGAAGTGGACTCATGTCTGAACACGTTGGGCATTGGGTGTTGATATTTCGTTGTGTTGGCGCTGTCGCACTCCTTGCAACCTTATGGCAAGCACTTAAAGTATTTGATATTGAGAGAAAGCAACAGATCGAAGAGGCCCTATCGCTGTCTCTTCAAAACCAAAAGCTTAAAGAGTTAGGTGAGTTATCGTCCGCCGTTGCTCACGAGATTAAGACCCCAATCAGCAGCGCACTAATGAGTTGTGACTTGCTAGAGCAGAATTTACACGATAGTGAAACGACCAAGCGAAATGTGAGCCGTATCCGTCGTGGCCTTGAACGCGCAGCCCATATCAGCCAAGAGGTATTGCGATATTCTCATCAACGACCAATCGCACATGAGAAAATCGCGGTTGAAGAAGTGATTCTATCCGCAGTTGACCTTCTTCAATATCGACTTACCAGCTACGAACTCAACCTTGATACTTCTAAAAACATTTTTGTATCTGGTGACAAAGCATTACTTGAAGAAGCGTTGGTTAATCTTATCTCTAACGCAATTGACGCCAGTTCGCAAAATAAAAGGTTGGCTGTTTACGCCATCCAACACAAAGACAAGGTGATCATTAAGGTTCGTGATTGGGGAACCGGCATGACACCAGCAACACTCAGTAAAGCAACCCAACCTTTTTACACGACCAAACCTATTGGTCAAGGTACCGGTATGGGACTCGCTTTAGTTAAACAAGCCGCAACACAACACAACGGGTCAATTCAGTTTTCCAATGCTTGCCCTGGATTACTCGTTGAATTAACACTACCAGGAGCCCAAAGATGAAACTACGATTACTGTTAGCCGAAGATGATAAAGACCTACGAGAAGTACTTGAAGAAGCATTGATGGCCGAAGGGTTTGACGTTAAATCTTGTGAAAGCGCAGAAGATGCTTTGGACTTGGCTAAAGAACAGCCTTTTGATTTAGCCTTATTCGACGTTGTCATGAGCGGTATGACCGGCATCGATGCGTTAATTACACTACGACGCTTTCAACCTAATATCGGTGTGATCATAACCACCGCTTTTGCAACCGTGGATATCGCCGTAGACGCAATGAAGAAAGGCGCGGATGAGTTTCTGACAAAACCTTTTAATTTGTCAGCATTGTCGGTGACCTTAAAACGAGTGCATGCCGTACGCTCACCAAAAGAGACTTACGATGTTGAGTCTCGTGACCAAGTATTTAGCGCCCTTTCCAACCCTATTCGTCGAGCGGTGGTTCGTCAGCTCAAAATTCACCACAAGATAAAGTTCATGGACCTATGCAGAATTGTAGGTATTGAAGATCACACCAAATTCAACTTTCACCTCAGACAACTACTTAACTGCGGCTTAGTCACCAAGAGCGATAACCGTGTCTACACGTTAACGAGCCTAGGCCAGCAAGTGTACACCAGTATGCTTCAGTAGTGATATTGTCGATGTTTTCATTTTACGCTGTGCACTCAATGCCACCATAATTCAACTCTCTTCGCAAAGTGAATAACCTTCGCAAATGAAATTATGGTGGCGATTGGATCTTTAATAAGAAGGGTGCTCATGCACCCTTCTTATTTATACTTGTTCACTCGGGTGGCCCCACATGCGTGGTTCTGCATAAGGCCCGCTCAATTTCGACTTCGACTCTCCAATGCCATCTAAAGCGCCGGGCGTCAACTCACGGGCAAACCAACAATCTAAAGGGGCCAGCGTTTTTACTGGCGGTAGAACTTTATGCGATGTGTTGTACCGATTACCATAGTGACACGGGTCACCCAGGACAAAAATAACATCTGCGTTTAGTTGTTTCTCTGCTTCTTCCATAAGACGTGTCGCGTAACCTTTACCTTGGTACTCAGGCAGCACGGCTAAAGGTGCTAGAACAAAACACTTCAGATGTGGTGCAGCCTCCACCGTAATTGGGGTATAACATGCATGTGCTACACCTTCATATACGATAGAAAAACTACCATCTTCGATTAATTCATTGGCAAAGTTAGCATAAAGTTCTGCGTGGCGTTCGTCGTAAAGACCACCAGCTTTAGCAAAAGACTCGTACTGTATTTCGTAAGGTGTTTTCATATGTATAACTCCTGATAATGTTGATAAAACTTATTGGAACGGACGCATGCATCATCAGCGTTCTACGACGTGACAATTATAGACGAGTCCGCATAAAAGCCGCTAAACCCTCCCGTTACCTAGCCTGTCTTACTAGGTTCTTTCGGCTTAATGTTGTTTTCACTAGCTTCCCAAACTCTTTGTCATATAGCCGTTCTATATGACCTTTTTTTTCATTTCTCTTTCTGTCTAAATACGCGAGTTCTTGTTGTAGATGTAAGTAGCTATTATAACGCTCAGGAGTAATGTTGCCGGTTTCTAAACCATGCTGGACAGCGCATCCATGTTCACCCTGATGTTGACAATCTCTATATTTGCATTCATTAGAAACATGTAATATCTCATCAAAAACCTTGTCTACGTCTTGGTTTTTTGCCCAAGCTTGAACTTCTTTAATGCCCGAAGTGTCAACAATGAAACCACCATTTTTCATTTCAAATAAGTACGAACCAGAAGTGGTGTGTCGCCCCCTCATGTCTTTTACTCTGAGCTCATTTGTTGCCTGGACTTCATATTGCAAAAGTTCATTGGTCAGAGTGGATTTACCCACTCCCGATGGGCCAATAAACACCCCAACTTTACCGGCGTTTACATAAGAAAGAAGTTCGTCAATGCCAGTTCCATCGAGCGCACTGCAGTTTATAGTATTGACTCCAAGTGCAACCGTTTCTGCCTGCATTTTAATTAATTCCGCCCTCTCATTAAGATCAGATTTATTCAAAAGGACGAGTGGGGTCGCTCCGCTGCTCCATGCAATCGTAAGTAAGCGTTCTAATAAACGGTCAGAATAATGTCGCCCTCCATCAACACCCAAAACAATAATCACATAGTCCACGTTTGCAGCAATAACTTGTTGTTCCGTTGCGCCCCCGGAAGCGTGCCGACTCACTACACTTTTTCTTGATAAAACACGTTCAATGAGAATAATGTGGCCATCATCGATTACTTCAACCCAGTCTCCGACACAAGGTAACTCATCTTTACTTTTGATTGAGTAGAGATAACAGCCTTTCAATCGTGCAACCCTGACACCACGCTTGGTTTGAACTTTGTAGGTGTTGATATGCCTTTCAACGACGCGATACCTTAATTTACTATGCGGATACATCTTCACCACCACTACTAATACTGATTTTCTTCAAATTTGATAACACAGATTTCGAAGGAAATGGCAGCGATATCAGAGGCTCTACAGCCATCGTTACAAGCATCAACTCATTATCATCTGCCGCGATTCTGTTCATTCTCATCGTATTGCACTTCGAACATTTGTGGATCAGTGACCACTCTCTATCTTTTTGCACAAAGATGCTGATAGGCTCCATTATTCCTCGACAACTCGATCTTCTATCCCCCGCTTTAATATCCATGTGCACGCTGCATAAACAATGAGGACAATGATTTCTATGTTGGCCGCCAAATTGAATTGGGGCAACACCATTGCTGCAAGAAGCGCAAATAAATGATTCCTGAGGGTTTTCTCGCAAGATTTTGTTTCTAGTCATAATGTTGTGCCTTTATTAAGTCATTATATTCTGGCTTACTGCTCCAATAATTTTTAAGTCAAGAACCGACTGACCGTGCAGTCAGTTCTTGACTTAAAAAAATCACGCATTTTTTCATGCGTGACTTGGGGGTAGTTAAACGTATTTCTTTATGAATTCATCTTTGATTAACTCGATCGGAAAGTCATCATTCAACAGGTAATTAAGTGCAATCCCATCTACCTCAGCAACAAGCATACGGCTAATCAGCGCTGGATTTTCATGGGATGCATATTCAAATACTGCTTCAGTCGCGGCACGCAAACCATTCATTCGTTCATCAATTAGATCTATAAGTAGAGCTCTAGTCGTGGGCTGAACCATAACATTAAAATTAAATTGGTAAATGATCCGATGCTCTGGAACCACCATAGCTTTAAAAATAGCGTCAATATAAGCAACTAACTTATCTCTAGGATTAGAAATATTTTGGTAGCGGGTGTCTGTTTCACCAATGAGTAACGTTATATTTTTAAATACCTGTCTTAACAACTCATTTTTATTTTTAAAGTGATGAAAAACAAGACCTTTGGAAACTCCTGCGCTATCGCATATCATTGATACCGGTGTTTTTTCAAATCCAATCTCAGCAAATAACTGAGTAGCAACAGCAATAATCTGTTCACGTTTATCCATGTTTTACTCTCAAACCTACAGACTGACCAGCCGGTCAACAAGTGCGATAGTAAATGAATAAAGAATGACTGTCTAGTGTTTTATGGCGACTATTTGACCATAAGATCGCGTCATCTTCCATTCTTGTTATCCCTTATTTAATAACCTATTGTTAATATTGATAGAATAATTTTTCTACAATATTTAGGTAACTCAAATGAAAAAGGACACAGCAAGCCAATTCGCTCCGATGACCCTGCTACTACACTGGTTAGTGGGCTTAACAATGATAGGGCTACTTGCTATTGGTGTTTATATGGTTGAAAACAAAGCTTTTGCTTTGTTCCCATGGCACAAATCATTTGGATTATTGATCTTTGGGTTTGTACTTCTCCGAGTAGTTTGGCGCATGAAAAACGGCTGGCCAACACCTGTCGGACACTACAGTAAAATTGAGCATATCTTAGCCCATGCGGTACATTGGATTTTAATTTTGGGTACGCTTATCATGCCTATATCTGGCTTTCTCAACTCAGCATTAGGTGGCTTTGGCGTCGAATTTTTTGGGTTAGAATTAATACCTAAAAATATCGATCCAGATAACCCTAAGAAAGTCCTTCCGCTAAACGAAGGGTTATATTCTATTGCTCATGGTGCACACTATTGGGTTGGGTACGCCTTAATTGGTGCGATCATATTACATGTGGTTGGCGCGGTTAAACACCATGTCGTAGATAAAGATGGGACATTACGGCGAATGCTTGGCGCTAAACTGTCTTAATCGTTCTCTAAATAGGTAACAGTACGGCTACTCGCTACAAATAAAACGACAAAATTTAGACAAAAAGAAGGGGCCAAATGGCCCCTTCTTTTTGTCGCTAGCACACACTCTCAAGCGGAGCTAACCAAGCTCAGCATCACTTAATCATGTGATTGATTAAGTGATTTAGCTCGAGCCCTAACAATGAACGTTCAAGTTATTTATACGCTGAAAGCTCCGTTCTTAACCCTTTTATCAAGCTCACACACATTAGTAACAGGACAAACGTAAATGGCAATGCCGTTGTCACCACACCTGATTGCAATGCTTGCAGAGCTTCTTTACCACCAATCCAAAGCATGACACCAGCAATGGCACCTTCAATACACGCCCAAAAGATTCGTTGTGGCACTGGAGCATCAATTTTGCCACCAGATGTAATACTGTCGATGACAAGCGAGCCGGAATCAGATGACGTAATAAAGAAAATCAAAATCAATACAATCGAAATGACAGACAATATCGCGCCGTATGGTAACGCGTCATATACATGGAACAGCGTCAAAGATATATCTGTTAACCCAGTTGCCCCGAGTTCACCCACATGATTCATCACTTGATCAATCGCGATGCCGCCAAAGACAGCCATCCAGATTAATGTCACTGTCGTCGGGATAAAGATAACCGCTAACAAAAACTCACGAACGGTACGTCCCTTTGAAACACGAGCGATAAACATGCCTACAAACGGAGACCATGAGATCCACCAAGCCCAATAGAATACTGTCCAACCGTGCATCCAGACAGTATCATCACGCCCGTGAGGGTTACTCAAAGCAATAATATTCTCAACATAACCTAGCGTTGTCGTCCATAACGATGCAATAGCAACATCAAAGCTAACCGCAATAACGAAAGCAAGTAACAGGAACGCAACGATCATATTGACGTTACTCAATACCTTCACGCCCCCGTCAATACCTCGAACCACTGACATAACAGCAATCATGGTGACAAAGGCAATCACACCAAGCTGCATACCGATTCCGCCATCAAGGCCGAATACATAGTTAATCCCACTTGTTGCTTGTTGTGCACCAAGGCCAAGCGATGTCGCCAAGCCAAAAAGGGTTGCCAGTACTGCCATAATATCGATGACATGCCCTAGCCAACCCCAAGCTCGGTCACCAAATATCGGATAAAACGCGGAGCGAATCGACAGCGGAAGACCTTTGTTGTAAGCAAAGAATGCTAACGACAATGCGACAATGGCATAGATAGCCCAACCATGAATCCCCCAATGGAAGAGCGTCGCGCCCATCGCCAGTGATTTCGCAGCCTCGGTATTAGGTTCGACATTTAATGGCGTTCCAAACCAATCCGTAAAGTAGGCTGTCGGTTCGGCGACACCCCAAAAGAGCAGTCCAATACCCATACCTGCGGCGAACAGCATCGCCAACCAAGATATCGTAGAGTGATCGGTCGTTGCCGTTTTACCACCAATGCGGATTTTACCAAACGGCGAAAGTAACAACACAATCGCGAATAAGACAAAAAAGTTTGCCGACCACATAAAGAAGGCGTCAAATTTATTGAGAATACCGTTTTTAACAGCATCAAGCGTTTTCAGCGCCGTTGAAGGTTCAACGACCATGAGAGACAGTAAGCAGAGAATAACGAGGGCAGCGCTGGTGCCGAAGACGGGGTTGTGTATATCAAACCCCCATTTTTGAATGTTATCTTGACCAACCTGATAGTCAGTCGTTTCGATACTATATTTCTTTATTTCTTTATTTCTTTATCCATAAATACAACTAATACGTTTCCTACATGTTTTACTTAAATAGTAAAACAACAAAACCGCTCTCCTTTTTAGTTAGAGCACTAATGATTAATTTCGCAAAAATACTAACACATGTTGTAAAATGGTTCAAATTGGTTACTTTTTAGACGAAAATCCCACCAATACACCAAGCGTTAAGGACTAAATATTGTTACGTGTTCTAACTATCTCTTCACCACCTAATATAGCCTCTGAAAAGTAGGTGGATCTTATTAATATAATTAACAAATATCAGGAAAAAAAACACAATACGCTATCCTCCCCTTTAAAAAACAAATGAAAAGCACACGCTCCAAGCAATTGGAGGTGCGCATTCAAAATATTTCATTGATTAACGTTTAAAATGCGTTCTTATAGTTAAGCATGTAACTGACCTTCCCTTTTCCTGCTCTAAGGGTTTTATCCAGCGCTTTTTGACTAAAAGATGTAAATTGTCCCATTTGAGTCGGTGTCTTCCCTGAGCCACCGACATCGTCCGTACGAACGGCTAAGATAGCGTGACTGACTTGAGTAATAGCACGCGAATAACCCGATTTAGTCGTGAGGTCAAACTCACTGAGGTCAACGTTATTACGGATTTCTTTAGTCCAATAGAATTCCAGAAATGGCACCGGCAACTTAGGTTTATTCCAAGCGATATCTCGCGAGAAGTACATCAACGCTCGATATCGATCATTCTCAAAGTTATTCATTCCCAGTGATGACGGCAATTGCTGAGGCTCGATAGCATAGCCAGCGCTATCATTTAACCAAGTATTGCCATCTTTAACCATCTCATCCCAAAATGCACTCATGGAAGTTAGGCCTCGATAATCTTTATCAATCACCACATAAACCTTAAAGTTTTCGCCGCCTTCTGGCATGTCCCAAAGTACGTTAAATGTATGGTGCCCGTCCGTTAGGTAATAAGATCCGTTTGGTGCGATAGCAATGGTTTTCATGTCTTTCTTATGGGAGCCAATTTGGTCTCTACATTCAAAAGAGTTCGCGTCATTCACAGTAGAACGATCATCGTAGTTTTTGAGTCCGTCTTGTCCGTTGGTTTCGCAAATCTCATCAAATAGCTTTTTTTTGTCTTGGTCAAACCGACCAAGTTTATAAAACACCTGATCATAGCCAATAGCGGGTTGTGTCGGTAGAAGCTCACTCAACGAGACTTGGATGACATGGCCTTCCTGCAGCGCATTTTGCTGCCCGTCTTCAGATATTGTTTCAGCGTGGACGGCTGGGATAGCAAACAAAGCAAACGTCATCAGTGCACGCATAAAGTATATAGACATTACAATTTCCAATAACCACTATTTATCATTAACTTAATTCAATAACATGACAGAATAATTACCACGTCAGGCGACGGGTTAGATCATGATAATGTCCCCTTTTAACGGAATGACGTCACAAAAATATACCCTATTTATCTAAAACTGACGTTATCATTCAAATTTCGTCCTACACTTCTTCAATAACAATAACTTACCAAGGAATTCCACAATGAGAAAACAATCAGTTTTCGTGCTCACCCTTTTATCTACCTTTCTTTACGGCTGTGGTGCGAACACCACGCAAGGTGCAGCTGAAGGCGCGGCAGTAGGCGCGGTTTCAGCCGGCATGTTAGGGGCGCTGACCGATCTAATCGTTGACGGTGAAGTGGACACTTATCGATTAAGCCGCAACGTGACCGCGGGCGCACTCGCTGGCGGAACCGCTGGAGCTGTTGATGGTTATTCTAAGGACCAACAAGAAGAAGCAAAGCAAGCAGCACAAACCGTAAAACCAGCAAAACCAACACTCGATTTTGGGCCCGATGTCGATGCCTCAGTGAATGCTCTCGTGTCATGCCAATATGATGCTGCTTTTCGCTCTGCAATTGCGGCAGAAAAAGCGTCGCAACAATCCTATCAAGAAGCGGGAGTAGCGATGCAGGCACTGATTGATTATGACCGTAATAACGCTTCAGGCGTCGATGTCGCCGTCAATAAATTTGTTCAAATAAGCAGCTCCGTTGACAATGCTGGCGACGCGAAAACACAGTTGGCGTCATTGCATCAAGAGCTTCTTCAAGAACGTCAAATAGCGGGTAAACCAGCCAAATGTAACTAGCGCGTTTGAATCATATAATCAGGGTTACCCTTGAACCCTGATTAATCCCCCCCCATTATGTTAAGAGGTTAGACTATACACTCTACGGATACGCAATCAGCGACGTAGAAAATAAGGGACACTTCGCAATGAAATTTAGCTACTCAAACTCAACGGTAATTCACTTTGGCCAAGGTCAAATAAGTACAATTTCAAGCAGCATTCCAAAGCAAGCCAAAACACTTGTTGTCTATGGCGGCGGCTCCATTAAAACTAATGGTATTTATGATCAGGTTGTATCTGCCCTGAGCGAGCACAGCTGGATCGAATTTTCTGGCGTTGAAGCCAATCCAACAAAAGAAACTCTCGATAAAGCCATCGCATTAGCCAAGTCTGAGTCTATCGATTTTATTCTTGCCGTTGGCGGCGGTTCGGTGATTGACGGTTCTAAGTACATTGCTGCCGCGGCACTGCACGACGGCGACAGCTGGGATTTGGTGACGAGAAAATATACGGTCGAAACCGCTATTCCACTTGGCGCGATCCTAACGCTTCCTGCCACTGGTTCCGAATCAAATATGGGCGCGGTCGTGACTAAACGTGCCACCAATGAAAAATTGGGCTTCATGTCTCCCGCTGTCCGTCCTGTATTTGCGGTACTTGATCCCAATGCAATGAAGACACTTCCAGAAAGGCAGCTTATCAACGGGCTTGTTGATGCTTGGGTCCATGTCTGTGAACAGTACATCACTTTCCCGACAGGCAATATGGTGCAAGACGGCTACGCCGAAGTATTACTCAAAAACTTGCTCACACTTGGCAAGGAGTTTGGGCAACAAGATGATGCTTGGCGTGAGAATCTAATGTGGACTGCCAATCAGTCTCTTAATGGTCTTATCGGGGCGGGTATGCCTCAAGACTGGGCAACACATATGATTGGTCATGAATTGACCGCGCTTTGGCATGTCGACCACGCTCGTTCGTTGGCCATTGTTCAGCCATCTCTACTTCGTAACCAGATTGAAGCGAAACGCGGTAAACTTGAGCAGATGGGCCGTAATGTCTTCGGTCTTACCGATAAACCAACACTGGCTGAAGAAACGATCGATGCCATTGAAAGCTTCTATATCAGCTTGAATGTTGACACCGTATTATCTGAAGTCCCGGGAGACAAATCAGAGGCAATTGATCAGATCGTCGATAAGCTAAAACAAAATGGTTACCTTGCTCTAGGTGAACATCAAGCCATCACATTAGATGTCGCGCGTGAGATATTAGTTAAAGCACTCTAGTTCAATAACTGAGCAATCAGACCACTAGCGATGGATCAAAAAAGGGCCAGGTTTTTCTGGCCCTTTTTAATAGGAATACACCAAGAGACTCTTTCTACACAAAAAACAACGTAGTCGATTTAAATTGGTTTGCCAGTTTATTGTACTTAATTGGTTTATTGTACTTAATTGGTTTATTGCACTTATTAGGCTTATCGTACGTCGTCGCTTTAGTGCTCAATTTCAGAGCGCTCTAACGCTTTGTCTGACGACTAGCGTTGGTTCTAGTTGGATCAAACCGGCTTGTTGTACTCGTTTTTCTATCTTATCAAGTAAGGTTTCCACGGCAACTTTACCCAAGCGGTATTTAGGTTGATGAATTGTGGTCAAAGCTGGCGTCATAAATTTAGCAATGTGAATATCATCGTATCCAATAAGCGACAATTGCTCAGGGATCGATATATTTCGCTGATCAGCGACATTAATCACTCCCATCGCCATCATGTCATTACATACAAACAAAGAAGTGGGCAAGGGACCTCGCTCCATCAGGGTATTCAATGCCTGCGCCCCACCCTCACATTCAAAGTCAGCTTCAACAATCCAGTTCGGGTTCTCAACAATGTTCGCCTCTTCAATGGCTTTTTTATAACCTTCAAAACGCATTTGCGCTTGGTGGCGATCGAGTGGTCCAGTGATACAGCCAATCTCAGTATGACCAGAATCAATCAAATGCTTAGTGGCAAGGTAGCCCCCTAGAAAGGAGTTGTCTTGGATTTTATCACTTTCAAAATGAATCGGTCCCCAGTCCATGACAACCACTGGTGTCGAAGGGTACTTATCAAAGATATCAATCTTTTCCCCTTCCAAGGTCGAGCACATTAAGATCAATCCATCGACACGCTTTTGCATCAGCGTATCAATCGACGACAGCATTCTTTCCGTATCGCCTTCGGTATTACACAGAATGAGATTATAATTTTCATGGTAGCAGCTGCGCTCCACCCCTTTGACCACTTCCCCAAAAAATGGATTTGTCGAGGTGGTCACTAGCATGCCTATCGTTCTCGTTCGATTCATTTTCAAACTGCGAGCAAGCGCAGAGGGCGCATAATTAAGCTCTTTCGCTACTTGATTAACACGGTCTGAAATCTCTTCACTTACAAAGCGTGTTTTATTGATGACATGGCTCACCGTTGAGGTCGATACGCCTGCCTGTTTTGCAATATCCTTCATCGTAGCCATTACGTAATGCTCTCTGTCTTAACCTTGTTGCCGAATAAATGCATTGACATCATCCAATGTAGGGATTGACGTTTGTGCGCCAAATCGTGTAACAGATATTGCCGCGGCTGCGTGCGCAAACATAATCGCGTCTTCTATGCTCTCATTACGCAATAACGCAGTCACGAACGCCCCATTAAATGTGTCGCCCGCTGCCGTCGTATCTGTCACGTCGACGTTATAGCCTGGGATTCGTGTTCCACGCCCATTTTGACTGAGCCACACGCCTTGTGAACCAAGCGTGATCATGACGATCTCAATCCCTTTTTGATGCAAAACGTTTGCGGCTTGTTGTGCCGACTCATCATCCGATACGGTGATACCCGTCAGGACTTCCGCTTCTGTTTCGTTAGGCGTGATCACATCAACGCAGGACAATACTGAGTCCGGTAATTCACGCGCTGGTGCTGGATTAAGAATGACATTCGTTTTAGATTGTTTGGCAAGGGTAACCGCATATTCAATACCATCAAGAGGTGTTTCTAGCTGTGTCAATAAATAACTAGCGTGTTTAATTTGATTATTATGCTGTTCAACCCGTTCCTTAATCAACTTTGCATTCGCTTCCGCTGAAATACAAATACTGTTTTCACCACTGTCAGAGACTTGAATCATCGCGATACCCGTTGGTGTCCCAGCCACAATTTCTACGCCTTCGACATGAATCCCATCATCTTCAAACGAACGTCTAATATTGAGACCAAACGGATCATCCCCAACGCATGCGATAAACCCAATATCAGCGCCCAATCGAGCTGCAGCGACCGCTTGATTAGCTCCTTTGCCGCCGGGAATCACCTGATAACGACGGCCATGTAACGTTTCTCCAGGTCTTGGAAAAGAAGGCACCTGTAAAACGTGGTCAGCATTCACACTCCCCAATACGACGAGTTTATTCATATGATGTTCCTTGTAACCTAGGAATAAGAAAACTTTGGAATAACCATCCATTCCAAAATACTCTGACTTATTTATCCATTATGATTTATCTATTCATAACGATTTAGTATCGCGCCCCAATCCCATAAGAAAGGGGCCCTAAACATAACGGTTGGTAACTCATTAACGGTTCTAATCAGCCACCAGCTTTTCCCGTTTTATTCGTTGATAATTTTAAGGGGTACCGGGATATACGTTTCTACTGTTTCGCCTTTCAGTAGTTTCGCAGCCGTTTCTACCCCTAAAGCACCAATCATATCAGGTTGTTGCGCCACAGTAGCAGCAAGCTTGCCACGTTTAACCGCAGCAATACCGTCGTCCGTACCATCAAAACCAACAATCATGATGTCCTTACCAGAGGCTTGAACCGCACGTAGTGCTCCTAATGCCATTTCATCATTTTGAGCGAAAACCGCTTGTACATCAGGATTCGCTGCTAACAAGTTCTCCATAACGTTAAGACCTTTTGTACGGTCAAAATCAGCAGGTTGACTGGCTAATAATTCCATTTGTGAACCTTTAACGGCATTCATAAAGCCTTCGCCACGTTCACGTGCAGCCGATGTACCCGCAATGCCTTCCAATTGGATAACTTTTGCTTTTTCACCCACTTTTTCCATAATAAAATGGCCAGCCATTTCGCCACCAACAACGTTATCAGAAGCAATATGGCTTGCAACATCACCACGGCTTGCACCACGGTCTAGAGTCAGTACTGGGATGTTTGAGCGATTAGCCATCCGAATCGCGTTAGAAACAGCATCAGAATCCGTAGGATTAATCAAAATTGCTTTTACACCACGGACCGTCAAATCTTCCACATTGGAAAGCTCTTTACTCGGGTCATTTTGTGAGTCCAACACGATAAGGTTATAGCCAAGTTCTTTGGCTTTCGCTTCTGCCCCATCTTTCATCGTCACGAAGAATGGGTTATTCAATGTTGAAACCACAATTGCCATCGTATCTTGCGCCGTTGCGGTCGCAGACATAGAAGCTGATAGTGCAGCTGCTGAGATAAGCGTTGCCAGTTTTTTCATGGTCTATTCCTTTATATTATGTGTAGGGGGTATTTCTAATCAGTTTTTGCCTTTTTAGCAGAGGCGATGTTCTGTTTCTATTTTCTATTTCTTAACTTGAAGCCACGTATAAATGGCTTCAAGCTGGGGTACAAACTCTATTTGTTTTTATTATCGACCAATACCGCAAGGAGAATGACCACTGCCTTAGCAATCATTTGGTAATAAGATGAGACGTCCAGTAAGTTAAGTGCATTGTTCAGGAAACCAATAATTAACGCCCCAATCAACGTACCCATAATTCGGCCACGGCCACCCATCAGGCTTGTTCCGCCTAATACCACTGCAGCGATAGCATCCAATTCATAACCCATACCTGCAGTTGGTTGCGCCGAGGATAATCTTGACGTTACGATGATCCCAGCAAGCGCCGCCAATAAACCACAAATGGCGTAGACACCGATCTTCACTTTATCGACATCAATGCCCGATAGACGTGTTGCCGATTCGTTTCCGCCAAGTGCGTAAATATAACGACCAAAGCGAGTATGATTTAACAGGTACCACACGGAAGCAAACACCAATACCATTAACCAAACCGGAACAGGAATACCCAATGCGTAACCAGTCCCAAACCAAGCAAATGCGTCCGCCGTTTCAGTAAAACCCGTTGAGATAGGTCGGCCGTCGGTATAGACCATGGTGACACCGCGTAATAGCGTCATGGTCACTAACGTCGCGATAAACGCTTGAACCTTACCTTTGGCGATAATAATCCCGCTGATTGCCCCAAGTGCCGCGCCCGCCACGAGGGCCGTAGGCACAGCAACCATTACTGGGATTTCCATGCCAATCAAACTGGCCGCAAAAGCGCCACATAAAGCCAAAACCGAACCAACACTCAGGTCGATGCCAGCCGTTAAAATGACGAGCGTCATACCGACAGCGATAATCGCGTTGATCGATGTCTGGCGCAGAATATTAAGAATATTATCGACAGTAAAAAAGTTTGGGTTTAAAAATGACACCACAACAATCAAAAAGATTAATGCTATTAGAGACTTTTGTTCAATCAGCCATTCTTTATTGAAGAAGTTCGCTTTCTTCTCAGTTGCTACACTCATCGTTTTGTTACTCATGCTGTTGCCTCGCTTACTTTTTTACCTACAGCGCATGCCAGTAATTTTTCTTGGTCTGCTTCGTCTGCCATAAATTCACCACTCACCCGTCCTTCATGCATGACCATAATTCGATCACTCATTCCAAGGACTTCAGGCATCTCAGAGGACACCAAAATAATGCTCATGCCCTCAGCCTTAAATTTATTAATTAGCTGATAGATTTCTTTTTTGGCCCCAACATCCACCCCTCTGGTGGGTTCATCCAGAATTAATACCTTAGGTTTCGTCATTAAGCCCTTTGCTATCGCGACTTTTTGCTGGTTACCACCCGATAAGTTACCAATAATTTGATTGCGGCTTGGGGTTTTAATGTTGAAGAGCGTAATGAAATCTTCCACCGCGATGACCTCATCAGTGTGTTGAAGTTGCCACCCTTTAGATAATTGCTCTAGTGTGCACAAGGACATGTTGTCTTTTACCGACAATCCAAGTACTAAACCGTCACCCTTTCTATCTTCTGAGATATAAGCAATGCCATTGGCCAAGCCTTCTTGCGGACTAATCGGGTTGATTGATTTTCCGTAAAGTACTATATCTCCCGAGTCACGCTTTAAGGCACCGTATATCATTTTCATCAACTCGGTTCGTCCGGCTCCCATCAAGCCTGATACACCCAATATTTCGCCTTGATCAACGTGGAAGCTAACATCACGCACTCCGGTACCCGATACTCCTCTCACTTCCAGGCTTCGCTTGCCATGGGTTGCGTTAATACGTGGATATTGTTCATCGAGTTTTCGACCAACCATCATCTCAATTAACGCGTCTTCATTTGTTTCTGCCACGACGGTTTGACCGATAAATTTGCCATCTCTTAGTACCGTAATATCGTCGCAGATCTCGAAAATTTCTTTTAGTCGATGAGAAATGTAAACGATGCCGCAACCTTGCGCGCGCAACTCATTAATCACGTTAAATAATGACGCCGTTTCTGTATCAGTGAGCGCATCTGTTGGCTCATCCATGATGATAACTTTGGATTCAAATGACAGTGCTTTCGCAATTTCAACCATTTGTTGCTCACCAAGACTAAGCTCGCCGAGCAGAGTCTTGGCACTATGTTTCACGTTAAGACGTGCCAGTAATTGATCAGCGTCGGCGTACATCTCGTGCCATTTGATGCGCCCAAACGCATTCGTTTTTTCCCTACCAAGGTAAATATTTTCCGCAATAGTAAGCTCCGGAATAAGATTTAACTCTTGGTGAATAATACTAATACCCGCCTGCTGTGACTCTCTTGGGCCTTCAAATGATGCTTCTGCTCCTTGGTAGTACAAGTCACCCGCATCTTTTGAATAAATGCCAGTCAGCACTTTCATCAAGGTCGATTTACCAGCGCCATTTTCACCAAGAAGCGCCATCACTTTTCCTGGGTAAACGTTAAGGCTCGCTTTATCAAGCGCTTTAACGCCAGGAAAGGCTTTTTCAATTTCACTCAGCTGTAGTATGGGTTTCAACATAGGACAGTCCTGCTCACGCATAAGCTATTTAAAAAACAACGCCAGATTGAAAGACAACATTGGCATACGGTGTGCATTCACCAGTGCGAACAATCGCTTTCGAAGCCTGCGTTCTTACTTTGAATTCTTCATGCGAAACATACTGTATAGCGATGGTTTTATTCGTCGCCTGTGATTCGCTGGTTATCATCTCCATCAAGGCATCATGCAATTCAGGTGAAACCGTTTTGAACTCTTCCGCCAGTAGTACACTTTCAATCTGAGCCTCCGATAAATACACCCGAACCGTATCGAGAAAAGACGGTATGCCTAACGTGAGTGCCAGGTCTATACGCTGAACGTCGTCAGGAATAGGCAAACCCGCGTCGCAAATGGTCATTTCATCGGTATGACCCAAGGTTGAAACGATATAAGAAAGCTCTGAGTTAATGAGTGCACTTTTTTTCATGATGCGACCTGTGAGGTAATTTTAAGGTGTCGATATAATGCGAAAACACATTGCATCGAAACGTATCGATGGAATAATCCTAACGTCAGAAATTTAAATTTCGAGAAGGATAATAATGAAATGTGATGGTTGTCACTTCATCGAAACGTATCGATACGATTTCCGTGAATGGTTTCAAATTCTGTAATCTAGGGGATAATTTAGAGGTTAAGCGTCGTGTTGCACTAAACGGGAGACATAACTGCCTGAAGCAAAATGACAGCCGATGGCACTCAATGATGCCCATTGTTTTTCGTTCTCAACGCCTTCGGCAATCGTCTCGATGTCGAGTAAATTGGCCAAACCAACGATAGCCTTTGCGACTTGCTTTACCGATTCATCGCCAGCAATCTCTTGGGTCAACAACGCACTGATTTTGATTTTTTGAATGGGAAGATCACGGAGATCGGAGATCGAAATGTGCCCCATCCCGAAATCGGCAACGGTGATTTGGCATCCGTAATCAACCAATTGATACAGCTCATCAATGCTTCGCTTCTTAGAAAGCATCTCTTCAAAGACCTCCAATATCAAGCAATGGCCGGGCAAATGATATCGACGCAAAATTTGCACGACTTCATCAACAAACCCGCCATGACCAAAGTTCTTTGACGAGACCTTTACTGCTACTGTCTTTAACGCACCAACCGATGCGTATTTACAGGCTTGCTCAATGGTGAATAGATTCAGTTTTCGAATCAACTGGCTTTCTTCCGCTATGGGAATGAATTCGAAACGATCGACTAACCCAAAGACTTGATCTTGCCAATCTAGCCGACTCTTATAGCTCACTACAGAGTGGTTGGCTAAGTCAACGACAGGTATGAACCCCACTTCCAAACGATGTTGCTCAATCGCGGCAGAAAGTCGTTTGGCGAGCGCTTTCTTTCGACCCCACTGCTCCCCCATTTGGTCGGTATAACACAGCCAATTCGCCTGACACTGCTTTGCGCGATACATCGCAAGATCCGCTTGCTTTAATAAAAGGCTCGACGGAATCGTTCTTGATGTATTCGTCGTGATACCGATCGCGGCCGAACCGCGCTCATACTTGTTACCGATTTCGATGTAGGCTATCGCTTCAATTAGCCGTTGGGCTAGGACGCTGGCAACGTTAGCATCACAATTGGGAAGTAATACAACAAATTCGTCTCCGCCTAGTCGCGCTACGATGCCTTCATCGTCAATCACATTTTTAAAGCGTCGGGCAACCGTTTGCAAAAACAAGTCGCCATAATCATGCCCCTTACTATCGTTGATTGACTTAAATTCATTAAGATCAATCAATAACAAGGAATAGCAATCCGTTGATTGGGACGGGTCGATAAGAAAAGACTGCAGATGGTCAAAAAAGGACGTGCGATTTGGTAACCGCGTCAGCGCATCGAAATAGGCAAGATCACTGAGTTTTTCCGTCATGTTTTTTTCTAGTGTGATATCGCGCTTCACCGCAATGTAATAGGTATCACCTTCATAGCTAAAAGGGCTAATTTGAGCCTTTTCAATAAACAATGTGCCATTTTTCTTGCGATTAATAAGCTCGCCGTACCAAGCTTTACCTTGTCGCAGTTGAGACCACATTTGACGATAAACATCAGGATCGGTGTTCCCCGATTTCAATAAATTAGGATTCTTATCAATAACCTCTTCAGGCAAATAACCCGTTAGTTCGTAAAACTGGTTATTTGCATATTTGATGCTTGCTTTCACGTCGGTAATCAATATCGCAGCCGCACAATGTTGCATTGCGCTCGCTATCAAGTCGAATGGCAATTCAAGTGTCGATTTTGGCGATATGTGATCCACTGCAGAAGAAACCCAATTAGATTAATCGAGCCATCATAAATATTAATGGAATCAACATCAAATGAAACGTCAAATTATTGTAGCTTTAACAACAATAATTTGACGCAAAACTAAAATATCGATATTAATTATTAGCAACCAAGCTAAGAATAATTCCAATTGAACGTTCACATTAGCCAGTTGATATCAATAAGTATTCGTTTCTTCTTGAGTAATTAAAGCTTAAGCGACGAAGAGTTTGATTCGCTAAAGTTGGAGCCGCTGCATTTTGTGATTAAGGTTTTGTACGTTAAGCCTTACATGAGGACATTGTTTTCTTGTAGACGGTATGCGCTTGTTGGATAAAGAATCCGTCTATATGCCGGCATATGGTGAGCGAAGCAGAATACAACATCAGAGATTTTATCCTTCATTGAGTCTGCCCAAGAGTGTCAACGTTGCCTCTTTACAGCTTGCTGAATTTTGCCCAGTAATCAACAATCCGTCCATTTCAACATGTGCTCCCCCCTCATTGGATTGATGGAATATTGCCCCACGACGAATGAGCTCATCTTCGACCAAAAAAGGCACCATTTCTGCTCTTCCCGTGTTCATTTCTTCCTTATTACTGTATCCAGTGACGTTCTTGCCTGCCACAATAGGCTGATCCTCTAGGTCGGATACATTAATCAAAACCCCACTGGCATGGCCTACGGTGCATATTGGTTTATCTTGGCTGTAAAAGTTATCTAATAAAGAAACCGCGTCAGGGTCGCAGGATAAATCACACAAGCCTCCATATCCTCCCATAATAACGACAGCAGAATAGTCTTTAGGTTCTATATGACTTAATAAATGCGTGGCTGCTAGACTTTCTTGTACGCGTATATCGTCTTCAAAACGCTTCACCTCATCACGGGAACAGCCTAAACCCTGACCTAATAAGGTAACGCTAAGTGGATCAATGGGCACTTGACCACCTTCCAAAGAACATAAGGTGACCGCAACACCGCAGTCGACCAGCGTATAATAAGAGATAATGAATTGATCGAGCCACAGACCCGTTGGTGTTGATGAATACCCCAGGTATTGTTGGGAGGTGATCACCATTACTATTCTTTTGCTTTGCATACCCACGTTGTCGTTTACTCATTTTGTCTTAAAGCCACCTTATAAACTTAGCGAGTTTAAGTGATAATTCAAACAAAACCAGGTTAGAACATCGACAAAAAAAGAAGCCAAAAGGCTTCTTTTTTATTACTCAATGTCATTCAATCGCTTAATTTTTAGCGGTTCAATTACTTTGTATCGCAGCTCGATCTGTTACAACCTCATACCAACGTCTGATATTCGAATATGAGTCTAGAACCCCAATCCCTAAGGCTTTGCTGGCTACAAATACCAAAATATAAGCACTGATATCCGCTATCGAATAATGCATTGTCGCCACATAATCAGACTTGCCAAGCTGCATATCCAGCTTGGGGAGAAACAGCTCAACGCGGTGTTTTGCTTCTACCCCCCACTCCTTCACGCAGTTTTCTCTGTCACTGTATAAACCTGACGTGTTACGAAACGCTTGAAATGCATTTTGAATACCATCAATCTCAACAATCCGGTTCCACATTTCAATTTGAGCTTGCTCTAATGGTGTCGAGCCAAACAGATTTAGCTCATTGGGCGTAATATCATTGAAATATCGACATATCGCGATGGTCTCAGCGATGCAAACGCCATCATCAAGCTCAAGTAATGGGACTTTACCGTTAACGCTTTTTTCTTGATATTCTGCCGTTAGATTGGCGCCTTCTCTAACATTAATTTCTATACGCTCAATGCCTGATACACCAATCTCGCTCAAAAAAATCTCAAGCCTCTTGCTACTAATCGTTACCGCCGATCCATATAATTTCATGACCCTTCCCTTTCCCTTTATTCGCGTAATAAATGCCGTGCAAGTGAGTACAACCTTATTCACCTGTAGATTCGTATTCTGTTACGCCTAACTTAGTATTCCCATGAAATAAGGAATAATGAACGCATTCGCTAAATCAATAAAGAACGCACATACCAACGGTACGACAATAAACGCTTGATGTGAGTTTCCGTATTTTTGGGCAACCGCAGACATATTTGCCATCGCTGTTGGCGTTGAACCCAATGAGATCCCGCCAAATCCGGCACAAATAACCGCTGCATCATAGTTCTTACCCATCGCAGGAAAAATGATAAATAGGTTAACTAAAATTGCGATAACAAATTGCGCGCCTAAGATAGCGAATATTGGTCCAGCAAGATCAACCAACGTCCATAGCTGCATGCTCATCAACGACATTGCTAAGAATGCCCCTAGTGAAATATCGGCGATTAGCGCAACTGACGGCTTATTCGCTGGCCACTTTGTGCCAGTAAGGCGAGGATAATTATGAGGCACCAGATTGGATAAGATAATACCAGCAAACAAGCACGTCACGAACAAAGGCAACTGAAGGCCTAATTGCTCAACTCCCTCATTTAAAAGCACACCCACAATGATACAGGTGTGTATCGCCAACATAGCATCTAAGAAGTCGTAGGACGTGATCTTAGTATTAGGCTCTGAATCAGATATGCCAACATCCATGGCTTCTTCTTCGGACGGCTTAAGGTCATATCGGTTAATCAAAAACTTAGCGATGGGCCCTCCCATGATACTGGCAAGAATTAAACCGAACGTCGCACTGGCAATACCAATTTCCATTGCGGTTTCCAACCCAAATTGCTCTTGGATTTTCGGCGCCCAAGCAATGGCGGTCCCATGTCCTCCGATCAGCGATACCGTTCCACTCAATAAGCCAGCAATAGGTTCTAACCCAAATGCGGTTGCGACAGTAATACCTGTAATGTTTTGAATCAACATATAGCCTATTGTGATGACTAACAGGATAACAAGTGGCTTGCCCCCTTTCATCAGGTCACCCAGGCTGGCATTAATACCAATGGTGGTGAAAAAGTAAACCAGTAATAGATCGCGCGCCATCAAATCAAAATTCACTTCGATAGAAGTGGCCATGTGAAACAGTGCGAACACTACAGAAAATACAATACCACCAGAGACAGGCTCTGGGATGCTAAATTCTTTTAAAAACCCGATAACTTGTGTCAGTCTTCGACCGACAAACAGTACGATAATCCCCATCGTGACAGCCATGAACGAATCAATGTGAATCACACCGTTCTCAATAATCATTAATCTTACTTCCTGTTAGACATTTGTTAAGAAATATCATGCCTTTATTCACGCTCCTATCCAACCATTTTTATATATTTATTTCGTATTAATCAGTCACTTTCATTTTGTCCACATCCAGCAACTGTCATCGAATTAAAACTAGCCGACCAGCGATGTTATCAAGCAAGAACATTTGCGAAGCATCAGCATATTTAACTCGCCGTTACCTAACTCAATCCCAGTTCCTGCGTTGTTATCAAAACATAGTGCGACTCACCAATTAATGGCTATTCTTTTGTAGGGTCAGTAATATATATGCCTCTATCAATTAGTTACGTTAAAGGATTCCTATGTCCATTTCTCATCAGCTGCAACTTTTTGTCGATGTCGTCCAGCAAGGTTCATTTGCTAAGGCAGCGGCATTGCACGATATGGATAATTCGGCCTTATCGAAACAGATAAAAAAGCTAGAGCTCCACCTTGGAGTGCAATTGCTTAACCGCTCGACTCGTTCTTTTTCAGTCACTTCTGCTGGAGAAGAAATATTGGCGCAAGCACATGTGCTGAGAGAGACACTGCAACAAATCCAAGGGATTGCCGATTCCTATCAATCTGAGCCCAAAGGCATTATTCGAATCAGCTCCGCCATCTTTTTTGGTCAGCAATATCTTCAACCTGTGATTACAACGTTCATGAAGCAGTATCCCGAGGTCAAGGTTACGTTGCTGCTGGATGACAAGCGGGCCGACATCATCGCTGACCATTTTGATGTCGCGTTTCGCATTGGAAAACTTACCGAATCAAACCTCATCGCGCGGAAAATTGCCAATACCAATTTTGCATTGGTCGCATCACACCAGTTCATTGAACAACATGGGATGCCCGATTCTCCCGAAGCATTACTGGCACTTCCTGCCGTGATTTATAGCAATGGTGATATCAGCCTCGATACTTTCAGCATGAGTGACAAGCCGTATGGCAATACAATGAAGACGTATAAAATGCAGGGGAATTACAAGGTGAGCGACGTAAGAACGATGGTCAGCGCCATTCGAGACGGGTTAGGTTACTCTCTCATCGATCTGTTTAATCTAGAAGCACCAATCGATGAGCTTGGCCTCACACCACTACTCACTGATTACGCGTTATCAACGAGAGAAACTGGCATCTATGCTGTGTATCCACATAGAAAACACACACTGCTCGTCAGTGCGTTTATTCGAGCGGTGCAAGAGCATATTGGCGAGCCCGCATTTTGGGAAGCTTTTGTACCCAACTATAAGTCTATGTACCGTTGAGGTATGCAATAATAAGCCTTCAGTTAACGAGTGTCGCGTTAATAGGCGCTGAATTAGTAGACTTTGGCTGACCACCTCTGACGTAAAGTCACTATGCATGACATTTGAATACCATGTCGCGCGAATAACGACATGGTATTCTGGGCGCTTATGGTTTTAGACCACACAGTGACAATAATATGCTTTCTAGGTCTCCCCAAGGAAGCAGTTGGCTGTCGATAACCTCTATTCTAGATTCATATCCTTCCAGTGAAATCTCATTTACCGAGACAATTCGGTTGGACACATTAAACGCGTAGCAACCTTTATTTGTGTTAACGACCGCTTTAACCCTCTCCGCCGTTAAATCACTGAGCATAGAGAACAACTGGTCAAAATCAAATAGATGCTCTGAACCAACGATCCAGCCACAGCTATAATAACCTTGTCCTTTGTTTTCTTTACGAATGAATGCGTGTTGAGGTGGCAGTTCAAAAACAGGGTCCATATCACTATGGTCATGTTCATCATGGATAATAGCTGCCACATTGCCTTTCGAGCTCGTTGTGGAACGGCGCTCAATATCCAACACCTCTACCGGTAGGTGCCCGTGCTTAATCAGCTGATGAAAAATCACCGCCGGTTCTTGAACACTCACCCAATCATTAAACACGTCGACATCCTCGGCACTGCACTGGTCAACCTTAGTGCCTACAACAACGTCAGCTGCGGCAAGCTGATCATTGAAGTTATTGTTCGACAGATACTTATCGTCGGATAAGTATCTTGGATCGACAAGCGTGATTGTTGCCCTCAAATCCACATAACTTTGATACTGTTCAGAGGTTAATGTTTTAATGACCTGCTTGGGATGCCCCAATCCGGTGGGCTCGATGATTAAGCGGTCTGGCTTTTGTCGAAGTAGTGCATTGATTCCTACCGACATCGGTACCCCGGCCGTGCAACACATACAACCACCAGGCACCTCTTTGATCAACGCCCCACCTTCTGCCATTAGGGCACCATCAATGCCGATTTCACCAAACTCATTGACCAGAACCGCCCAGTGTTCATTTTTTGGCTTATTCTTCAACAAGTTGAGAATCGTCGTCGTTTTTCCTACGCCAAGAAATCCAGTGATGATATTGGTAGGAACTTGTTGTATAGACATAATCAATCCATTAAAACGAAAATATGCCATCAGTATAAACATATTTGCCATTCATCATAGATCGCAAAATGTAGAAACTTATGTTGTTCGTTGAACAAAAAAGAACACACATTCTTTCAGCAGCACAGGCAGTATGCCTTAAACGACAAAAGGCGCACTTTGCGTGCGCCTTGACCCTCGTTACTCAATCGTGAGTTTGCGAATCTCAAAGCAAAACTAGCTGCTGAGATAATTTACGAGGCGGTAGTATGTGTGAATCTTCACTTCCAAATTGTACGTAGGGGTTCAAATCCTCCGTGCTTGTCGAATACATACCCTACGATTTAACTATGGACCATAATGGCTTAATTACAAGGAAAACGGATTTTTTCTTGATGATTTTTTTCTAATAACTTGCAGTGCCCCAAGACCTCACTAATATTGCAATACTACTTTGCAAACTTGTCACTGTTGTAAACCCATAGAATTCGTATAATTTTGTTTAACAATACTCATATCAATTTACATCCTCAAAAGGCCAACCACGCAATGACTAAGAGAGAAAGATTTAAACAATCGTTACTTGCACGCGTGCCCAAAGAAACGATTAATCAATTTCTCTCTAGAGACAAAACACCGATTTCAGTTCTGTTCTTGTCTTGCATTGTCGGCATTCTCGCCGGGCTTGTCGGAACCTTATTTGAACTGGGCGTTCATTTTGTAACCGACACTCGCACAGAGTGGCTAAAAGACGAGATTGGCTCAGTTCTCCCTCTTTGGGCATCCGCATTTTTAATCAGTGCATGCCTCGCCTTCGTTGGCTATTTTCTTGTACACAAATTTGCACCAGAAGCCGCAGGCTCGGGTATTCCAGAAATAGAAGGTGCAATGGATAATATAAGACCCGTCCGCTGGTGGCGGGTACTCCCGGTGAAATTTTTTGGCGGGTTAGGTGCTCTTGGGTCTGGAATGGTGCTTGGTCGGGAAGGCCCAACCGTTCAAATGGGGGGAAATCTTGCTCGTATGGTCACGGATATTTTCCGCGTCAAAGATGATGATAGTCGACACACTTTACTTGCCTCGGGGGCTGCTGGCGGGCTTGCAGCTGCGTTTAACTCTCCACTCGCTGGCATTATGTTTGTCGTCGAAGAAATGCGGCCCCACTTTAGATATTCATTAATCTCGATTAAAGCCGTTCTTATTTCAGCGGTTTCCGCAACGATTGTGTTTCGTACCATCAATGGCCAAGATGCCGTTATCACTATGCCTCAATATGACTCACCCAGTATGCAAGTTCTTTGGCTATTCCTTGTATTAGGAGCCTTGTTCGGTGTTTTTGGAGTGGCATTCAATCGATTAATTACTCTTTTTCAAGATCTTTTTGCCAAACTACACCAAAATGATTTAAAACGATTTTTAATTACAGGATCGTTAATTGGCGGATCATTTGGTTTGTTGCTTTTATATATTCCCGAGCTCACAGGTGGTGGCATTGGGTTAATACCTAATATCACTAATGGTGATTTTGGTGCCGGATTTCTTTTTGTTCTGTTTATTGGCAGAGTACTCACGACGCTAATTTGTTTTGGTTCAGGCGCGCCAGGTGGTATTTTTGCCCCTATGCTCGCACTCGGTACGTCGTTCGGTTATGCCTTTGGTTTAATGGCGAAACTTATCTTTCCTGATTTGCCTATTGAACCAGGCGTCTTTGCTATTGCCGGTATGGGTGCCCTTTTCTCTGCGACCGTCCGCGCTCCCATTACTGGTATTTTATTGGTTATCGAGATGACTAACAATTATCACTTAATCTTGCCACTGATTATCACCGCTCTAGGTGCCACCATTGTTGCGCAAATGCTGGGTGGGCAACCAATATACAGTCAGTTATTACATCGCACACTTAAGAACACAAAGCTAAAACAAGAAGATCTACCCAGCAAAGAAAACTAAGGCGCTTTTACCACTAAAATACGGTACAATCAGACGGCTAGACTGCTAATATAACGAAAGCTCATAAGCAGTTTTTACAAGGATGATAACAAGAGACCTGATTGAGTGCCGATGGATATAACCGCTGTAAAACGATTAACTCAGTTTCATAATGTCCCAACATCCCAGGCCTCATTGGCCCTTGGGATAATTGGCCTTGGGCACGCATGGGCACTGTACCTCCCTAGTATTGGTAAACAAATTCAACCCATTTTAGCTGCGATTGGGGCTTTTCTACTCATCCCCGTTTTATTAAAGTACCTCTTGAACAAGCATATATTTTCGGCTGACATTAAACATTCATTGACCGGCAGCTTAATGGCGCCAATGAGCATGGCATTATTAATACTATGTGATTATTTGGCAGTAATATTACCACTTGTTGCCTATCCACTTTGGTTCGCAGCTTTAACGTTACATATTACTCTAGCGTTATTGTTTTTCTTTTATCAGTTACGTAATTTTAAGATAGCAAACATCGTCCCTAGTTGGTTCTTATATCCTGTTGGATTAATAAGTAGCTCGTTGGCCGGAACCCAGTTTGGCCATACGGTTTATTCAGAAACGATCGCTAGCATCTGCATTGGCATCTATTTCTTCATGCTTCCTCTTGTCTTATATCGTTTGGTATTTGAAGGCGTACTAAAAAAGAGAGCAAGGCCTACGCTCGCGATAATGGCGGCGCCCATTAATTTGACATTATCCGCTTACCTCATCAACTTCGATGAGCCAGATCCCATACTGACGGGAGCACTCGCAGGTATCGCGATCACGATGACATTGATGATCTACCTATGCTACTTCCGACTCTTGAGACTTAAGTTTCAACCCTCTATTGCAGCAATCACGTTTCCATCCGTCATTAGCTCAATTGCGATGCACAGACTCACCTCGTTTTTTGAGGTCGAATACCCTCATTGGCACTGGTTACACAACTTTGGCTTTCTTGAACTCACCATTGCAACATTTGCAGTTATTTGGGTAAGTATTGGCTTTATTTTTATGTATTGGCCAGAATTGAAATACCCTGCCAGAAAGTGATGTTTTTATCAGTAACATCTGAAAGCACAAAAGGTTTGCAACACTTAGACCCCCTATCGGTATAAGCAAAATAAACATATTAATATAAGTTATAGCTCATTCTGCAACCATCACCAAATAATAAGTATTTGGCTAGTGACAGCAACTCTCTGATCGGCAATAAATAAATACATCGGCCGACTTATAATTTCAATTACACAGAGAATACTGTTATGCACTTAACTCAGATTAAAAAGGCTCTCCCTGATTTTATTACTCAAAAGCATGATTTTTTCATTGAAGATCGTATTCATTCGAATGCCGATAAAAAACCAATTATCTGTGGTATGCAACCGAAATCTGGTGATGTCGTCATGCAAACTAACGATTACCTAAGTCTCAACAGTAACGAAACCATTAAAAATGCACATATCCAAGCCATCCAAGACAATGATGAAAGCCTATTAATGTCGGGTGTTTTTCTGCTTGGTAGTGATAAAAAACCGGCATTTGAAACAAAACTCGCACAACTTACCGGATTTGAGAGTTGCTTGGTCGCGCAATCGGGTTGGACAGCAAACATTAATTTACTTCAGGCGATATGCAATAAAGATACAAATGTGTACATCGATTTCTTTGCCCACGCATCGTTATGGGAAGGCGCGCGTATAGCTGGCGCAAAAATCTTTCCTTTTATGCACAACAATACTCGTCATCTAAATAGACAAATCAAGAGAAATGGCCCAGGCATCATCTTAGTTGACTCAATCTACAGCACGATAGGAACGATTGCTCCTTTAGTTGACCTTGTGTCTATATCCTACGAACACGAATGCGCACTAGTCGTCGACGAGTCACACTCGTTAGGCACACATGGACCAAAAGGAGCAGGACTGGTCGCAGAGCTTGGATTAACAGAACATGTAGATTTCATTACAGCAAGCCTAGCGAAAACCTTTTCTTACCGAGCCGGCGCTATTCTGGCAAACAAGAAAACAGCCTACTGTATTCCTATGGTCGCTTATCCGGCAATATTTAGTTCGGCTATGCTGCCGTATGAAATGAAACGCTTAGAAACGACATTGGAGGTCATTGTTGCGGCTGACCAACGACGTAAAACCTTGAAAGACAATGCAGAATACTTAGGTCGTCGCTTACGAAATATTGGGTTTGATATTCGCAGTGAATCGCAAATCTTTGGTTTAGATACTGGTGATGCTCAGAACACGCTTAAAGTACGCAACTTCTTTGAGAGTCATGGCATTTTTGGTTCAATCTTTTGTCCACCAGCAACGCCAAATGGAAAGCACATATTACGCTTTTCTGTTAATGCCGAGCATACACTTGAGGAATTAAATCGTGTAATCAACGTTTGTCAGCAAGCATGGGACAATCCCGAATTGGTTTTTGATTAACGATTAAATACTAGGAAACGATCAAGCACTCGTTAGCTGTTAGGTGCTTGGTAGTTAATATGTGTTGGGAACCTAATAGATGTTTGGTAACTAATATGTGTTTGGTGACTAATAGGCATTTGGTCACAATGAGCACCTAGTAATGTCACTCTTGCTAGATAAGTGATTAAGTGTAAAGCACATTAACGGCGCGTCAGACAAAGCGTTAACACGATTACGTACGCCCCTAGCGTGAAAGGCGCTAGGGGAAATGGGTAGCATTTAAATCCAAGCCGCTACTTTGTCTATAAGCTCATCTTTAGGTGTCGGTTTTACGACATAGTCATTCATGCCATATTCGTTTATTTTTACAATGGTCTCTTCACTTTTGTCACCCGTGTAACCCACGATGGGTACTGAGGCATAGGCGGTGTTAGATTCTCGAATAATTTTAGTTGCACTTAAGCCGTCAAGAACGGGCATTTCGATATCCATCAATATCAGATCCACCGATTCCGTTGCCAGCTTATCAAGTGCGACCTGCCCATTCTCAGCTTGCAGTACATGTAAGCCCTGCTTCTCTAGCATAATTGTGGTAATAGAACGTAAAGAATGATTATCGTCGACAATCATAACCGTGCGTTGACTTGAAATTTCGTTATAAGAAGGGACTTCATCAACTTCACGAAAGGCATCAAACATTAAATAGTCTAATGAAGCACTAGGGTTATCAAAGAATTTTTGCCACTCAAACAATTCAATGGTGACGTAGCGTTGAAAGTACAAGTTTCGTACGTCAAGGGGATCATGTAAAAAGGCGATTCTTGCCTCAGTAAATGAGAGTTTTCCTTCAAGGCGTGACATTAATGCCCAGCCATCCCGGTCTAATCGACCATCAATAATAATCAAGTTATATTCAAATTGATGTTCTTCATACGTCGATGCTTCTGCCATCGATACCGTTTTAACACTGAGATCGGTGCTTGCACCAATCGTATTGAGCTTTTCTTTGATCATTGAGCTATCTTGACCAATATAAAGAAGGGATTTTGATTTCATAAGATCAAGCTTAATATGATTAATGGTACTTGAAGCGTAATAAGGAAACTTAAGTTCAAACTCTGTCCACTTCCCTTGAATCGAACGACACTTAATTTGACCACCAAATGACGTCATCACTTTTTTGCAAAAAGAGAGTCCAAGCCCAAATGTGCCATTTTTTCCTGTCGTATAAAAATCTTCGAATATATTCTTAATCAGATCAGGTTCAATACCTAACCCAGTATCTTTAACGAGTAAACTGTAGCCATCACCGGTTTTTTTAGAGCGGATTGAGATGGTAAATCGCTCAGCACCTCTATGACGAAAAGCATTTTTAAGCAAATTGTAAACAACGTACTTAAGCAAAGTGTCACTGCCCAGATACTCAAAGTCTTCATCGAGTTCTAGGTTTACCGCTCTTCGTTCTGATTCGTTTTTGTAGGCATAACTTTTTACCGCATTTTCAATGACAAACCTAGCTCGGTGCTTACAAAACGTGGAGGTAGATACCCTATTTTTGTCAATGGATGTCAACAATAGATCAATAGTTTCATTACCCGCCCAAATGACTTTCATTGACTCATCAATGATATCGTTTAACGTTTGGATTTCTTGTGCATTCAGATGATAAGAATGTCGATAAGACGAATTACTATTCGGCACAACGGAGCGCATCACTTCAAACGAAGATAACAAGGCACTTAACGGGTTTCGCATTTCATGCGCAATACCCGCACCAAACGATTTGGCAATGGACACTTTTGCTTCGTGTTCAGTTTGGTTTCTAAAATAAAACAGGTTACCAAACACATAAGTAAAGCCAAAGATAGGGATAAAACTGAGCTTGTGTGCAAATTCTACCGTACCATCCGAGACAAAATAAGCAACAGCGGACGCCAGCAGTAACGATATTATGGCTTGGATACACATCACTCGAGTGTCATGAACGAGCAAAATATGAATAAAGATGGATGACATGAAAGATAAGACCCAAACATCGGACCAATTATTCATTAACATCATGTAAAAAAAGAAAAAAGGCAGGCAAAGCCCTATTGAAAATAAGTAGTAGTGTGGAAGATATTGCTTCAAACTTCGCGGTAGATAGTGACGACAGGCCAACACCATCACCGAAGCACTGCACGCGAGTCGTAGCCAGAGATTTTCATAGGCTTGTGGAAATATAAAATCCCACATCCAATAATATAACGGAAAGCCGAGTCCTCCCATTAATACCACTAAAAATAGGTTTGGCTCTGCATAGTTATAGATTTTTTGAAGTCTATTCATCCAACTAGTCCAACGAGACAGATCTTTACTTAACAGTGATTATTCATCACTACCGCATCCATTACCAGAAGTAATAAGCTGACTCTATCTTATAATTCCTTTAGATTTTCAATAGTATGGCTGAAAACGAATGCTAAATACAACAACGCCTTCGAATTTCGAAGGCGTTGTTGTTAAAATCAATCAATTCTTAAAAAGCATAACGTATTATCTAAGACCACTTAAAAATTCGTGACGGGTCGCCGGAATAGATTTAAATATCCCGCCTAGAGCCGTTGTCGTCGTTTCACTGGTTGCATCCATCACACCTCGTGACTTAACACAATAATGTACAGCATCCATTGTCACTGCAACATCATCTGTTTCTAACAAGGTTTGCAGTGCGACGAGAATTTGTTGGGTCATGCGTTCTTGTACTTGAGGTCGTTGGGCAAAAAATCGCACAATACGATTGATTTTCGATAAGCCAATGATTTTACCTCGAGGAATGTATGCCACCGCGGCCTTGCCATCAATGGTCACAAGATGATGTTCACATGTACTGGTGACAGTAATGTCTTTTACTCTCACCATTTCGCTGACATTCATTTTGTTTTCAATAACAGTGATCTTTGGAAAACGCTCGTAGTCCAAGCCTGAAAAAATTTCATCGACGTACATTTTAGCGATACGTTGTGGTGTTTCCATTAAGCTATCATCAGTTAAATCAAGTTGAAGTAACGTCAAAATCTCCCGCATGTGGTGTTCAATGCGTTCTTTTTTCTCTTCTCGACTGACTGTGTTTGGCAACATTGGTGTCTCTAAACCACGTTTTGAGAGAGCTTCCTTGACCAATATTGCAGATTCGCTTAGCGCTGACATTTACTTACCTCTTACTAGTCCCGCAAGGGATGATTAGGATACGCGCATTCAATAGTAATTACACCCCCCATTTTATGGTTAGTTTTGTCGACTATCCCAGTTTTCTATCCGCGTTATTGACAAAAAATATGATAAAATCTGGACGATATTAGCAATGAATTAGGAATACATATTTTATGGGTTGCTGCGACGCTCCGGGCTTAATGCCAATCGAAGAAGCATTATCAAAAATGCTCACACCAATAAAACCAATCACAGACACGATTGAACGCTCACTGCCCGAAGCACTCGGTTTTGTCCTTGCTGAAGACTTGTTATCCCCTATCAACGTACCCCCTTTTGATAATTCAGCAATGGATGGGTATGCGGTTCGCATTGCTGATTTGGAAAAAAGCACTACGTTAGTGCTTGCTGGCAAATCTTTCGCCGGGCTGCCATTTGAAGGCGTTTGGCCAGAGAATACCTGCATCCGAATTATGACCGGCGCAAAAATACCGCATGGTTGTGACGCGGTCATCATGCAAGAGAATACCAAAGTTGACGGTGACGCCATCACCTTCATACAAGACAACGTCAAACATAATATGAACATTCGTCCAACCGGCGATGATATTGAGCAAGGGAACGTTGTCTTAGCGCAAGGCGCACGTTTGACTGCACGTGATATTCCCATGATTGCTACATTGGGGTTTAGTCATGTAAAAGTATTTCGCAAGCCCAAGGTCGCCTTTTTCTCAACGGGTGATGAACTCCGTCCGTTAGGAACCACGTTAGAAGACGGGCAAATATACGACAGTAATCGTTACGGCATTAAACCCCTGATCGACAACTTTGGTTGTGAGGCGATTGATCTTGGCATTATCCCCGACTGTCAGGAGACGCTACGTAATACCTTTATTAGTGCGCAAAAAGACGCTGATGTCGTGATCACTTCTGGCGGTGTAAGTGTGGGTGAAGCCGACTATACCAAAGACATCTTAGAGGAATTGGGGCAAATTGGGTTTTGGAAACTTGCTATCAAACCCGGCAAGCCTTTTGCCTTTGGTGAGCTGGACCACGCATGGTTCTGCGGCCTACCAGGCAACCCAGTATCGGCCGTGCTGACCATGTATGTTCTGGTTCAGCCCTTACTTGCAAAGTTAGCTGGACATTCCCAGTGGAAAGCACCGGAATCTATCCCTGCAATCACGCAAACCGCATTTAAAAAAGGCCCTGGTCGCACGGATTATCAACGCGGTATTTATTCTATCGTTAACGGCCAATTTGAAGTCGAATCAACAGGTAACCAAAGCTCAGGAGCCTTCCGCTCAATGAGTCTAGCTAACTGCTTCGTGGTATTAGAGCAAGATCGCGGTAATGTGGCGATTGGAGAGACGGTACAAATTCAACTCTTAAACTCAACGCTGTATTAGTAGGGGACAAATTGGACATTCTTTCTGATCACGAGATGCTTCGCTACAATCGCCAAATCATCATGAAAAACTTTGATTTTGATGGTCAAGAGGCATTAAAACAGTCATCAATATTGATGATTGGTGCGGGTGGACTTGGGTGTGCGGCAGGGCAATACCTTGCTGCTGCTGGTGTTGGTCACCTCACCATTGTAGATGATGACACTGTGGAGCTTTCGAACCTACAGCGTCAAGTGCTACATTCGGATAGCGATGTTGGCTCAGCTAAAGTCGATTCAGCGAAAGCCTCTCTCTGTGCGCTTAATCCAAATATAGCGGTAACCGCGATTAAAGACAGGTTAGACGATGACGAATTATTAACGCTTATCCAGACACATACTCTTGTCTTGGACGCGACAGACAATGTAGAGACTCGAAATCAGCTCAATAGACTATGCTTTAAAACTAAAACGCCGTTGGTATGTGGCGCCGCCATTCGAATGGAAGGGCAAATATCCGTCTTTACTTATGACAATGAGGCACTGCCTTGCTATCAGTGCTTAAGTGCGTTGTTCGGCGATACCAGTCTTTCCTGCGTTGAAGCGGGAGTCTTATCCCCTGTTGTAGGTATTATTGGCTCAATGCAGGCATTGGAAGCGATTAAAGTTATCGCTCAATATGGACAAGTAAAGACCGGAAAGTTGTTAATGTTTGATGCACTCACGTTAACGTGGCGAGAATTGGGGCTACCAAAATCCCCTACGTGCCCTACCTGTAGTTAATGGCAATAGCATTAGCATTAGCATTAGCAAGTATGCAATTGGATGGTCGTGCGTACGTGGTATAAAAAATGAAAGGAGTAGCGCCTTGCAGTCATTAAAAGTCGGAATTAGTCTTCTCGCTTTGGGTATCGGCTTATTGGCGTTTCTCCTGTGGTTCCCTCTTACCCGCACAGTCGCTACGATTCAAGGACAAGTCATGAGCCAGACCTTAACGCAATCCTTAGATGGCAACCGCTATTACTTGACCGTTGAGCTTCCCGATAAATCGACCATCCGTGTCAATACGGATCTGAGCCGTCGCTGTCAAATTGGCACCTTAGTCACCCTGAATCAACTCCAAAACCCATTTTCCACGACGAGCACTTATCAATTAGTGTCTTGTCAGCAACAATAAAGAAGGACACTATAATGTTGCCACTTGTCAGTGCGACCTGGTTATATGAGAAACTAGGTGAAGATGACTCTCTTGTGATTTTAGACACCAGTATTGAATTCCAAATTCCTATGGAACCACCAAAGGATACATCTGGTGTGATTCCGCAGTCTCAGCGTTTTGATTACGACCGCGTATTTTGCGATCTAAACAATCCACTCCCTCATATGATGCCTTCTTCGCAACGCTTCAACCAGCTCGCCTCTGAGCTAGGGATTACTCCTGATTCCATCATAGTGGTGTACGATAATTCGGGGACTTATGCTTCCCCAAGAGCCTGGTGGATGCTTAAAGCTCTTGGTTTTGAAAGCGTCTACGTTTTATCTGGTGGCCTACCAGCATGGAAAGCCCATCAATACCCCGTTGACTCCGGGTATGTCAACGCGAACGTAACATCATTAAATCAACCCTTAAGTAGTCAATTTTTTCTCACCGCGGAACAAGTTCTCACGCATTCGTCCGAACAAACCAGAAAAATTGTCGACGCTCGCTCTTTAGCCAGGTTTAGTGGCAAAGCGAAAGAACCGCGAGAAGGCGTCCGCAGTGGTCATATTCCTTCCTCTCTTTGTTTACCGTTCGCTGAGTTGATGCGCGATGGCACTCTTAAACCAAAAGAAGAACTGACGACTCTGTTTACGGGTATTTCTGAGGATAAAAGCACACCGCTCGTGTTCAGTTGTGGGTCAGGGGTGACCGCTTGTATTCTTGCTCTTGGTGCGACGATTTGTGGGTATACCGACCTAGCGGTATACGACGGTTCATGGACAGAATGGGGCCAGCGACTCGACTTACCCGTTGAGGTATAACGGAATGGAAACAATTAAGAATGGTTACAGCGGAGTAACAAGAGGCAATTTCAAGCAGAGTGACCGAATCACCCCTTAAATGACACACAAAAATGCCCACGAGATTAGTGGGCATTTGGATTAGCTTTGTACTTCTTGTACCCGTATACAATTCCAATCTGCAAGACTTTGAGAGTCAGGAAGATCATCTGGTCACCTATGTTATGAGACTCTTTAAGCGTAGTTCTATTTCGCTAATTAGCAAGTTCAATACAAGTTTGACCATAAAAGCAAGATGACAAATCATTGCATTATCATATAAGATAAAAACAATAATTTTTTATTATGGTATGACGCGTGATAAATACGACATGGCTCAACACTTATAGAACACTGGTTGAAGTGGGGCATTTTACTCAAACGGCTGAGAAATTATTTATGACTCAACCCGGCGTCAGCCAACATATCAAGAAACTTGAGCGGGACTTAGGCGCGGCGCTTATCAGTCGCGAAGGAAAGACCTTTGAACTCACAGAACAGGGGGAGATCGTTTACCGTTACGCCGTTGATCTTGCCAAACATGAACAAGTATTGAAAGAACAGCTCAGCTTCGATGACCCGCATCAAGGCGTATTCAATATCGCCGCCCCTGGCGCAATCGCAACCGCACTCTACCCTGAGCTCCTTTCTTTACAAACGGTGTACCCTGGTCTTTCAACCAATTTAGAAGCCGCACCAAATAGAAAGATCATAACGGATGTTCTAGAAGGTTATGTCGATATCGGCATCGTGACGTATATCCCTAATCAATCCGAGTTATCTTGCGAGCTTATTGGTCGACTAGAGATTAGCCTAGTGACACCCAAAAACTATCAATCTAGTGGCAGTATTTTGAACGATATGACGACATTAGGCGTCGTGGCTCACCCAGATGCACAGCACTATTTTGAAAAGTTTTTCGAAAACAGTGGCCATGAAGAATTACACGACTTAGATTGGGGAAAGGTCAAGAAGGTCACCTATATCAACCAACTGAGCCAGATTCTTCAGCCGGTCTCAATGGGCATTGGAATGACGGTACTCCCTAAAGTGGCTATCACTCATTCCGTCTTCAAAGATTTAGTGACGGTAAGCCCCACTCCCAATGCCATCACTGAACCACTGTACCTTATTAAAAAGAAAAGAAGAGTGTTACCTGCTCGATATCACGCCTTGCTTACCGCGCTTAATGATCGTGATTTCTCTTAAGACTCTTTTCACCCAAAGTTGTTTTATCAGAGACGGTGTTCCACGTTGCGCATCTGTTCGTCGAGATTAAGTACCGTTAGGGCATTACTCACGCTGGTTGCAATCACATCGATAGCCCCCGTTCTTAATGCCCCAAGCAACGCCATTGGCTTACTGTTTTCCGAAGCAATAGCAATCACCTCAGAAATCATTCTGAACTCTTCTAACCCAAGCCCAATAACGCGGTCACTCATCACCGTATTAGCAGCATTTCCATGAATATCGAAAAAATCATACCCAGCAAAATCCCCCACGACACCTTGGTGAAGGCGCGCTTGAACCACTTCATCGGCCGTGAACCACCCGAGGTCAACCATGTAACTGTTTTCACTCATGTCACCAATACCAATCAACGCCATATCGGCTTTACGCGCTAGATCGAGGGTTTGTTTAATGGTCGCGTTTTGCATAAACGCCAATTTTTGTTCTTTATTCTCGGCATATGCTGGGGCGTAAAGTGTCTCTGATGAGCCCCCGTAGATTTTTGCTAGTTGACGGCAAATATGATCGGCATTGAAAAGCCCACCTCGAGGATGAATACCACCAATGCCACAAACAAACTTACAAGCTCGTGGGCTTATAACACCAGTATGATGGGCAACCGCGGATACATTACGTCCCTGCCCCACGGTAACAACCATCCCTGTTTTCAGCGTTTGCGCGAGGTAGCTTGATACTAAACCGGCGACCTGATTACGCTGCGATTGACCATCTGGTTGATCCAATGCAATCAAAGCACGCTTCACCCCAAAACGCTCGACTAAGCGTTGCTCTATCTTAGCGCTATAAACTGGGTGGTACTTTACCGTGATATCAACAATGCCTTCGTCTCTCGCCTGTTTGAGTAAGCGCCCTATTTTTGCTCGAGACACACCAAATTTCTTGGATATTTCTTCTTGAGTGGCGCCATCTTGATAATATGCAACAGCAATTTGGGTAAGTACATCTGCGCTTGTTTCTGAGTTATCCATATACTTAAAGCTCTACTATTCGTCCAATCACCCGTAAAGAGAGTGTACATTGGTTCACACGTTGAACATATGTATCAGCATAAGGCATTCATGACATTTGCTCAATAGCATTACAATATCTCAGGCCACTTTGTGAGCGATACGAGGATAACTGTCGCCACGCACCGTAAGGGCGAACGACAAAAGTGCGCCTTTGGTATCAAAAACGAAAAGCAATCCAATGAACGCTTCATTTTGTAAGGGTATTTTATTGACTTTTCGTCTGCATGAGTTAAATATGGGTCAACATTTACTCACGAGCTAAACACTTGCTCACGCATGAATGCTCGCTGATTAGGATTTTGTTCAGTAGCTATTTTAAGACGCTACTGATGTCGCACTTAGATTATGAGACGGCCTTGCCTCAACTATAGGAACGTACCGATGAGCAATAAATTAGCGCAACTACGCAAACTGACGACGGTTGTCGCCGACACTGGTGACATTGAAGCAATTCGTAAGTACCAACCAGAAGATGCTACGACTAACCCTTCTCTTATTTTGAAAGCGGCACAAATCGCAGATTATGCCCCGCTTATCGACCAAGCGATCGAATACGCTAAAGCACAAAGCCAAGATAAAGCACAGCAATTGCTAGACGCTGGAGATATGCTTGCTGTTAGCATTGGTAAAGAAATTCTTACTACCATCCCTGGTCGCATTTCGACAGAGGTCGACGCTCGTCTTTCTTACGATACTGAAGGCAGCATTAAACAAGCTCGTAAGCTTATCAAAATGTACAACGACGCGGGCATTTCAAATGACCGCATCCTAATCAAGCTTGCTTCGACATGGGAAGGCATCCGTGCCGCAGAAGTGCTCGAAAAAGAAGGCATCAACTGTAACCTAACGCTTCTATTCTCTTTCGCGCAAGCTCGTGCTTGTGCTGAAGCAGGCGTATTCCTGATTTCACCTTTTGTCGGTCGCATCATGGACTGGTACAAGGCTAAAGAAGGTCGTGATTTTGAAGCGCAAGAAGATCCGGGTGTTGTCTCTGTTACGTCTATCTATAACTACTACAAAGAATACGGCTACAACACGGTAGTGATGGGCGCAAGCTTCCGCAACATCGGTGAAATTCTTGAGCTTGCCGGTTGTGACCGCCTAACGATCAGCCCTAACCTGCTGCAAGAGCTAGAAGAAGCAGAAGGCGATGTCGTTGAGAAACTTATCGACTCTAAAGGTACCGCGACTCGCCCGGCTCCAATGACACATGCTGAGTTCTTGTGGGACCACAACCAAGACCCAATGGCTATCGAGAAATTGGCGGAAGGTATTCGCAACTTCGCTATCGACCAAGGCAAACTTGAAGAAATGCTAGCGGCAAAACTTTAACGAATCCCAAAAAGGCACTGATTATTACGGTGCCTTTTTTAATCACATTTATAAATATTGGAATACACAATGAATCGTAAACAACTTGCTAATGCAATTCGTGCTTTAAGCATGGACGGAGTTCAACAAGCTAATTCAGGTCACCCTGGTGCTCCTATGGGCATGGCAGACATCGCTGAAGTACTATGGCGCTCTCACCTAAATCACAACCCGTCAAACCCAGAATGGGCGGATCGCGACCGTTTTGTTTTATCGAATGGCCACGGCTCAATGTTGATTTACTCTCTGCTTCACTTGGCAGGCTATGAGCTTTCAATCGACGACCTAAAAAACTTCCGTCAACTTCATTCAAAAACGCCAGGCCACCCAGAGTATGGTTACGCACCGGGTATTGAAACCACCACAGGCCCATTAGGCCAAGGTATCACAAACGCTGTTGGTATGGCGCTAGCAGAAAAAACGCTTGCAGCACAATTTAACAAAGAAGGTCATGATATCGTTGACCACTTCACCTATGCATTTATGGGTGATGGTTGTCTTATGGAAGGTATTTCACACGAAGCCTGTTCTCTTGCTGGCACACTAGGTTTAGGTAAACTTGTCGCATTTTGGGACGACAACGGCATCTCTATCGATGGCGAAGTAGAAGGCTGGTTCTCAGACGACACACCTAAGCGTTTTGAAGCGTATGGTTGGCATGTTATTCCAGCAGTTGACGGTCATGATGCTGATGCAATCAATGCTGCCATCATCGCCGCAAAAGCGGACCCTCGCCCAACGCTTATTTGCACTAAGACCGTTATTGGCTTCGGCTCTCCAAACAAAGCGGGTACGCATGACTGTCACGGTGCCCCACTCGGCGCTGAAGAAATCGCGGCAACACGTAAACAACTTGGTTGGGAGTATGGTCCGTTTGAAGTTCCGTCGGAAATCTACTCAGAATGGAATGCGAAAGAAGCAGGCGCAGCTAAGGAAACAGCGTGGAATGAGAAACTTGCAGCTTATGAGGCAGCATACCCAGAGTTGGCAGCTGAATTCAAACGACGCGTAAATGGTGATTTACCAGCACAATGGGAAGAGAAAGCGTCGGCAATCATCGCTGATCTTCAAGCTAATCCAGCCAACATCGCTTCACGTAAGGCTTCTCAAAATGCCTTAGAAGCTTACGGTGCAATGCTACCAGAATTCCTGGGTGGCTCTGCTGATCTCGCTCCGTCGAACCTCACTATGTGGTCTGGTTCTAAGTCTCTAACAACTGAAGACTTCTCTGGTAACTACATTCACTATGGTGTGCGTGAGTTCGGCATGACGGCGATCATGAACGGCATCGCATTGCACGGCGGTTTTGTACCTTACGGCGCGACCTTCCTAATGTTTATGGAGTACGCTCGTAACGCCATGCGTATGGCGGCTCTGATGCAGATTCAAAACATTCAAGTTTATACGCATGACTCAATTGGTCTTGGTGAAGATGGTCCTACTCACCAACCCGTCGAGCAGATTGCTTCTCTGCGCCTAACACCGAACATGAGCACATGGCGCCCGTGTGACCAAGTAGAATCTGCAGTGGCTTGGAAGCTGGCTATCGAGCGTAAAGATGGTCCAACATCGCTTATCTTTTCTCGTCAAAATCTTGCTCAGCAAGAGCGCGACGCTGAGCAAGTTGCAAACATTGCTAAGGGTGGCTACATCCTTAAAGATTGCGAAGGCAAGCCTGAACTTATTCTGATTGCCACTGGCTCAGAAGTTGAGCTAGTTGTAGAAGCGGCAGCCCAGCTAACCAACGAAGGCAAAAAGGTACGCGTGGTATCTATGCCAGCAACCGATGCATTTGATAAGCAAGATGCTGAGTACCGTGAATCAGTATTGCCATCCGATGTGACCGCTCGTATCGCAGTTGAAGCGGGTATTGCAGACTTCTGGTACAAGTATGTTGGCTTTGGTGGCAAGATCATTGGTATGACAACATTTGGTGAGTCAGCACCCGCAGGTGAACTGTTCAAAATGTTTGGTTTCACCGTTGAGAATGTAGTCCAAACTGCAAGAGAGCTCATTGATTAACCTTGTATAGAATCGTTTATAAAACCGAGTCTAAGTACTCGGTTTTTTTATTCTTAATACACACCAATCTCAAAATTAGCACACTTTTATGCTTGATAGCTGCTTATAAATTTCTAAACTCACTATAAGTATACCGTTTGATAAGGAAATCAACGATGAAGATGCTACTCGTTCTTATGTCACTGCTTCTTAGTCATTTTTCGTTCTGCGCCCAACTCACCATTGTCGATAAAAGTGACGTAGTACACACCTATGACTCTCAGCAACTGCTCAACATGGCGCAACACACAATTACTACCGACTTACCCTGGTTAAATAGTGCATCAACATTTTCTGGCGTTACCTTTGAAGATTTGTTTAACGACGCAGGTTTAGACATTCCTTACACTGTCACGCTCACTGCACTTAATAATTATCAAATTGTGTTAGATAAAAAAGATATTGAACAATTTTCACCAATCATCGCTATCCTCAAAGATGGCAACCCTATGAGTGTACGGGAGAAAGGTCCATATTGGGTTATCTTTTCTCTCGAACTTTACCCTGAGCTAGACAATACAGATTATCATGCAAAAATGATTTGGCAGCTGAAAGAAATAAGGCTTTAGCATGAGTCGTTTCATCAAAGTATTTCCTTTAAATGTTGCTAAGGTTGTACTCGCGACCCTAACCGCAGCGGTTCTTGCTGTTAATATCGTCACTATAAATAAAGTTAACGAAATTAATGAAGACCTATCGGACAGGCAGAACGAAGCAACTTGGTTTGTTTTTCAGCTCGTCAAAGAATACGCGCAGTTCGTCACTGAGATGAAAGTTGAGTCGACTAACTTTAAAAGCCTCTGGCTTGCTTACGATCTCACCTGGAGCAGGTTTGACATTATCATTAATAGTAAGGAATCTGCAAATTTCATCAAAGAAGCTAATTACCATACTTTCTTTGTTAATCAGTTTGAGCATTTCAAACGCCTTGAAAAGCCCGTTGAATTAATGATTTCTGGTAAGATTGATAAACATATTTTAACACACCGCATTGATCTTAGTTTTCAAGAATTGATTACTTTTATTAACGGCAATTTTCGACTTCAAAGCCCCATACATGAAAAAAATCGATATGAGCTTGAACGTCTCATGTTATTACAGAAAACCACGACTATGATTTTGGTCACGCTTTTCGCATTGATACTGATTGTATTTTGGGTTGAGTCTCGGTTGCGTGTAACAATCCATCGGCGCGATGCATTAACAGGTTACTTGAATCGAGGTGCACTGACCGACGACTTGAAAAATTCATTATTGAAACCACATTACAGCTTGTTATCAATTCGCCTTTTGAATATTGAAGAGGTTAATCAAAAGTATGGTATTGACTATGGTGACATTATAATTAAGACTGCTTCGAAAAGGGTTGCCAGCTACCTAGAACACGATTTTAAGCTATACCGATACAGTGGGTCTCAATTTATAATACTTGGAAAAACACCTGAAGCCTTCCAAAGCGAACACACAATAAAAGCGATAAAAGAAAGCTTAGAAGAACGCGTCATCCTTGGTGATATGGAGTTGTTAATGGACGCGGCAGTCAGCCAAGAACTCAACATTCATCGTTCAATGCTTTTAGAACGTTTGACATTACTTTCACGTCGAAAGCCTGCGTCTGCTCACGGGTGACTCTGATCAGCGTAAATATACCTCAACACCTGAGTTTTAGACCTTTACTTCTCAACTCTTGTTTACTTACAGCGCTCATTAATTATAATCAACATGACAAAATGTTAATATATTCGTCACCGGATTATTTTCACTAGTGACGCAAAAGTAATAAATATTCCCGAACGTTACCTTCAGAACTTAAACATAATTGTCGTTAGCTCCTTATCCCTACACCAATCACTAATCGTCGTTATCTGTTAATACCAATGATAGAAATTTCTTCATATTTTTCAGCCATTTCGCTTGGTGAATAGCTTTCATAAAAAGCACAAAAGTCATCATAATTTAGTGGTTTACTAAATAAATAACCTTGCAAGGAGTCACACCCAATCTTGCTTAGATACTGGCATTGATAGCCATCTTCAACCCCCTCTCCCACGACTTTTGCTCCACAGGTATGTGCTAGAGATATAATCGAAAACAACATCCTTTCATCGTTAGCATCAACACCAATGCGATCCACAAAGCTCTTATCAATTTTCAACTCATCAACAGGATAATTAAGCAACTGGTTTATTGACGTAAAGCCTGTCCCAAAATCATCGAGCGATACCCTAAACCCTAAGCCTCGCAACTCAGCAATTAATCCTACCGTCTCTTTTGTACTTTTCACATAACTGGTTTCGGTAATTTCAATAATTATTAAGTGATGTGGTATATTATATCTATCACACGACTTAGTTATATTTTCAATAAAAAATTCATTGTACAATTCCAAAGCCGAAACATTTACAGACATAGAACCTTGGTAGTTACATGTATGATGCATATTTGACAGCGCAAAAAATGCGTTATCAAATACCCAAGAATCAATATCAACAATAATATTAGCTTTCTCTGCTATTTGAATAAATTCATCAGGACCCGCATTCAAATCATACAGTTTAGGGCAGCGTATTAAAACCTCTAGGCCTTCAATCTCTAATGAAGCAGAGTTGATCAACGGCATAAAGTTGAGTACAAAGTCCCCATTCTCACAACACCCCAACAAAATTTTCTCTATTTCATCACGCCGCTCTAGTTGACAGATAAGTTCTTCATCAAATAATACAAATGACTGTAAGCTTCTTATCTTTCTTGCTTTAATAAATGCCTCTTCAAGCCCCTTTTGCCAAAGGTGACTATAACCTTCAAGGAATATAGGGAAAACCGCAGTGGAAGTGTCGACACTAAAGTTATAGCCATCTATATTGATGCTCGTTTTCATTGAACGTTCAAATTCAGTAATAATTTTACGTAATCGTTGATGACTGTCAGCCTCTAACACCGCGAGAAAACGGTTACTCGAATAGCGACTGATCGAATAATCACTGCAGCCTAACCCCAACTTTGTTTGATGCTCACAGACGAAATGGCGAATACACTCTGCAAGTTGAACCAAAACTAAATCCCCAACTTTTGTTCCATAAAGATCATTTATTTTTCGAAACTCTTTCACGTCCCACCCCACCACATACGTTTGTTGGTTGGAGTAGCACTCTATACGCTTCTCGATATGAGTAATAAATGTTCTTCTATTTGCGAGGCGTGTTAAATTGTCAAAGTCGGCTTCAAACTTAACTTTACTCAAGGTATCAATGTAAGCATTTTTTAACACAGATATTTCATCTTTACCTCTAGAGCGTTTGAAATACCTTAACTCCTGCCCACCTGTTCTAATATCTTCTATTAATAGTTTTATCGGTGAAATTATTCTATAGCGAATAACAAAAAATATTGTCAACAGGAGTATCAGTTCAACTAAAATAACGTAGACAGAAGTTTGTATTAAGAGCTCTTTTTTATAATCAAAGTAATGTTCCTCCATAATATGAATACCAATTGTCATCTGATCATTAGAGAAACGTAGTGATTGTCCACCTATTATACTATTACCCACTTTTTCATAGGTTTGTGTTGGGAGGTTACTAGGTGAAAACAAAACCACATCAGAAAAGTCCATTATGATACAGGGTAGCGATTCAATTTCCTTATATAATGCACTCAACTGTAGCAACGGGCCATCAGTAATTAATAACGAACGTCTAGGCTCCCTATTAGACCGACTGTCTTCAGGGAAAAGCTGCTCACTGTAAGCTCCTACATACGTGTAACGTATCTCTCCATTAGCAAGCTGGTAGGTAAAACCATCATCGATAAACATGTCACCCAATGATACTTTGACGTGCATATCAAAAACTAACTGGTAAATATCATCGGATAAAGTAGGCACATCAAATGGCCCTGAACGTTGTGACGATATTATAATATTAAACAATTCATCAGCAACAAACGTTTTAACACCGCCTAGGGCTGCCACTCGTTCCTTTGCTACCAGTAGGCTTAAGTGTTTCTCCACAAAGCTCCTGCGAACCAAGTCTCCGGTATCTTGAAGTAACCTAATAAACTGGGCAGTTCCGGCTATTTCATGAGCAAGTGCAGCGACACCGCGCTCTTCATATTTAGAAGCCTCAATGGCACCCAGTACTTTATCACGCCAACGAGTTTCTTCTAGATCTTTATAACCGCTCAAACGTTGATGATAAGTCAACGCACCGGCGATAACAATCAGGACACTAAGTGCGGGGACGAGATAAAGGTGTAACCGTTTTAGTAAACTCATCGTTTACCTCAACTCTTCTACCATTCTTTGACGTGTTAGTAATCCCAACTCGCTAACTGGCCGGTACAAATAGCTGTTTGCAATAATAGAATGTGGGGGATTCAAGACTGGGTCTTGCAAATAATTTTCACTAACAAACTGTAAAGCACTTTTATTAGGCGTTGAAAACCATGTATCTTCGGCATTGAGCGCTGCTACTTTGGGTTGAGATAAATACTTAATCAATGTTTCGATTTGGTTAGTCATCTTCACTCCTGCTGGTACGGCTAGGCATTCCAACCAGATTGTTGTGCCTTCTTTTGGTGTCACATATTCCCATTTATCTTCTTGCCCCTTTGCCTCTGTATTTAATACATACGCATCCCCAGAAAAGCCATAAGCAATATCTATTTCCGATAGTTTACTTGGTGTAGAAATATAATTTAGAATATAGTTTTGAGTGTTGATAAACGGTCGTTGTGACTCCAAAATACTGTAAGCTTTTAACAACTCATCTCGGTCTGTATCGAATGGATCACTGCCAATCGAAAGCAACGCGCTTGCGACTAAATCTATTGGGTGGTAATACATCGCAATTCGGTCATTTAACGCCATTGTAGGTTGAAGCAAATCGTTCCATGAAGTAACAGGTTTGTCGAAGGCTGATTTTCGGTAAAGAATACCGCTTGTCCCCCAAGCATAAGGGATCCCATAATCTCCGCAGGCGTTTAACCATTTGTCGTCATAATGACGCTCTATATCCTGACGCAACAGAGACAGAGATGATATTGCTCCTTGTTGAGCAAGCAACTGAAGACGAACGCTTTCAACAACTACCAAATCAAATGAATTTCGTCTATCACTAAGCATAACCTCATCACGAATGCCTTCATCTGCAAAGAATGTTTCTTTTAGGTGAATACCAGTTTCTTCATAGAAATCACCAATCACCTTTGCCGACAAAAAAGCTTCCCAATTGTACAAGTGCAGAGTGTTGTTGCTCTCTTTACCGGCTAAACCAGAAGCAAATAAAAGCATCGACGCAGTGAGTACAAAACGGCATACCACCTCTTCCTTGATAACTAACATAAGCCACTCCTTGCACACCTTACGATTGTAAGATTAGCTCAATAACACACCGTATGTGATTTGCACGCTTCTCAAAGTTGAGAACCTTAGTCAATATATGATGCTTCAAGCGCCCCATCCTGGGTGTTTTTCAACCGAACCGTATCGAGAGTCGATTCTCCAGTGCGCATATTGACGGTTAGTAGGTAGTCATGCTCTGGGTCACCATAATGCTTAAACACAAATTGATAACGGTGAGAAAACGATAATATCGGCACCTCTTCAACAAATGACAGATCATAACCATCTTGCACATAAATCTCTTGAATCTCTGCGTTTTTCTGTGCAATTTCCTGCTCTACACTTCGGTCGAATTCTTTTTGGACAGACGGATTACTAGGATAGGATTGACCATCATACTCCATGGTTCTCAGTGCACCGTCGCTCCATACCAAGATATCACTCCATCCGTTAGAACGGCGATCGGAACGCAAAATTGGCTCGCGAGTGACGGTCATCGCGCTGATTTGATGACCTTTGGCGTCAAATATGTAGGCGTTACACCCACCAGAGCCACAAAAATAACTATCTTGCATCAACACCATTATCTCGCTATTGCCGTCATTATTCAGATCGGCAACGCCCGCTTTAAATTTGTAATCTTTATCGGTGAGTTTTTGCGGAATTAATATCTTTTGGTTGACGAGAATATCGACGTTATCAAGGCCATATGACTCAGGTAGTGGTTCCTGAGTACCTTGAGGCTGACAGCCCGCTAAAAAACCAGTCAATATCATTAATGTAGTCGGTATCACTAATCGAGTCGACACCAGTAAAGTAGCAGCAGACAATCCGTTCACAGTATTTCCTAACATCCGTTAATTGAGTTAAGTGTATGAACAGATTGTCAATATCACAAGTGTACCGCGAATGTTGACCATTGCCATTATGTCGAAGCGCATACAACAGTCTGTCAGGCTAATAATATTCGCGCCTTGGCGAGCGGTATAATGAATAAAGTAAAAACAAACAGCAGGTACCACTACTGTTACTAGACAAAGCAATGCACATTCGTTAACCGATTTCAGCGTAGACGTTGTCATCTTTACAACGACCAATGACACTTACCACCGCTTGGTTTTTGCCTTGTGCTTTGGCTTGGTACATGAGTTTGTCGGCATCGACTAGCGTGGCAAAATCTGAAGCATTTTTATAAACGGCGCATCCAGCACTAAGACTGATCGAAGTAAATTCGACTTCAGGTACCCTAAGCCCTCGCACAAGCGCAACGATGCTTTCGACCTGTGATTGTGACCGCCCCACACCTTCACCAATATAAGCAACCGCGAACTCTTCTCCACCTATTCGTGCGGCAATTTGATTATCATTGGTCACAGACTTTATGACGCCAGCGACAGCTTGTATCACTACGTCTCCTTTGATATGACCGTACCGATCATTAACCAGCTTGAAATCATCAATATCAAGAATCATAACAGTGAGCGTTGTCCGGGATAATTTATACGCTTCCAAGCACTCCATGAACCGTCTCCGATTACAAAGCCCAGTTAACGCATCAGTCTCAGACAAAGCTTTCAGTTCTTTATTGACTAAGGTAAGGCTATCGGTCTTTTTACGGACATTATGCTTGAGCGACACGGCGTATACGCCAAAGCACAGAACAATAAAGGCAAGTGCTACTGGTAGCAAAAATTGTGGGTACACCGTTTGTATATGCATCCAACGACTTAATATCCTTTGCTTTTCTTCCGATGAGATATGGTTAAACTTATTGGACACATCGACCAGTGTACTTAGATTAGATTTTGAGGAGGCAATATAAAGCATACCACTGTATAAGTGCTTAACGTCGACAAACTCCTGCTTAACATCGCCGCTAAGTAAATAATAATTGGCCACTTGTAAGTCAGCACTAAAGGCTAATAATTCCCCCCGTAAAACCGACTTAATCATCTTTTCGTTATTAGCAAACGACTTCAGCATAAGATTTGGGAAATGCTCACGAAGGTATTCTTCTTCATAGCCGCCCTTCACAACACCTACTTGATAATCGTGTTCGCCTTGCAAAAACACATCGGCATCAAAATTAAGCAACTGCCTGTGGAAATAAAGTTGGGTATCGAGTTTTAGTAAATCCGTTCCAAACTCTAAGAATTGGTCACGAACATTTGAACGCAATAGCCCGGCATGGATATGAACTTGCCCTTGCCTGACAAGATCAATTGAAGGTTGCCAGTCAACCAACTCAAACATGATATCCACATTGTTTACTTCTCCATAGCTTTCCCATAGATCAATCAAAATCCCTGCAGGTTCCCCATTGTCATCAATGTACGAATAAGGTTTCCAGGCTTTAGAGTTCGTAACGGTCAGTGTTTCATTAGCAGACTGAGCAGTACCAGCACAACAAATCAGAGTTAACGCTAAAAAATAGCGCCATACCGACTGTAATAACGCCACAATTCGTCTCCTGTTGATGTCACAGAAATGGTTAATGAATATTATGTATAGTCATAATTTATGTGATCTGCAGCCAAGGAATCTTATGAATACGATCCGGATCTCATAATTTACACATGTATCAGCAGCCGTTGTGAACAACACCGTTTGCATAACGTTTGATACCTAAAGATTGGTTTGCTAATACGAGTGAATTAGCGGAAAAGTGCTAGCAGCAAGATGTACAAAACCTTGTGCTAGCGCGACTTAAATATTGAATAGCAATGCTCAAGACTCTCTTTCTTTACCTAAGGCAAAACGAATCGCCGCCTCACTGTGAAGCTGCGTCGTATCATACAAAGGAACCGAGGTATGCTCTTTATTGATCAGCATGGCGATTTCGGTACAACCAAGAACAATAGCTTCTGCACCCAGCTCTTGAAGGTCTGCCACAACTTCTAAGTAATCTTGACGAGAGTTAGAGTTGATATCACCTTGAACCAACTCTTTATAAATAATGTCATGGACAAGCCTGCGTTGAACACCATTTGGAACCAACACCTTGATACCTTTTGCTTCTAAACGGTCCCTATAAAATCGCTGTTCCATGGTAAACGCAGTGCCTAACAGCCCAACAACCGTTCGCCCATCTTGTAATAATGCCTGTGCGGTCGCATCGGCGATATGAAGTAACGGAATCGATACCTGACATTCTATGTCACTCGCGACTTTGTGCATCGTATTGGTACAGATCAACAAACAATCGGCGCCTGCAGACTCTACTGCTTGTGCGGCATGACCTAAAATACACGCGGTCTCTTGCCAGTTTCCTTCATGCTGAAGTTTTTCTATTTCCGAAAAATCGACACTGTACAATGCAATTTTAGCGGAGTGAAATCCGCCTAATGCGTCTTTCACACCTTCATTGATTAATTGATAGTAAGTGGCCGTTGACTCCCAGCTCATACCGCCGAGCAATCCGATCGTTTTCATTCACTTCATTCCTTGAGTTGCTATATTGGCCGATTAACTTAAGCAAATCCTTGCCAACTGTTCAAGTTACTCATCTCATTGCATTGAAATTCTGATAGCTCACCACATAACCTTACTAATTATTAGCCACATTTACGTCACGCTCATTATCGATAAGGCAAAGTGCTCAGACCAGTAAAAATCAGCAAAAATATATTAAAGTAAACCGACAAGGTACCGATAATATAATCAGCTATACAAAACAGTGTACTCAAAAACTGCTTTGGCATAAAAAATCATAATCATAAGAAGGTCTCAACGACTAACCACCCCATTGAAAGATGATGTTAAATCAAAGGTAATGTATGAAATTTAGTCACAAAATTGTTTCTGCATCGGCAGCGTTGCTGCTCGTAACAGTCTCTACACTGGGTGTTACCCAACTGCTCACAGTAAGAAGTGAACTTCAAACCCACATCGATACCAGTATCAATGAACTGATCTCTGGCGTTAAAAACACTATTTCGTACGATCTCGATGCTAAACGTGATTTCGCAAGCTCTGTCACCGAATCTATTGAACTTAATCCAATCGACCAAGATTACGTGATTGACATTATTAGCACGCCGACTCTCAAGCGCACTTTCCAAGCCGTAGGGATTGGTTATGACAATTCAGGGTCGTTGGTAAGTAATGATGGTTGGGTACCGGATGCCGATTATGATTCTCGTACTCGACCTTGGTACAAAGAAGCTAAAGCTGCACGTGAGACCATTATTACCGATCCGTACGTCGATTCGTCGTCAAAGAACGTCATCATTTCTCTGGGCTCACCTATCAATGACAAAAATGGACAATTTTTAGGCAGTGTCGTTTTTGATGTTGCTCTCACTGCGCTTGCTGAAATGGTGAATCAGACTGACCTCTTTAATGCGGGTTACCTATTTGTGGTCACTGATAAAGGGATGACCATTGCTCACCCTGATAGCAACTTTAATGGCCAACCTATTGGTTCATTCCTGCCGAATATCGCCTTAGTTGAAGGGACACAGCAACTCAGTTTTGACGGCAAAGATTACCAAGTTAACTTAGTGATGGTTCCTGAAGAAAACTGGTACGTTGGGGCGATCATTGATAAAGGTATTGCGTTTTCGGCAATTTCAAAACTACGTGACCAATCCATATTTTTCATCGTAGCGGGTCTATTAATCAGCGTGATTGCGTTGACGATATTAATCCGTTTTTTAATGAAGCCACTAAATGCACTTAACTCTGCCATACAAGACGTCGCTAATGGTCATGGCGACCTGACTCACAGACTCGACACGAATACCGATGAGGAGTTCGCAGAGTTAGCTCGAGGATTCAATACATTTACTGAGAATCTTCAAAACCAAATCATTCAATCAAAACAAATTTCGACGAAAATCATGTCGCTGACGCACCAAACGACTGATGGCGCTCAACAATCAGCGCAAGCAATGACCACGCAACTACAAGAGTTAGAACAACTCGCGACAGCAATGAATGAAATGGCGAGTACATCGGCAGAAGTGGCCAATAATGCTCAAGGTGCCGCAAGTGCAGCTCAGGAAGCCGATAATGCGACACAAGAAGGTTCGACGGTAGTCATGGACACGACTAACGCAATTAGCACCTTGTCTGCCAGTATTGATGACGCGGTCCATGAGGTTCAAGGTCTTGAAACGGCAACCGACAATATCGAAACGATCCTTAAAGTGATAAACGATATTGCTGATCAAACGAATCTACTAGCCCTCAATGCCGCTATCGAAGCCGCTCGCGCTGGCGAGTCAGGGCGTGGTTTTGCAGTGGTCGCCGATGAAGTACGAACATTAGCGCAGCGAACGCAAGAATCAACAACTGAAATCCGCAATATGATAGAGCAATTACAATCAGGTGCACACTCCGTGTCAACCGCGATGACACAAAGCAAAGACAGTGCGGTACAGGCTGTTGAACGTGCACAAAAAGCCAATGATGCATTAGATAAAATTCGTCAATCTATCACGCAAATCTCAGATATGAATATGCAAATCGCAGCGGCGGCAGAAGAGCAAAGCCTCGTGGCTGAGGAAATTAACTCCAATACCGTTAAGATTAAAGATCTCAGTGAACAAGTATCGAGTGCGGCCTGCGGGGCAAATGAAGCGATGGATGAACAAATTAACAATGTGAGTGAACAAGAGCAGATATTAGGTCGATTTAAAGTCTAGAAACGACGCAAAAAGATAGCTGATATTTAAAAGGCACTCCTATGAGTGCCTTTTCTTTACCTGAGTGTGCTGTCGGTAAGGTAGGTGTTATTTTAGGTCGCCATATCGCTCAAGATACAAGATCGTCGCTGCTGTGCGTGACGGTACTTGTAGCTTTCGGAGTAAACTTTTCATATGCACTTTAACTGTGGATTCAGATATAAACAAGCGATCGGCTATTTGCTTGTTTCGGAACCCTTTCGCCACTTCTTGCAAGATCTGGGTTTCACGTTCTGTTAGAGAACTAAAGACATCTTCCGTATTGCCTCTCTCTTCGAGATATTTTTCTATAACACGACTGAACGCCTTAGCCCCAACAGCTAACCCGTTTAATCGTTCAATCATCTCATCTGGCTCAGTATCTTTAAGCATGTACCCATCAGCGCCAGCATTGACGAGTGATTCAATATCAGCGGGGCTATCTGATACCGTTAGGATCACAATGTGTCCTTGAAAGTCATCTTCACGTAGGGCTTTCAAGGTATCTAATCCAGACATTCCCTTCATATTTAAATCGAGAAGAATCAGATCAGGTTCATGCTCTTTCGCCAACGCAACCGCATCGACACCATTACTGGCTTCAGCAATGACATCAAACTCATCTTCAAAACTTAACAACTGCCCAATACCCCGTCTCATCAACGGGTGATCATCAACTAACAAGACCTTACATTCGCTCACTCTGTGGCTCCTTACTTCTTTGAAATATTAATACCACTTCACATCCTGAATTTTGCTCTGCCGTTACCGTTAAATGTGCATTTAGCCGCGCTGCTCGCTCTTGCATAATGCTCATACCATAATGGTCTAGCTTTTCAGTATTTTGGTCGAACCCTACACCATCATCAATTATTTTAACAGTAACAACGCCATTATCATCTTCAATCGAGGATACCGTGATCGTTCCTGCTTGTGCGTGCTTTATGGCATTGAGCACAGCCTCACGAATCAACTGGAGCAAGTGAACTTGTTCGTTCACTCCCAACTCAAGCGATGACAATTGATTGTCTAACTTGATATCTGCCTCTGTGCGCTGACCAAGTTGGTGTAACATCTCCGACACCGCTTCTCCAAACGTCCCTTCTTTTATTGATAACCGGAACGTTGTCAGTAGTTCTCGTAGCTGTGTATAAGCACTGTCTAATCCAGCTCGAATATCATTCAGAACCACCTGAGAGCGACTGCGCTCAACGTCTGTCAGTTCCTTCGATAAAGAACGATTCAATAACGTGACCTGAATCTTTAAATACGATAGCGATTGAGCCAATGAATCATGCAGCTCCCGAGCTATTGTCGCCCTTTCTTCCATTACAAGAATATGCTCACTCTGCCGTTGTGCCTTGTTATAATAAACAGCACGAGACAAAATCATCACAAAGTTATCAATCAGGTCTTCATCGGCGCACGGGATCCCAGGTTGATAGCGCAACGTACCTAGGGTTTCACCATCTAAGTACAAGAGTTTGGTGTGGACAGCTTGGTCTGTGAACTCACCCTCCGTCGCGACCCAAGGACGCCCTTCTACTTCGTCTACTTTTAGCTCAACAGCTACCACTCCCTCGACGCTATATATATACGTTAATATGGCGCGAAAATTTTCATGGGAAATTCGAGTCCCTGCTAGCTCTTGCGATGACTTGTATAACACTTGAAGTGATTGATGCGCATGTTGTAGTTTATGCGTTTTTTCATTAACGGCTAACTCTAGACCTCGGTACAATTTACCCAAATCTGTGGCCATGTTTTGAAAGGCGCGCGATAAGATTCCTAACTCATTGTTCGATTGAATATCAACCATGACATCAAAAGATCGATTTTGAATTTGCTCACTTGCGGATATGAGTTGACCAAGCGGACGAACAACCTGCTTGCGAACAAACAACACAACGTAAATTGCGACAAGTAGAATCGCACCAAGTCCAAATCCACCCGCCCACGCTAGCCGAATCAGTTTATTTTCAGAGTGCTCTTGCAAGTTCAAAACAAAATGATCGATTCGGTCCACAAAATCAGCAACTAAAAGAAGATATTCTGCCCTATCGTCACCATCCAAGACTTTCTTCAAATCGTGCCAGCGATAAATGAGTTGATAGTACTCATGAGTGATGTGTTCGGGTACATCCCAAGCTTGTAATGCCAACATAGAGGACGAATACAACGAGGCTTCAAACTGTTGTACATGCAAGTGATACAGAGTGGAGTCGGCTTGAATATCATAGGCTAATCGATAACTCTGCATCCTCATCGAACCTGAGACATTGACCGCCTCTGCGTCATTCAGACTAGACGCCAACGTCAGGATCGCAAAATTAGTGGTCACCACTGAAAGCAGTAAAATACCTATCATTGCCTTAGCGATAGTCCCGGTTAACGACTTGGTCACTCGTCTCATGTTTTCTTCATCTCGCCTACAAGTTTACATACTATCGTATTCTACCGAAATTGTAGATCACACTGCCTCGATTTATAGCCTGTAATTTATTGATCTAAAACAATGATAGCCTAAAATTAACCCCTAAGGGGTATTTATACAAATGTGTCAAAAACTACAATTTATATGTTTATTAATTAAAGATTGTTAACAGATCGATTTACACTCTTTAAGAGTACAAATACTGTCAGAAAACGGTCTTTATTGGTGGTGTGAATGGTTGATATTTCAAAGCGTCGTTTTTTCACAAGAAAACAGATCGACACCACACAAGCGCGTTTACCTTGGATTAAACATCTCCAAAGCTTTACAGACTTGTGCACGCGATGCGGAAAATGTGTTGAAGCCTGCGAAACGAAAATTATTAAAAATGGCGACGGCGGCTATCCAAGTATCGACTTCACAATCGACGAATGTACTTTTTGCTATAAATGTGCAGAAATCTGTCCACAGCCTATATTTAATAGCAAGGACACTCTACCGTGGGAAGCCAAAGCAGTCATCGATGATTCATGTTTCGCGCATAAAAATGTCGAATGCCGAAGCTGTGGAGATGCATGTGAAACCATGGCAATCCGCTTTAAGTTACGAATTGGTGGAGTAGCTTTACCAGAACTCGAGTTAGATGAATGCAATGGATGTGGCGCGTGCGTGTCTACTTGCCCTGCTTCATCAATCTCTGTGAGCAATTTATAAAAACAATGAGAAAAACTATTTATGTCACTAAATGAAGTGCACATTTCAAGTTTAGTAGTGCATTGCAAGGCTGACGCGCTTGCAGAAGTGAAAGCGAAAATCGAATCATACGACAACGCTGAAATTTATGGCGACAGTGAGGACGGCAAGATTATCGTTGTCCTAGAAACCGAGAACCAAGGTTACGTTACTGACACCATTGACGCTATTAACAACTTACCAAATGTCCTCAACACAGCTTTAGTTTATCACCAAATTGAGACTGGCTTGGAAGAGGATTCAAACACTAACACTGGAAGTAACCATTCCCAACTTGAGGGTGAAGTATGAAAATGACAAGACGAGCATTCGTGAAAGCGAATGCAGCGGCATCAGCGGCCGCGGTAGCAGGTATAACCCTACCCGCTTCTGCGACTAACCTGATCGCTAGCTCAGATCAAACGAAAATCACCTGGGACAAGGCCCCTTGTCGCTTTTGCGGTACAGGCTGTTCAGTCTTAGTTGGGACTCAAAATGGTAAGGTTGTGGCCACACAGGGTGACCCAGAGGCTCCAGTAAACAAAGGCCTAAACTGTATCAAGGGCTACTTCCTTTCAAAAATAATGTACGGTAACGACCGCCTGCAACAACCACTCCTTCGAATGACTGATGGTAAGTACGACAAAGAAGGTGAGTTTACGCCAATTTCTTGGGATGATGCTTTTGATATCATGGCTGAGAAATGGAAAGCCTCATTGAAAGCGAAAGGACCAACCAGTGTCGGTATGTTTGGCTCAGGCCAGTGGACTGTCATGGAAGGCTACGCTGCCGCCAAAATGATGAAAGCAGGCTTCCGTTCAAACAACATTGACCCGAACGCTCGTCACTGTATGGCTTCTGCCGTTGTTGGTTTCATGCGAGCTTTCGGTATCGACGAACCAATGGGTTGTTACGACGATTTTGAGAACGCTGATGCATTCGTGCTTTGGGGTTCGAACATGGCAGAAATGCACCCAGTACTATGGACGCGCATCACTGACCGTCGTTTAAGCCATCCGCATGTCAAAGTGAATGTACTCTCTACGTACTACCACCGTTCATTTGAGCTTGCCGACGAAGGTTACATTTTTGAGCCACAATCTGACCTAGCTATCGCAAACTTCATTGCAAACTACATCATCCAAAACGATGCAGTTAACTGGGACTTCGTTAATAAGCACACTAATTTCAAGCAAGCTGACACCGATATTGGTTACGGTTTACGAGACGATAATCCTCTTCAACAAGAAGCGGCGAATCCAAACTCGGGTAAGATGAGTGCAATTAACTTTGAACAATATAAAGCGTCTGTTGCGCCTTATACTGTTGAAAAAGCGTCTGAAATTTCAGGTGTTTCAGAAGACAAATTAATCCAACTCGCCAAGCAATACGCAGATCCGAATATCAAGGTCATGTCCTTGTGGACAATGGGTATGAACCAACATACTCGCGGCGTTTGGATGAACGGCCTTGTTTACAACATCCACTTGTTGACAGGTAAAATTGCCACTCCAGGTAACAGCCCATTCTCTTTGACAGGCCAACCATCTGCGTGTGGTACCGCCCGTGAAGTGGGTACATTTGCACACCGTCTGCCAGCAGATATGGTTGTTGCTAACCCTAAACATCGCGCGATCGCCGAAAAAGAATGGAAACTACCTGAAGGTACGATTCCACCGAAACCAGGCTTCCACGCTGTACAGCAAGATCGCATGCTAAACGACGGCGTACTTAATTGTTATTGGGTACAATGTAATAACAACATGCAAGCGGGTCCAAACATTAATGAAGAACGTTTACCTGGTTACCGCAACCCAGAAAACTTCATCATCGTTTCAGACCCTTACCCAACGGCTACTGCACAAGCTGGTGACCTTATTCTCCCTACCGCTATGTGGATTGAGAAAGAAGGTGCTTACGGTAACGCAGAACGTCGTACTCAAGCTTGGTACCAACAAGTTGGTACTGTCGGAGAGTCAAAATCTGATCTTTGGCAAGTCATGGAGTTTTCAAAACGCTTCATGATGGAAGATGTTTGGCCTGAAGAGCTACTAGCAAAAGCGCCTGAGTATCGTGGTAAGACGATGTACGATATGCTATTTAAAAATGGTCAAGTAGACAAATTCCCGATTGAAGAAGCGCGTGAGCTGAACGACGACGCTCATCACTTTGGTTACTACGTGCAAAAAGGGCTATTCGAAGAATATGCCGCATTTGGACGTGGTCATGGCCATGATTTGGCACCTTATGACACTTATCATCAAGTTCGTGGTCTTCGCTGGCCAGTGGTTGACGGAAAAGAAACACTATGGCGCTATAAAGAGGGGTCAGATCCTTATGCCAAAAAAGGATCGGGTTGGGATTTCTATGGTAAGCCTGACGGCAAAGCATGGATCATTTCTGCCCCATACGAAGCGCCACCGGAGGTTCCGAATGAAGAGTTTGACCTTTGGTTATGTACAGGCCGTGTCTTAGAGCATTGGCACACAGGCACCATGACTCGCCGAGTTCCTGAGCTGTACAAAGCAGTTCCAGACGCGGTTTGCTACATCCACCCTGAAGATGCAAAAACACGTGGTCTTCGTCGTGGTGATGAAGTGGTAATGTCAAACAAACGAGGGGAAGTTCGCGTCCGTGTGGAAACTCGTGGCCGTAACCGCCCACCTCAAGGATTGGTTTTCGTTCCATTCTTCGACGCTCGTATTTTGATCAACAAGCTGATTCTAGACGCTACTGATCCTCTGTCTAAACAGACAGACTTCAAGAAATGTCCGGTAAAAATCACTAAAGTTGCATAATTAACAACGAGTAACAATTTAATGGCTGTACGGCATGTACCGGCAGCCATCAATAAATTAGCCAAATGGCGGAGAATATAAGATGAAAAAACTGTTAGTCGCTGTTCTTTCTGTTGGCGCATTGCTTACTGGCATTGCACAAGCGGAACTGAATAATCCTGGTGGTATCGGTGGTGTAGAATCACTTCGCGGTGCATCCCAACTCGAAGATACTCGTCCTGCCGACGACTTTAAGAAATACCCACGAGACCAAGTCATTGAAAGTGACTTTGTATACCAACCACCACTGATTCCTCATCAGATTCGTGGCTACGAGGTATCACTCAATGCCAACAAATGTCTAGCTTGCCACAGCTGGAAAAATGCAAAAGAAATGGGCGCGACAAAAATCAGCGTAACTCACTATATGAATCGTGAAGACGCTGTACTTGCAGATGTCTCACCTAGACGTTATTTCTGCTTACAATGTCACGTTCCACAAGCTGATGCTCAACCATTAGTTGCTAATGATTTTGAACGCGTTGATTCACTGCGTGATAAATAGCCATAGGCGTTAAGAGAGGCTATCTATGAAATTTTTAAAAGCGTTTTGGATGCGTTTGAAATCCCCTAGCAAAGCGGCCGCTGGTGTTGTTTTGTTTATGGGTTTTGCTGGCGGTTTACTCTTTTGGGGTGCATTCAATACGGGTATGGAAGCAACCAACACGGAAGAATTCTGTTCTGGTTGTCATGCCCCGATTGTTGCTGAGATCCAAGAGACTATTCACTATTCCAACCGTTCTGGTGTTCGTGCTATTTGTTCAGATTGTCACGTTCCTCATGAATGGACCGATAAGATCGTACGTAAAGTGCAAGCATCAAAAGAGTTATTTGCCCACTACGTTACGAAGACTATCGACACACCTGAGAAATTTCAGGCGCGTCGTGCGCACTTAGCGGAACGGGAATGGGCTCGTTTAAAGAACAACGATTCTCTTGAGTGTCGTAACTGTCATGAGTTTGAGTTTATGGATTTCTCAGAACAAGGCCCACGTAGTGTAAAACAACACTCAACAGCCCTAGCTTCTGGTGAGAAAACCTGTGTCGATTGTCACAAAGGTATCGCACACAAACTACCAGACATGCACGGCGTTGAAGGTTGGCAATAAGGAGCATTAAATGAGTACATTAGAGTCGGTCATTTGGCACGTACTTGGCTATGCAGCCATGCCAGTTATCATCTTATCAGGGTTTGCCGTGGTTGCCGCCATTTCATTATGGTTCTTATCGCTAAGTAAAGATAAACAACTATAGGTTATACTCTGACCTACAAAAAAGCAGACACTGAGTGTCTGCTTTTTTATTGCTTACTGTTTCGTTTGACTCAGCGCTTTCGGTTTAAAGAGAACGCCACGTTGACTTAACATGCCCTCAATTATCACTTCCCATCGTTGATGTTGGATGTTTTGGCTGTCGCAAACTAAGAAGTGAACACCATTATTTCGATGCTCACCCCAGTTTTATCTTACCTTTTTATCTCTATATTTCGATTTTTATAGGCGCCTATATTCGAGATGTCAGAATAAGTCGTGCTCTGGAACACTCACTATTACTGATTTCACAACGTTAGTTCGAGAGAAAATCTCATTACTGATTGACGCAGGTATAGTGGCTGACTTCAACGTCTCTCTTTCACCGGACTGGAACTCTACTTCAATGGTCACGACCGTTGATGTTGACGTGTGATACACAAACGGAACCTGACAATATGTAAATGCTAAGCGGTTAATCGGCAACGGGATTTGTTGCTGTTCCCCCTCAACATCAAAGTATCGATACGTATTAGCCTGATCAATAAACTCACTACGCTGTAATAGTGTTGGCGCGACCTGGATCTCGCCATCGGTAATTTCTACACCGAGCTCACCAAACCGAGTGATAATTTCCTCTTTAACTTGCCCTGTCATACCCGGCTGTTGAGCACCTGCTTGCTTCGGTGTGTGTGAATAGGGGTCTGTAGGAAACGCGCCGTAAACCTCAGGGGTCTTGTTGAAACCAATGCCTTCACGAACACGATAATAATAATGTGCAAGCTGAGCAGTTTCTTCACTATCTGGTGATTCTAAGTAAGCGTGCTGGTAATTCTCTTGTACAGCGAGTAATAACTTAGACACCATATGCCAGTAAATACATCCCAACCCTTCGTAACCAAACATGGTTCCAGAGCGTCCTGTAAATGACTTATGGTTAAATGTTAATTCATAGATGTCCGCAACCTGATTCCAATCTTCTGCCGTGTAACCTTGGTAGGCAGACTTAAGTTCGAGCAGCCGTTGTTGTAGCGTCCCGACGTTATCAAAATCGGCATTGAAGTGAACATTATCACCGGCTCCTTGAACCACTACTCTCTTATCTTGAGTGCATAGCATGTGTTTCAGCAGGTCACTTTGATCGATAATTGCACGAGGAACTTGGTTTTTTTCAAGGTAACTTGTCAAATCGCGATCCGGGTACAGCATGAAGCTTTGCTGATCTTCACGGAACATGTCACTAGCAAAAAGTTTGTCTAACAGTTTAATCACTTGTTTTGAATCCAAGATACCTGAACTCAAAATAGCAACTTGGCCTTCTAACATCGGATACAGCTCTGCAACTTCAGCGTTGCCTTGAGACAAATCTAAAATGTTGTAGGCGTTATACAATCCGTCTTCACGCTTGTTCTTGATTATCGTTTGATCGATCAGCGATATGCTTACATCCAGTAACTCATTGACCTTGCTGATATCGATGTTTGATTTACCACTAAACCCATCTTGGTACACTCGTTGACGATAACCGTCTGCGCAATTTGCCAGACTCACCAACATCTGCTTACGAAGCTCTGGAGTCACATCATTGCTACGAACAATAGACACCATGTCATTAAGCAGTGTATTCGTGTTTAACAACCATGTTGATACCTCATTGGAAAGCTCAACACTCATTGGGACACGACATACAAGCTTGCGTAAGAAAGTGACATATCGGCGAATATAGTACAACGTGACCATCGACAATCCATTACCGACAATCGCGTTATTGGCATCGTTCCATTCAGGCCGTTGCGTATTCAACCAAATACCACCATCAACCACAAAGTTGCTTAATTTGGACAGTAGTGGCACCAACAACTTTTCTAATAAGTTAACATGGTAAACATCACCGGCATTATCGAGTAGCAAACGGCCATCACTGCCTAGCGCAGCGCTCAGATCTTCTGTGGCTTTCTGTTTCTTTTCATTAAACGATACCGTATCTTTCGGATTAGCCAATAACCCCTCTACACCACACAACTCATACGGTACATTGGCGTAACTATAATTGGCGCTTGTTAGCCATGAAACTAAGTCATTCTGATGGTGTTTATCGGCAAGCTCTAAGAACTTCAGCAAATAGATAATCTGATGATCACCCCAATAACCAATATTGCTCCAAGGATCGTCGAGCTCCAGCAGCTCCCAGTCCACACCTTCTTTAGTAATGCGGTAAGGGTTATATCCGTCAATCGTCGATGCATTGACAAACTTAGCGATAAAAGAACCAATATAGTTAGGGTAACTCAGTGCCATGGCTTCCCAGTTCTGGAAGATATCACGCCAGTTACCTTGATAAGCGAGTAGGCGGTCCCCCTCATCATCACGAACCTTTATCTCAAAATGATTCCAAGGTCGACTTGGATCGCCATGGCGACGGCCAAACGTTAACGGAAGGTATTCGTAACAAATGCGTACCAGTTGAGAATCCCCGGTTTCTTTTGCCGCCGCAATGAGGTTCGGATGAGTTAAACCAGCCTGGAGTGAAGAAATGAACGCTTGATTACGATTAAAGACCGTCTGATTCATGGCTTTTAATGAGCAAATGACATCATCAACTTGCAACGTATAGCCCGACACAAAAACGCCACCGCGCATGTTGTTAAACAATACGTTAGCATAGTGGTGTACGCTGGTTTCTTCGCTTGATGTTAGCTGCCAAGCATCCGCTCCCGCCATTAATGACACCAATTCATTCTGGTTGTTCTTTACATCGTCGCGGATCATCTGAGGGAGATGGTTATCACTGAGCATCATCTGTTTGAGTTCAAACACGTCGGCGTGTGTTTTATCGATATCAGCAACCATTAACCACGATTCTTGCGCCCCTGGTACTAATGTCATGCAGTGGTGACTAAAATAAGCGCCCCGCTCTCCACGCGTCAATGCGTCGGCAATTAAAGGTTGGCCTTTTCTAAATCGAGCTAAATCTGAAGAGCTCAAAGAAACCGTCGCATCACCATCAAATACTGAAAACACGGTCGTTGTTCGTAGCGACTCTGCAGGTTCAGCTCTATCACTGAGCTTGGCATACATGCTGTAGGTTGCCATTGGCAATGTATCGACACGTTCATTCCACTTATAGGCATCGACAAGGGCACTACGCGTTTGTAATGCTTGCAATGGAGCACCCGAAGGTAACAGGTTTTGCAATCCATCCATGACCTCGACGTCAACCTCAGAACCCGACAAGTTGACGATTTCCGTCTCTCGGACAAAACCAAATCGCTCACCGCAGCTCCAGCTGTACTGGTACCCTAGCCCAAGTGAATGGTTGATCTCTTCAAATACGATTCTGTCACCAACCGAGTTCTTATAAAGGTTACGCTGCACATCATACACACCGTTGTGATGCTCATTGTACGGTTCCCATAGTGCGACTTTACCGTCCTTCGAATGAACCTTAATTAATGTTTTTGCACCGGTATTATGTGCGCTTTCATGAATATGGTCGACTGAGCGATAAGGAAACAATGCATTTTCAGGTCGCACTCTACCTGCTGATAGCGCCCCTGTTGATGAGATAAAAAACCAGTGATTACTCGCCGATACCACACTAATGAAAAAGGGTGCCATTTGATCGACGTCGCTTATTTTGTAGAAACGCTCTCCTGCTTTATCTACAAACTTGCCCGTTACATTGGGGTTGGTTTCTATTTGTGTATTTTCCATAATTTTCATCACTTTTTTGAAAGCGCTTTCTTGTGCGCTAAAATTTGAAGTTAAATATTGTGGCAACGAGCAAAGTGTTCTTCTGCAATTTGAACCGGCTCTGGCATTTGTGTCTCACATTGCGCGCTCGCGCTCGGACAACGTGCATAGAACGGACAACCCACACTCTCGGGCTTCCACAAAGGGATATCCCCTTTTTTCACCATGAGATCGCGACGTCCCGCTTTTCCAGCTTCTGGAACAGCAGATAGCAACAACTTTGAATATGGATGTTGTGGATTCTGGGTGACACTGTCACTCACCCCCCATTCAACCATATGCCCGACATACATCACTGCGGTCTTTTCAGCGAAGTAACGCGCTGTAGCAATATCGTGGGTAATGTACATAAAAGAAATACCGTGCTTGTCTTTCAAGTCAGCCATTAAATTTAGGATGCCCAACCTCACCGATACATCCAGCATTGAAATGGGTTCGTCCGCTAAAATAACTTCGGGATCCACGGCTAAAGCTCGCGCGATCGCAACGCGTTGACGCTGACCGCCGCTGAGTTCATGTGGAAATTTTTCCGCGGTTTCTTTCACCGGCGATAATCCGACAAGCTCAAGTAAATCGTATACAAGCTGAGGAACGGCCGCTTTATCTGCACGTTTATGAATTAATAAAGGGCGCGCAATATGGTGATAGATAGTGTGCACCGGATTCAGGCTGCCAAACGGGTCTTGGAAGATCATCTGTACTTGGCGGGCATACTCAAGCGCACCATTTTGTTCAATATAGGTTTTAAGTGGCACCCCTTTAAAGTTGATCTGGCCAGCAGTCTCATCATAGATGCGAGTTAAAATCCTAGCCCCCGTGCTTTTTCCAGAACCTGACTCTCCGACAATCGCCAGCGCTTCACCTTTCTTTAGGTCGAATGAGACATCATTAACCGCTCGCATCACCTTGCTTTTCGCTGACTGCCCTAAAGGAAAGTCTTTAACCAAGTTATTAACTGAAAGAATCACTTCATTACTTTGCATCTGTTTTACCTCACACAAGATGGCAAGCGACCTGGCGGTCAGCAGCGTTTGTCATTAATTTAGGCTCTTCGCGTTTGCATACTTCCACGCACCCATCACAACGATCCTGGAAATTACAACCTTCAGGCGTATCCAATAAATTAACAGGGTTACCGGGAATACCATATAGACGCTCTTTCGGGCCATGGATCGTAGGGAAAGAAGCGATAAGCCCTTGAGTATAAGGATGCTTCGGGTCACCAAACACGTCAGCGGCGTCACCCAGTTCTATCAAGTTACCGGCGTACATCACCCCTATCCGATCAGCAATTTCGCCCATCAAGCTCAAATCATGGCTGATGAATAAAATTGAGAAACCAAATTTTGTCTTTAGATCGTACAGTTCATTCAATATTTCTCGTTCCACCACCACATCGAGAGCCGTTGTCGGTTCGTCCATAATGATGAGCTTAGGCTCGAGTGCAAGTGCAATGGCAATAACCACCCGCTGACGCATCCCCCCACTCAGTTGGTGCGGAAAACTACTCATCCTATCAGCGTGAATACCCACCACTTCAAGTAACTCAGCACCACGCGCATGGGCCTGCTTATAACTCACGTTCTTATGAGCCAGAATGACGTCCGTCAGCTGCTCTCCAATGGTAATCACCGGGTTTAGTGAGTTCATCGCACTTTGGAACACGACTGATACATCATTCCAACGGAACTTTCTCAGTTGTCTGTCGGACATTTTCAGAACATCTTGTCCTTGATACAGCACCTCACCTTCAGAAATAAGCGCAGGCGCTTTATGTAATCTCGCGATAGCGAAAGCGAGCGTACTTTTTCCACAACCAGACTCACCAGCAATCCCAACGGTTTCACCGGGTTTAATCGTTAGACTTACGTTGTTTACTGCACGAGCGATACCATTTGGAGAAACGTAGTCTACGCACAAATTGTTAATTTCAAGTAATGCACTCATTTTAGGCCTCGACGCTTATCTGCTTCTTTCTTAAGTTTGTGCCACAGTTTCATGTGCGGACCAGTACGAAGTTTCGGGTTGCTTACCTGATCAATAGACATATTGATTAATGCTAACGCACCACCAGTTATTGCCAGTGCCATTGCAGGAACTAACATTTCCCACCACGCGCCGGTATAAAGCGATGAAGACGTCTGTGCCCAATACAACATAGAACCCCAACTGACTTCCGTCGCATCACCGAGACCAAGAATACCTAAGCCTGCCTCGGCACCCATGGCATAAATAACGGTCCCTAAGAAGCCACCAAACACAATCGAAATAAGGTTAGGTAAAATTTCGACCAGAATAATTCGAATCTTTGACTCTCCCATCACTTCTGCGGAAATGATGAATTCTTTATTTCGAATGGCCATGGTTTGCGCCCTGATGACCCTTGCTCCCCAGGGCCAGGAGGTTATCCCCAGTAGTACAGTAATAACCAATGACCCGACTTGCCCTAAGAACGCGGCAAGCACTATCAATAACGGGAGCTGAGGAAAAACCAAAAACACATTGGTTAGAAAGTTTAATCGGTCATCAATTCGTCCACCAAAGTAGCCCGACGACACACCAACCAACACAGCAATAGTCATAGCAATGACGCCAGCCGTTAAGGCAACAGTCAGTGTTTTTCTTGCACCGTGCAGTACTTGGCTATAGACATCACGTCCACTGCGAGTCGAACCGAGAACATGTTCAGCACTAGGCGCCATATGCGGTCGTGCTACTCGCTTTTGTGGGTCATGAGACGCGAGTACCGGAGCAAAGATGGCGCCTGCCAGAACGATAGTCAGCAAGAAACCACCAATGATAGCGGGTGGGTTACCATAGAAGAATGAATACACTTTATGGAGCGTACCTTTTATTTTTTTCCATGAAAATTTCGGTTCTCGAGTCGCTAAACTCGGTTCGTTTGTGTATTTATGAGCAGCAATTAACTTGTCCATAATGCACCCTAATTTGAAATACGTGGGTCAAGCCAAACATACAGTAGGTCGGCGATGAAGTTTGCCGTCAACACGGCGGTGACAAGAATCAGAAGAATGGCTTGAATCAATGGGTAGTCGCGAGCAATGATGCCTTTCAGTAATATATTGCCAAGTCCTTGATAGTTAAAAACTACCTCGGTCATGATTGAGCCTGCGAACGAGAAACCAATTGCCATCGCAATAGCCGTCGCAACCGGTAAAATGGCATTACGTCCTGCATATCGATACATCACTCGAAAGCTACTTAAGCCTTTGGCTTCGGCCATCGTGACGTAGTCCTCACCCAATACGTTAATCATGGCGTTACGCATGTTGAACACCCAAGTAGAGATCCCAACAATCACCATCGAACCAACAGGTAATATCGCGTGTTTGGCAACACTTGAAATAAACTCCCACGTTAAAGCAGGCTCTAAAGAAGGGTCATAGGTATAAGCGAGTGGTAACAATTCTAGCTTCAAGCCAAAGAAGTAGAACAGCAGCAGTGCGGTAACGATATAAGGGAAGTTACTAATGAAAGCAAGAACTGGCGGGACAAACTGCCCGAAGAATCCTTCACGTCGGTACGACGCATACGTACCAATACTCACCCCGATGATCAACGCGACAATGAGTGAGCCTAATGCCAAGAACATTGTCCATGGTAGCGCCATCGCAATCACGTCAGAAACACTGACTGGAAACATAAGAACCGACGGGCCTAGATCTAATGTAAAAACACTTTTGATATAAGACAAATACTGGACGAAGATGTTGCCATCGACGAAGCCATACATTTCTCGTACCGCGTCCATTTGAGAAGGGTCCATTCGACCCTGAGCTGCGGCAAACAACGCATCAACCGGATCACCCGGCATCAATCTCGGTAACATAAAGTTAAACGAGATAGCGATAATAAACGCAGTAAAATAAAAGCCAAAACGGCGAGCTAAAAACGACATAGCAATACCTTGTTGCTTTGGGGCTATCCACTGGATAACCCCAAAGACATACGTTATTTAAGATGTAAATTATTAAGAATAATTACGCGCTTACCGCCGTCATACCATACGGGTTGGATGTACGGATTTTGTTGGCTCGGCCAACCAACGATTTTGCTTGAGTTGTACTGGAACCAAGTTGGATTGGAAAACAGTGGGATAAACGGTAGATTCTCGGCAGTGAATTCTTGTAGTTCAGAAATGATGGCTTGTTGTTTAGCAACATCGCCCGTTTTACCGAAGCTTTCGATAAGCTGATCAATTTCCGCACTGTTAACACCGTGGCCTGCATGCCATGTTTTGCCGATACGCGACGTAGAAAAATACTCTTGGTAAGCTAAAATAGGGTTCGTCGCGACCATCGACCAGTTAATCGACATTTTGTAGTTACTGTCTTTTAGATTGCTATCGTAAACCGCCCAGTCAACCGTTTTTACATTGGCTTTAATCCCGACTTCTTCATAGTATTCTGACACCATCTGAACCACTTGGATCCAGTCGGTCCAGCCGTTAACCACTTCTATATCAAACTCAACGGTATTACCGGATTTGTCATCTCGGAATCCATCGCCATTTCGGTCTATAATCCCCGCTTCATCGAGCAGTTGCTTAGCCTTGTCTTCATCATAACGAGTCAGTTCAGCAAATTTTGCATTAACCGACTTATCGATACTGTTCAGGTATAACTCACCAATACCGCCAACATTAAAGTTTGCGGTTGGGTAACCGTAGGCGGCAATGTCCACAATTGCGTCACGATCGAGGGCCATAGATAGCGCTTGGCGAACTTTTAAATCATCAAACGGTTCTTCTTTGGTGTTTACATAGAGGTGGATGGCATCGTTTGCCGGATACCAAAAATGATGGTTGCTAGGGTCCTGGTCAACAAATGTCGATTCTACATCCGCGATGAAATTTGAACCCCAGTCAATCTCTCCTTTAATAAGAGCGGGCTGTATTTGAGAATTGTCGTTATACGAGCGATAAGTAATACAGTCTAGATGAGGTAGATTTTCCAGGTAATAGTTTGGGTTACGGCACAATTCAACCTGCTGTGGCTTCACATACTTAACCGTTGTCATTGGTCCGCTACCAATAGGGTTCGGGTTAGTAAATGTCGTCAGATCCTTCGCTTTACTCCATACTTTGCTCGGGACAATGTGATACGCGGGAAAATTCCAAACAAAGGTTGAATCGGCTTCTTTCAACTCAAACGTAACGGTGCGTTCATCGATAACATTCACAGCAGTGAGATTACCGCCAGACCAAATACCCTTTTGGTCAAAAGCGGGCGCGGTTTTAGTCATGTTAAAGCTAAAGGCGACATCTTCTGCAGTCAAAGGGCTGCCATCCGACCATTTAAGCCCTTCTCGCAACTTAACCGTTATCGTTTTTAAGTCATCAGTGTAATCGGCTGACTCCGCTAGTCTCCAGTTTGTTTCTCCTGTCATATTGTTGAAAACCATCAAAGGCTCAAACATCACGCCATGATATAAATCTTTTGTTGTATATGGATTAAAGTTGTCAACAAACCCCGTATTGATAATCGGCACTGTCAGTGTACCGCCTTGCTTGATTTCTGCAGCCTGTGCGCCTGCAGTCATTATTGCTCCACATAATACTGAGGCGATGAGTGTTCTTTTATGCATCACTAAATCCTTTTCTATAAGAGTGAATAAGCGCCGTTCCAATCGTGTTGTCATAGGGGGGTTAACAAAAAAGAAAGCGCTTTCTTAAAGGATACTATGTACTCGCACTCTCGATAGCAAAACCAGCACAAAGAAATATCGACGTGATCACATTTACTTAATTCATTTAAAATCAGCAAGTTAACGTAAAAAATCGATAAGCAACAAATTAGATGCCTAAAATAATATCTTTATTTTCAATTAGTTAAGTTCAGCAACTGGCATCACAATGTAATTTATGAAACTGTGATCACCTTATCTTTTAAGAAAGCGCTTTATAATTAACATCACTACCACTACTCACACCACAATTTATACATTAACATTTATCTATAAAAATCATGAACATGTGAAGAATACCTATGTCAAAATCAATACATTTGATTAGTCTACATAGGTTAACGCACTTTATTTTGAACGCGCTTACAGGAGCTCGCGCTATGGTTATTAAATTTTGGAACGGAAATAAATCCTCACCTAGGCAACAATATGAGCTGGAATTATTGCAATTAATTGCATCGACGATGGATGACGCTTCTGGCAGAAGAATCACCATTATCGATGACCGGCAAGACTACCCAAAGGCCGAAGATGAAGGACGTGTTTTTGATAATGGCACTGACATTTTAGTGACGGTGAAAGGCAATAAAAAATTTGACGATAGCGCATTCATTGAGATTAACCATTCATTAGTTAAAGAGCTATTAGGTCAGCGAATCCTGTTTATTCGCACTGCCGAACGAGCACAATTTCATTCGCCTGATGCCATAAGAGATAAACGTGTAGGAGTACCAAAAACGTGGGCTGATGCGGATTTATTTCGTCACAATGGATTCAATGTGATTGAGGAAGGTGATTTTGAAACCATATTCGACTTATTAGCCGATAACGAATTCGATTTCGTTTGTTTTGGTGCAAACGAAGCATTAGATATTTACCGACAACGGATACAAGATCAGCATGATATTTCGATGGTCGAGGATCTTATGATTCATTACCCGTTTCCACTGGTGTTCTACGTCAATGCTCAAAAACCAGAACTCGCAGAGCGAGTCGGACATGCGCTTAAGACAATAACGCACAACGGCAAGTTTGATGATCTTTATAATCAATATTTTAAAGGCATTGAAACTGAACTGGCTCTCGCTAATCGTCAGATTATCTCGCTACGCAACCCACAGATATAACAGGTTTACTGGCCCATTCAGTCGTTGGTTTTAAGATTTCATCACAACATGACGTTGTATGTATCATTCAAACCAACGTAATACTTTAAGATGCTCAAAAGATCTCACCCGTTGAAACGTTCAAGTACACCTTGTTCGCGACATCGAGCCCACCACAATAGCTAAAATAAACATTGTTAGGATGATTGATAGATTTGATCCAACCATCGACTTCGATAAAATCAGATAAACGACACCGTTTATTTTCAATCAATGATGTCGTAGCGCTAAAAAACCGCTCTTGATAACGATTATAATCGTCACTATTCGCGATTGTATCGGACAGTATTGCTTGCCATCGAGGTCCCGTTAAGACAACGGGCTCCGTTGATAAACCCTCTATTTTTACCCATTGTGAGACTTCTTTTTGATCTTCTTCGAGTTGATAAATAGGTGCAATACGGATCCATTCTTGGGCATGTTCCATGACTCGAAGCTCTTCACCATAAAATGCGGTGCCATCTTTCAGGGCATCATCATCGGGTTGAAGCATAATGGCGACAGAGAGCTCAGAGACAAAGTAGTGACCGGGTTGAACGTCACTATCCACTAAAGCTGGCATATCCGGTGTTGGAACGATACCTTTTTTGTCGTTGTCCAGCATTTCTTCTTGATGCGGTTCCTTCATTGGTTTATCTGGCGTGGTCTGATCATCACCATCATCAAAATAACCCAAAAAATACGCAGCACACCCGCCACCAGCGAGTAATAGTAGACAGACAATTCCAATCAATAATTTCTTTTTCACAATGCTCTCGTTAGAAAAGGACTCAACATCAACGTCATTTTAACGTTCAAAGAAGAATAACCGTAACAATGACTTTAGAACTAAGGTCACAATCTTATAACTTACTCCAATAAATTAAAGTTATATCATCTTGAAAACCAATTACCACAAATGATACAACTACACCCTTTCTACAATACCCAGTGAAATACTGTTGAAATTATACGCATTTACTCTAAATCGGAATGCTTTTATATTCAACCGGTTAGATAACATACTTGTTTATACATCAATCAACAAAACTTCACTTAAAGAATGAATGAAATGGGTCTAGCACTCTACAAATCCATACTGGATTTTTTCGATACTGCGATAAAATCAACTAATATAAATAGAGTTTGATATATAAAGGAATGTCGGTGCATAAAACCAATAAGCCCCTTGACCATAGCCAACAATATTCGGGTAACCCGTGTATACGTTTCTGCTGTGTTACCAATAATATGCATCATGAACCCTCAATTTTTGTGTCACCAACATCATCCTATCATCTAGGTTCAAGGGTCGCGAATTGATGAAACTTCGGCTTCGCCTTCAAGGTCAATACACACTTGCAACCTTTCTGCTTGCCACCACGCTGATCTCGGCGAGCATCGCCGTACATTTGTGGTTATCCTCAACTCAATCTGATTATTTACGGGCTGAGCTATCCGCTCAACATACGCAAGCCAGCATAAAAACCGTTGTACGAAGAGCGACCCAGGTATCGGGCTATTTAGCATCCGTTTTAGTCAACCCGTTGAATGAACATAACGTCGCTATCACGACACAGTTACTTCAACCCATAAAGGACTACCCAGAGGTCATCAATGTCTCCTTACTGGACCAGAATTATGAGTTCATTGTACAAAATGATGAAGTATCACTTCCTAGCTCATCGCTGCCAGCGCTAGTCAAAGTATTTTCGGATGCCAAAACCGTTCAACAGATTACTGACCAACAAGTGACGGTCATTCAGCCCATTATAATCAACGACAAAGTGGCAGCAGCCCTTTATCTGATTATGTCCACTGATAACGTCCAAGATCATGTTGACGCTGCGGACAAGATCGTAGCAGCCGTCAATTCGCAAATCGAACAGAAGCTGTATTTGTCACTATTCATTATGTCCGTAGCGTTACTCTTGTTTTCAGCGGTTATTGCCACATTTATATCAAGACGATTAAGCCGTCCAATTACCAATCTCACACTTAGGACCAATGCCATTGGCCGAGGTGATTTTGACCTAAATGACCATGACGACACGAGTAAGCGCACTGATGAAATTGGAGAGTTAAGTAGCGCGATTCGAGCCATGGCAGCAAAACTTGAGCAACGAACTCAAAAGATCACCCATCTCGCTTATCATGACGCTCTAACTGAATTACCAAACAAAACACAGTTCATTCAACACCTACAAAGTACGATAAAGTCTTATCCCGCGACATCGTTCTCTGTGCTTTTTTTGGATCTCGATGAGTTTAAGGTCGTCAATGATAACTACGGCCATGACAGTGGCGACTTCCTGCTGATACGATTGGCGGAAAAGCTGACACTCTGTGCTAGAGACATCACTAATAACCACCCGCTGACAATGATCTCCCGAATCGGCGGCGACGAATTCCTGATGTTAATCCCCCACCTTAAATCCATTCAGGATGTCGACTCTGTCGTTAAGCAAATTTTCGTTGCAGTACGCTCTCCAATACTGATGGAAAATGAAGAGCTAGTGGTCGGAGGCAGTATTGGCGTTGCGCGCTATCCATACAATGGCAAATCCGCTGACGAGCTAATTAAACACGCTGATATTGCCATGTATCGAGCCAAGTCTGATGGCAAAAACACACATAAACTGTTTACTCCTAAAATGTTCAAATCCGTCGTTCATCGAGCAAACATGGAACGTGAGTTAAGGCGTTCCCTTTCGGACTTAAAACAATTTGAATTATGGTTTCAGCCTCTTGTTTGCCTAAAAACCGGACGAACCATCGGTGCAGAGGCTCTGGTTCGCTGGCGTCATCCAACGATCGGTTTAATCTCACCGGCGGACTTTATCTCAATCGCGGAAGAGACCGCCATGATCCTTCCATTGGGTCAATGGCTAATCGAAAACCTTTGCTTCCAAATCCAGCAATGGATGCCTTATTTCGACAGCGACTTTCACGCCTCGATTAACATTTCTTCGAAACAATTGTACCGACAAAACCTCGTCGAAATGTTCGCTTTTTATATGGAAAAATACCAAGTTCCGGCGAGAACGATTCGAATGGAGATCACGGAAAGCTTGTTGCTTCAAGATGAAGATGAAGCGGAGCGCACATTAAAGGCAATCAGGGAAAGTGGAATCGAAGTCTGGCTCGATGATTTTGGCACCGGCTATTCTTCACTCAGTTATTTACGACGTTTCACCGTTGATGGCATTAAAATCGACCAGTCTTTTGTTAGAGACATCACCACCGATGTCAAAGATCAACAATTAGTGCAAGCGATGATTGCGATGGCAAATAACTTAGACTTACTGGTAGTTGCAGAGGGAATTGAAACTCGCGAGCAAGCTCGAAAATTAGCCCAATTTGGTTGCCAAATTGGACAAGGGTACTACTACGATCGTCCCATCCCTGTAGAACAATTTGTCAATCGATTGATTAATGAAAATGAGTCCAATGTTATCGAGTTATAAACATCGATAAAAAAGACCGTTCAGTAACCTGAACGGTCAAGCAACGACATGACTTTCTTATTATTGAAGTAATCGAACAATCATCTTGCAATGACCCTTGTGTTAACGTGCTAAGTGCTAAGTGCTAAGTGCTAACGATTGAGTCGCATGTCGACTTCGACTGCAAGCGCTACGGATGCACCAACCATCGGATTATTTCCCATTCCAATAAAGCCCATCATGGCAACATGAGCAGGAACCGATGAACTACCCGCAAACTGTGCATCAGCATGCATTCTACCCATCGTATCGGTCATACCGTAACTTGCCGGGCCTGCTGCGACGTTATCAGGGTGAAGAGTTCGCCCTGTACCACCACCAGAAGCCACTGAAAAATAGGACTTACCTTGTATTAATCTTTCTGATTTGTAAATCCCCGCAACTGGATGTTGGAAGCGAGTCGGGTTGGTCGAATTACCCGTTATGCTCACGTCGACTTGAGCGGCATGCATAATCGCAACGCCTTCTCGTACATCATCGGCGCCATAACACAAGATCTCGCCGCGCTCTCCTTTTGAAAAACGTTTGCGACTTACCTCATTTAATTCACCTGTTGCGTAATCAAATTGAGTACGGATATACGTAAAACCGTTGATACGAGAAATCAGATAAGCGGCGTCCTTACCAAGGCCATTCAAAATGACTCTTAGCGGCGTTTTACGTGATTTATTCGCATTTAATGCAATTTTTATTGCCCCTTCCGCAGCGGCAAATGACTCATGGCCAGCAAGGAAAGCAAAACACTGGGTATCATCACTTAATAAACGAGCGGCCAGTGCACCGTGACCGATCCCAACTTGGCGCTGTTCCGCAACACTGCCCGGTTTGCAAAAAGCTTGTAGACCTTCCCCGATAATATTAGCTGCGGTAGCCGCACTATCCGGTCGACGGTGCAACGCTAATGCGGTACCAAGGGTGTACGCATCACATGCATTATCGAAAGCGATAGGCTGTGTATCAAGAACCAGTGCTTTTGGATCGATATTCATCTCTAAGCAATAGTCATACGCCTCTTCAATAGAGGTAAAATTCATTTCATTGAGCAGTGTTTGTTTGATGGTATTCATAATGTGGCCCTCAGCTTAGTCTTGACGTGGATTAACGGTTTTAACAGCTTCATCGAAGCGGCCGTAGGTACCTTTTGCTAATACCAGCGCTTCATCCGCTGAGGTACCTTTATTGATTTCCGCCATCATCTTGCCAAGATTGAGATATTCATAACCAATAATCTCCCCATCTTCATCTAGCGCTAGCAAAGTGACATACCCTTCAGCCACTTCCATATATCGAGGACCTTTCGCTAGTGTGGAATAACTGGTACCGACCTGACTACGTTGAGTTTTTCCTAAATCTTCAAGTGCTGCACCAACCTCTAAACCATCCAATGAAAAGGCCGATTGTGTACGACCATAGGCAAATTGTAGGAATATTTCCCGCATTGCTACATTAATCGCATCACAGACAAGATCGGTATTCATCGCTTCTAGAATGGTTTTTCCGGTAAGAATTTCAGACGCCATCGCGGCTGAGTGTGTCATGCCTGAGCAGCCTATTGTTTCAATAAGGACTTCTTGAACGATGCCTTCTTTGACGTTGAGTGTGAGTTTGGCAGCGCCTTGTTGCGGAGCACACGTTCCTACACCATGACTTAGGCCTGAGATCGCAATGACTTCTTTTGGATTGATCCAGCGCCCTTCTACAGGGATAGGGGCTGACGCATGGAGATCACCCTTTTGGATAGGGCACATTGAATGGATTTCTTGAGCATATTGCATGTCGTTTTCCTAAATAAGGAAAACAGGTGTAGGGCGGAACTAACATAACCACTCTCGAAAGAGTAAACTATCACTACAGTTCGCAGCCTATAACATAGACTGTTCCAACAGATACACCTGTTCTCTAAAACTGTAGGAGTCATTAGCCAGATTGGCGGTTAAGTAGGTGGAACCCCATCACCTTCGAATACATAGTAGATCCATATCACACTTTAATGCAACGGATTCTCTAGATTCATTTATTATATCAATATCGCCGCTTATATTGATTTAGGCACAAACATATCAATATCTATCGTTACAAATTGAAGACATTATTGATTTGAATGTTAAGATATAGTTCTGTCAAGCTGACGTCAGAAACAAAATTTTTTACGGATATTCAGTAATTAACAATTGCTGTAGAAAAATTAGCCCATTAGAATCAGCCCCCCTTTTATCTTTAAATTGTTAACAATTTAAAGTGGTCGCTTTCCTATTGGTCACTTTGAAGGAGAAGAAAAAGTGTCGATAACAAACTCAAGTCAACAAACCAATGATACACATTGGAAAGTATTTTTGTTGCTTGCCATTGTTGCTGTTGTTTTTAGTGGTTTATTTGACCACGATGTCTGGACGCCAGACGAACCACGTGTCGCAGCAATTATTCACAGTATGCACTTAACCGGTGATTACATCATTCCTCGCTTCGCCGACATCGCATTTGTGGAAAAACCTCCGGTTTTCTTCGTCATGTCGACACTGCTCATGCAAGTCACGGGGCTCGACGCCATTATGGCGGGACGCTTAGCGCTTGCATTATTGTGTTTAGGCTCCCTTGCGGCTACCTATCGAATTGCCTTTTTGTTTAAAGGCGAAAACTTTGCTTGGACGGCGCTGGCCGTACTTGGAACGTTAGAAGGCTTTATTCTCAATTTCCATTGGCTTCGAGTTGATGCCGCACTCATGTTCACCACCATTGCGGCCATTTGGGCATTCTCTGAAGCATACCTGCGTCAAAAGCTGGGTTATTTGATCATTGCTGGTGCGTTTACAGGCTTAGCCTTTTTAAGTAAAGGGCCTGTTGCCATCGTTTTATGTATTGGTTTGGCTTGGGTTCCTTTGGTCCTTCGTGCGCTCACGCTACGAAAGCAGTTCCCTGATGAAGCGGCCTCTATGAGCCGCTTTGTATTGATGCATATTGGCGGCATTGCCGTCATGTGCCTAGTCGCAGCGAGTTGGATCTATCCATTTTACAAAACAGCCTCTCCTGAGCTTTGGAAAGCATGGTTTTGGGATAACCAAGTAGGTCGATTAACAGGCAAAGCGACCGACACTCTGGGTCATAACAACGCTGGTAAACCTTTTTATTACGTCAAAGGCGTGATGGAATATGGTGCGCCATGGACCCCATTACTGGTTCTTTGGCTTGGCGGATTTTTCTACAAACTACGTCAACCCAAGCAATTAAATTGGATAGATGGCTTTTTAATATTCTGGTTTGCCTTAGCCATCTTTGTCCTATCTTATTCTGTCACCAAGCGTTCAATGTATTTGGCACCACTCATGCCATTATTTGCACTAATGATCGCGGATGCGCTTCAAACGTTTGCTGGAAAGTGGCTTGACTGGTATCGACGAGGTTGGCTCGCACTGATGTCGTTCGTACTGATTGCTTTTGCGGTGGTTCCATTGTGGGCTGGGCTTCTCCCCGCGCATAAAATTCCTGACGCATTAATGGTATGGCTAACATCTTGGCACTGGATTGCCCTAGTACCACTTATCGCGATTGGACTCATGGTAACGGTGGAGCGCAAGCCTTGGCCGCAGTGGAGTAAGCTAGCGATTATTACGGCTTTGTTCTTTTCTAGCGCCTTTACCTACTTATTTCCAGCGATTGATATCGCAAAAGATATGAAACCGGATTTAAAGGCTTTTGTGGAACAAATTCCAAAAGAAAAACGTGAACGTATTGCAAGCTTGCGATTCTCGGAGACGATGACGTCTATATTTTTCCTTTACCATGATTGGTCGGTACCGCGAGTCAGTGCGGAGCGTGCACAAGATATCCTGGACGGCATTGATCCTGACTACGATTACCTACTGCTTGATAGAAGCAATTCCGTCACTGAGATTCGTGCTTTTTCTGGCCTGAGAGAAGATACTCAGTTTACTATCTTAGCAAAGGGCACCCCTCGTAGCGATAAAGTCAAAGATGCCGTTTTTTGGCTATCGCCTGACTAATACACTAATATGCCCATAACGGTCGCTGACCGTTGTGGGCAATATTGCCACCAAAATGCCAATGATTCGCATTAATCGTTATGTGTCACGTTTTATAACTTCTCTCGTCTAATTTATCTCTCCTTTTTGCAATTTGTAACGTTAATTTTTTTGTCATTCAATTTATCCCAATTATCTGTTTTTTAAACAGAATAATTAATTTTTGTGTACAATAATCAACAAGAAATATGATCTGCTGTTATCTATAATATCTTTCCATTTGATTCAAATTTACCAAACGACTACTATGCTCGGCGTAAAAATAAATTTACTTATAAACTATAAAAATACCCCCCAGCTGGTGGTCAATTAACTGTCATATAACTCAGTTAGGCTTAAGCCATCCAGCCCTGATACTTACAACGTCAAAGGCAAATTGATTATTATGTTTGAAGAGAAAACGTTCCAATTGATGAAGAGTACCCTGGTCGGTAAAGTTAAGAATATTGATATTATTCCTTGTTGCAGCAAAGAATCACTTATCGAAGCGGTTAACAGTGCATCATCAGTCAGTGACCTCATCGGCATCAACAAAGCGATTCTTAGATTAATCAGCAAAGCCTAATTTAACGGAAAATAAAACGCCCCCAGCG
>NZ_JBFROV010000019.1:26506-115229 GCF_041471725.1 Vibrio sp. 10N.261.51.F12 | reverse complement strand
CGCTGGGGGCGTTTTATTTTGTGTGCAACGATTATTTTTGTGTGCAACGACTAGGGCTGCTCCTAAATGAGCTTTCGTTGTATTAACAACGGATTGTATTCGCAACTACGGCAAGATTTATTCCTGATTGCGGCGTTGGTTTTTAAACTTACGCCCTAGGTATACGACACCAATGAGCAACGCAACATAGTAAAAACCTTGTCCCACATACTCCATCAAGTCATTAACGTTAGGCAAAGTGACATGCTCAAACATGGACAATACTTGGTCAGATTTTCCTGAATCAAATATCATCCATACCGTAATGGCAATACACACCAATAAAAAAATCCAACTTCTCATTTACTCAATCCTATAACGTCTTAACAATGTAGGTAGCTCTCTCAGCCATCGCCTATAGTCGCGGTAGACGGTCATTGTCTTTTATACTTAAGTGAAAACTAGCAAGCCTCGACAATAATTTCAGTGATTAATCACTAGTTTTTGGTACTTAGAATTCTGGTATGCCCCACTGATGATGCTCTGATAACCTCTTTAATTTTTCAAGTTCCTGTTGCGTTTCAGCTTTCAGCCATTCCACAAGCTCATCAACCACCGGAGAGTCGGTTCTTTTGTGGCAATAATAACGCCATGCGCTGTAATGCACTGGCGCATGACTAGGGCAAAACAAGTATTCACGCTCCAATTCAGGTAACGCGAGTAATAAGTCTGTGACCGCCACGCCCTGCCCTGATAGGCAGGCACTCAATGTGAGATCCAATGTATAAAACGTCGAGTTTCTTACTGTTTTTTGATCAACGTGACCCACTTTTTTAAGCCAAACACGCCAATCGTGATGATCGAGTGTCGGGTGAAGCCTAGGTAACGACAACAACGTGTCCATATCACCATGATCATTCATCATAGGTTTAGTACACACCGGCGCCATGTACTCTTCTCGTAAGAACAATATTTCGGGGTCATGTTCAAAACGTTCACCATAGCGAGTGGTAAACACAAATAGATCATAGTCGCCCGCACGTAAACTCTCTTCTTCATCAATGACCGGAATGACAACAATTTCATTGTTAGGATAGCGCTCACTTAGCTGATGAATCTTTGGCAATAACGAACGTGTAGCAAAACTTAACGCCGCTCGAATGACAATCTTTTGATTCGGTGTGACACGCCAGGAATCCAACAATGAATGCAGCGAACGGTAATTCCTTTCTAGAACGTCTTGAAGCTCTTGCCCCTTCAGCGTCAGCTGAATCGTTCGATGACCTCTCACAATTAAAGATGCATTTAACTCATCTTCAAGTTGTTTTACCTGACGGCTCACTGCGCTTTGGGTTACGTGAAGTTCATTTGCCGCCATTGTAAAGCTCATATGCCTTGCGACAACTTCAAACACCTTTAGGCTGTTGTGTGAATAAGGAATATTCGAATAGGGATTCATAATTGCTCACATGACTTCAAATCATATGAGAGTGGCATAAATGTTGATTGAACGCCACACCGAGTTATATAAACTACTCGACTCATCACCCGAGGCTATCATGAAAAAAATTCTCTCTCTCGCGACCCCATTGATTATTTCTCAGCTTATCTCTATGGCATTGGTATTGACGGATGTTTGGATGATGGCTCGACTCAGTGTAGCCGATCTTGCAGGAGGTGGTTTAGGTGCTTCGGTTTACACGTTTGTTTTTCTCGTTGCAGGAAGCACAGTGGGGTGTGTTGCAAACTTAATCGCGATCGCATACGGGCAATCAGTAGCAAGGCCCGAATTCGGGCATCGACAAATTCGGCTGGCAATCAAAGGCGCCGTGATATTGTCTGTGGTGTTAAGTATCCTACTCACATTCTTGTTTGTTTATGCGCCTCAATTTCTCATGTTCGCAAAGCAACCAGAAAGTACCATCACCATCGCCATGAAGTATCTAGATACACTGAAATGGGCAATGTTACCGACACTGCTACTACTGATTTTACGCGGACTCACAAGTAATTTCGGCGATGCGAAGTCTGTCATGATCATGTCTTTAGTGACTGTCATCTTAAATGTTCCATTGAGTTATGGTCTCGCGTTTACACTCAATATGGGTATAGCCGGCCTTGGTATCGGCACTGTACTGGCCGCTTCTTTCGTCCTTATTGGCTACAGTATTTGGGTCTTCAAGCGTCCGGTCTACTATAAATATGCACCATGGCGTCAACTTGATGAGTATTCATGGAAGCTAGTGTTACCACTGCTTTCTATGGGTCTACCTATCGCGATCGCGGCTGGCTTAGAAATGGGGCTGATTTATGGTGGGACATTAATGTCAGGCATGATTGGTATCGCATCCCTTGCCCTTCACCAAATTCTGCTGCAGTGCTTAAGTTTTACATGGAACATCAATTTTGGCTTTTCTCAAGCGTCAGCGATTTTGGTGGGTAAGGATTACGGCAATAATAATTTTGCGGGCATAAAAGCAACCGCTAAACGAAGCTTCGCGCTCGTTACCGTATTAAGCGCGGTTCTAGCCATTGTCTTTATCATGTGGCCAGATGCTATCGCCAACCTATTCCAACTCGATGACCAAGGTGACACTGACCTAACACACATGCTCTCTTCACTGATCTGGGTTGTCGCACTCAGTTTTGTTGTCGACGCATGGCAGTTATTAGCGATGAACCTACTTCGAGGGATGAAAATTGTTATTGTGCCCACGATTATGAGTGGGATTGGGTACTGGATATTTGGTCTACCATCGGCATGGTACTTAATGAAGCATTACCAATTGGCCGGTATCTGGGGAGGCATTCTTGTTGGCTTAGCGGTGACAGGTGTGATGTTGCTTATTCATTTGGTTATTAAACTCAATCAATCGGACCAACTACCACAACCTGTCTCAGTTTAGCTATTGAAGTTGCCACCGTTGATGGCATTTACAGTGATATTCCCACAGAACCAACGCGCAGCCTTGATGACACAAAGCCTCCAAAACGGAGGCTTTGTGTCATCACGAATCGTGCGTATGACTTATGTTTAACAATCTACTATTACTATTACTATTACTAAGTGTTACTTATTATCGTAATTGTTGTTCGGTGCGAACGTAAAACCTTGGCCACCAATGGCCGCTTCATACATCAGGCCACCTTTGGTCAAGGTAAACACTGACATCCCATTAATGTACGCCGCTTTACTTTGATTATCCCCAGCCTGCGCTCCTGCCCCAGTTGATCCCGCTTGTGCACTTGCCCCCAATGTAATCGCGACAGCAGAAGCTTGCGCGCCAAACTCAAAACTACCACTAGTAAACGCGTAGTAGTCGGCTTTAGTTTCGAAGAAAATGACCTCACTGTAAGCCTGAGCTCCAAGCTGAAGGCCGAAACTCAACTGCGCTAAAGTGGTCTCACCCACATGAACGCCCTGACGATAGACTTTGCCTTCACCATAAGAGCCACCTAACCCAAAACCACCTTTGCCAACCGTTGGAAACACAGCATACCCATAGGCATTCTCAAAAAATGGATGCGTCGCATCCGCTTCTTTGAAACGGTTTAATGTCGCTTCGATTTTACTCGCTGGTGCTGCAGGCTCTGCCGCTACATTATTGTTTTTGGTTGGCTCAGCGACTACCGACTCTGTGCTCACGCTCTCCGTGGCATTAACCGTCTCGGTATTTGTGTTTTCAGAAACGCTTGTATTCTCGGAAACATGAATAATGTCGGTTACCGGTGCGGGTTCGTTCGTATTTGCCAATACAGTAGGCGCAACAGTCATGAAAGCCAACAAGATTGTATTTCGCCTAAAATTCACTAGCATCGTCGTTCCTTAATGATATGTTGTCGTTTCTTATAGACGAATCATACCCTAGATAGTTCAAACTAATAGGAAAATAATGCCCATCATTGTTGTTTATTCTGGTGTCACTGCCAAAAGCCACCTACAATTACTTTTCGCGGACTAATGTACTAACTTTTTGAATTTTATGATAAAGAAACTAATTATAAACACCATACTCATTTTAGCTGGTGTCCCCATCTTACTGGTTTTTTCATTAAAGGTTCTCAACCCACCAGTCTGGGGTTGGCAAATCAGCCGTACGCTATTCCCACCTGAAAGCTATCCGGACAGCGTTCTTCATGATTGGGTGCCACTCCAAGATATTTCCCAAAGCATGCCATTGGCTGTTATCGCCTCTGAAGACCAGTTGTTTACTAAGCACTACGGCATCGATATTGATTCCATCTTGAGTGTATTGAACGAAACCACAGGCACACCATCGCGCGGTGCAAGTACCATTACTCAACAAACTGCAAAAAATGTGTTTTTGTTCCCAAGCCAAACCTACGTTAGAAAAGCGTATGAGCTGTACATTGCGTTACTTATGGAAGCGATTTTGAGTAAAAAGCGAATCATTGAAGTATATCTCAATGTGATTGAATTTGGTCCAGGCATATACGGTGTTGAGGCTGCAAGCCAATATTACTTCGGCATCACAGCAAAACAGCTGTCTGCCGCACAAAGTGCCCAGCTAGCAGTCGTACTTCCGAACCCTTATAAAATAAAGCCTACCCCAAATACGCCTTATGTACAGCAACGTACGCAATGGGTATTAACACAAATGAATAATTTAGGACCAATTTCATTTTAACGGCGGTTACTCCACTGCCGAAGTAGAGGAGTAGCGTTTAATCTGGCTCATCAGTAACACAACCGCCATCATCACAGCCGAGAGCATATAAAAGCCGCCCAAGCTTTTTTGTCCATCAATCCAATGCTCCACTAAATGTGCGCCTAATACGCCTGCTATGACCATTTGAATTGAGCCAGACAGTGCCGATACTGAACCCGCTTGCTGCTTATGGGGGCCAAGTAACAAACTGATTGAAATCGGAAACGACATCCCCTGTGCAATCGTCAGTAGTGTGAAAGAAAAGATCAAATTGAATACCGATATGGATGTCATCAACAGCCATAAACCAGACGTTGCCATTATGCTAATAGCGAGCAATAGTAGCCAAGCGGTCGACAAGTAACGATTAAGAATATTCAAAGAAACACTGCCAAGCAATAGCCCTGCAGATGGGATAATCATAATCGAGCCATACTCTGCAACCGTCAATCCCAGTTCGTGTTGCATCAAAAATGGAAATAGGCTTAGCGACACAACAGCTCCTAAGTAGCTGATCCAGTTGTAACTCGCACTGCCGATCACCTGTGGGTTGACGATGAGCTTAGAATACGTCTGCAACACGCCTTTTATCTCAAAACGACGAGGGGCATACGGCAGTGTTTCGGGCAAAATGAACCACCCCAACACATAAATAGCGATGAGATAAACCAATACAAAAACGAATACCGCCTCCCACCCGAGTTGAAAGGCAATCCAGCCACCAAAAACCGGCGCAATAATCGGCATAATCGAAGCGGTCATTGAAATATAAGACAACGCCTTGGTCAACTGTTTGCCATCATAGCTGTCTCGTAACACACTGCGTCCCAACACCGACGCACTGCCTGCCCCAAGACCTTGTAAAAGGCGACCAAATTCCAATGCAAACAAGTGTTCTGACAAAACGATACACAATACAGTACCAAGTAGATAAACCCCTTGGCCAAGTAAAAAGACCGGTCGCCTTCCTATTGAATCAGAAAGCGGACCATAAAATAGCTGGGACAAGCCAAAGCCCACCAGAAATAGTGTCACTAACATTTGAGCATCAGCGTGCGTTAGCGATAGAGACTCACTAATTAGCGGTAACGAAGGCAAATAAATGCTGACCCCTACTTGGCCTGTTGCAATGATCATCATAGCAAGCAGCATCGGGGTTTTATTGAAGGGTTTGGATTGTTTTTTATTCATACGCTTAGTCTATATTGCGTATTACTTTATGATAATAGAGTATGATGGAAATAGATTATATCCCCAAAAGAAACAATGGAAAACTGATATGGATTGGATTCAGTGTATTAACAGCTATATAAGAGTCGTAGAAGAAGGGAGCTTTAATGGCGCTGCCCGACGAATGAACACCACAAATTCGGCGATTAGTAAACGTATTCATTGGCTAGAAGACATCATTGGCGTGCAGCTTCTAAAGCGCACCACTCGATCAGTGACACAAACAGAAGCTGGTGCACTGTTTTACCAACGAGCTAAAGATTCAATGGATCGATTTCAGTCCATTATCGACGAGACACGCTCAGTCAACCAAACACCGGCTGGTTTGCTAAGGATTGGAGCCACCATTGCAGTCGGGTCAAAGTTTTTAGTGCAATACTTTAGCGATTTCTTGCTCAAATACCCAGAGATTCGAATACAACTCATCACAACGGCACCGGGTCAATTGCCAGACTCCAACTTAGATATCTTCATTAGCCGCGAGATTGAACAACTCAATTCATTAAGCATGAAGCAGATCAAACTGTTCGAACAACAAGTGGGCCTATACGCCGCGCCTTCTTATATCTGTCAACATGGCGAACCAACCACCATCGAAGATCTTAAGCAACATAACGTCCTCATATGGGGCGAACGGCCACAGCGGGAATATAAAATAAACAAAAACCAAAGAGTCACATTGTCTGGTAATTTCGCCACCACAAACCCAGAAGCGTTGTTTTTTGCCGCCAAAAGTGGCATGGGTATCTTAATCGGTAACGATGCCATGATTAAAGATGACATCAAGTCAGGTGCGCTCGTTCGGTTACTACCCGAAATTCAAGCCGAAGACTCGACCATGTATGCGTATTACCCAGCCCTTGATTATGAACATACCCGAACCAAATTGTTTCTCGACTATATAAAAAACCGGTTAGCTCAGTCCGATGTCCACACACAGTGATAAGTCGAACCTTGAACCATCATAGATAAAGCGTTCATTACTGGCCCACACAATCAACGTTAAACCATACACTTTCTATACAATTCAACGCAATAACCGGATAGTTCGTGTGTAATAATCACTACGTTGATTGACGTGGAGTATGGTAGTGATCCTTTTCTTTTGTCTCTGTTTAGCCAGCTATTATTTGCTCGTGAGCTATGCTGGCGTTAAAGCATTTCGTGCTGAGGCGTTAAAGTGGTCTGACGCGCTACTACCCATTTGGGTCATCGGTTGGTGGTCTTTACTTGCTTCAATCGGCGTAGGCCCACAGAGCTTAGGTAACCTTGTTGAATTACCATTACTCCTATTTTTAGCCTGTTTACTGTTTAACCTTCGAATCTACCTCGTGATATCGCAACATTCATCGACGTTCGCAACACCATTAGTCGTGTTGATCATCACGCTTATATTCACTATCGGTGTCAGAGTGTATTGTCCTCTTATTCCCGAATAAGTCGATTTTTCACACTTGTTGTTTCGGAACTATTATCGTTTTGGAGCTATTGTTGTTTCGGAGCTAATGTCATTTCGGAATCATTACCACTTCGCAACCAACCTCACGTCGCGACGGCTTATTCATATTTATCTACAAAAAAGTCCAACACATCCAGCAAAGATTTCTGCGTGCCTCAGTATTTCCGTTACTATTACCTCAGATGATTAAAAGGACAAACTTAATGCTGAACACAAACGTATTGATCGCAGGCTCAACAGGTTATCTAGGGCAATATCTGATATCCGAAATAGAAAGCCGCGATATGACGTCATTTTCAGTTGCTCGCAATCCAAAGAAGTTAAATAGTTTAGGTCTTCGCTCTGAACAAATCATTACCGCACAGGTGACACAGCCTGACACGCTGCGTGGCATCTGTGAAGGCATTGATGTGGTCATCTCGACCATCGGGATTACTCGTCAATCTGATAAGCTGTCCTATGAGGATGTCGATTATCAAGCCAATATAAATCTACTGCGCGAAGCAATGAGTTCGGGGGTGAAGAAGTTTATCTATGTGTCGGTATTTCAAGGTGATAGGTTACAAGATTTAGCGATATGCCAAGCGAAGGAGAAGTTTGTCTTCGCGCTAAAACACTCTGGGATTGATTACTGTATCATTCGACCTACGGGTTTTTTCTCCGATTTAAGCGAGATTTACCACATGGCAGAAAAAGGTAAAGCGTATTTATTTGGAGATGGTTCATATCGCAGTAATCCAATACATGGTGCCGATCTTGCTAGCGTGTGCGTCGACGCAATTGAGACAAACATGACCGAAATTGCCGTAGGTGGCCCAGAGATACTGTCCCATCAAGAAATGGTTGATATCGCTTTTGATGTACTCGGCAAGCGTGCTCGAATCCGCATGATTCCCGAATGGATTCGTAAAAGCGCATTATGGTTTGCGCGGCACTTAACCCCCAAATACGCCAGTGGCCCCTTAGAATTTTTTATGACCGTTATGGCCATGGATATGGTCGCGCCCAAATATGGTCATCGAACACTAAAAGCGCACTTCGAAACGCTACACAACAATCCCAAATAGTGCACAGAGACTGCCGATGAACCCTGCGTTACACAAATTGAAGCAATTCAGAGGGAGAATACCGCTCCGCTTCTTTGCCTTGAGCAATAAGATCGATCACTTTTAAGTGATTCATATCCCCAAACTCTGTAACTAGATAACGCCGAAATGCTTGCTCATTTGGCCACTTCCCGCGGACTGTGTAGCCTTCTTCTATGTCAAAATCTTCCGTTTCAAAAAAAGAAAAATCCGTCATACCAATGTTATGGCAATACAATACGAGATACATGCTGGCTCCTTTAAGTCTAAGAATGAAACATTTAAGTCCAAGATGCCTGTAGATGCAACCCATAACCAAGATGTGATACACACTTACGCCGTCATCCTCGTGCAGACGAGGATCTTCATCAGCGTGTGACTTACTTAAATAGAAATAAATCACACCCGAATAGGGTCACAACGCGCTGATGAAGATCCCCTTTTTCAAGGGGATGACGGGTATTTTAATTTGTGAACATATAGCACTTAGCTTATCCCTCTTCAAACCATCCCAATTACGCCGTCATCCTCGTGCAGACGAGGATCTTCATCAGCGTGTGACTCACGTAAATAGAAATGAATGACACCCGAATAAGTTCACTACGCGCTGATGAAGATCCCCTTTTTCAAGGGGATGGCGGGTATTTTAATTTGCGAACATATAGCGCTTAGCTTATCCCTCTTCAAACCATCCCAATTACGCCGTCATCCTCGTGCAGACGAGGATTTTCATAAGCGTGTGACCTACTTAAATAGACATGAATGACACACGAATAAGTTCACTACGCGCTGATGAAGATCCCCCTTTTTCAAGAGGATGACGGGTATTTTAATTTGTGAACATATAGCGCTTAGCTTATCCCTCTTCAAACCATCCCAATTACGCCGTCATCCCCGTCCAGACGAAGACTTCATCAGCGTGTAGTCACGTAAATAGAAATGAATGACACCGGAATAAGTTCAACTACGCGCTGATGAAGATCCCCTTTTTCAAGGGGATGACGGGTATTTTAATTTGTGAACATATAGCGCTTAGCTTATCCCTCTTCAAACCATCCCAATTACGCCGTCATCCCCGTCCAGACGAAGACTTCATCAGCGTGTGACCCACTTAAATAGACATGAATGACACCCGAATAGGGTCACAACGCGCTGATGAAGATCCCCTTTTTCAAGGGGATGACGGGTATTTTAATTTGTGAACATATAGCGCTTAGCTTATCGCTCTTCAAACCATCCCAATTACACCGTCATCCCCGTCCAGACGAGGATTTTCATCAGCGTGTGACTTACTTAAATAGAAATGAATCACACCCGAATAGGGTCACAACGCGCTGATGAAGATCCCCCCCCCTTTTCAAGTGGGGACGGTTAGTTTTTATTTGTGGGAGCAGATCAATTGACCAACTCACTACAAAAACAGACAACCAAAAGATGCGTAATGTAAGTTTAGTCATTCTAAATTTGTAGACATAATGAAACCCTCAACAACGAACTAACCACAACAACTGTGCTGGCGGTTTACAATTTAAAAGATGTTGTTATGAAAATATCACTTTTATATCTTACCGTTGCTTTATCTACTTTTGGCGTTATTCAAAGGCGAATACGTGTTCTTACGCAACCTTAGAAATGAACGGCAATACTTTTGTCGTACGTTCAATGGAAGCACCTAATTTTTCACATGCACCACATACTTCAACTGAATTCTAGGGTGTTACACCAACATTCCAAGATGTCACCATCGTTTCCAATAATTGAAGTATGGGGCCAGTAAATATATAAACTTAACGACTTAGAACCAGGATACAACAATGAAAATATCGAAACCTTGTGTCACCCAAGTGCGGCATTTCATCAATGCTCATAAAATACTAACGCCTTTCGTGGTTCTGGCTATGATGGCCTGGTTCGACTTCTGGGGAACTTCAGCTTGGGTTTATCTAGCACTGCATGGCACCTACTGTGGCTTGTGGATGGTAAAAGAATACAGCTTCCGAGATCGACGTTTTGAAGAAGAAATTCACCCTGTAGCAGGTTTGATTTTTGTGTTTGGAATGCTTGGCGCTTACTGGATAGCCCCCTATTTAATCGTCAGCCAGCAATTAGTATTACCTAGCTGGTTGATTGGGTTGAGCGTTGGTTTAGTGATACTAGGTTGCTTCTTCCATTTTGTCAGTGACGCACACAAGCATTCAGTGTTGGCAATTCGCAAGGGGTTAATAACCACAGGGCTGTTTAGTCGCACTCGCAACCCCAACTACTTGGGAGAAATGCTTATCTATCTTGGCTTTGCACTAATGGCACAACATTGGCTTCCTTTTGTTGCTTTAGCCTACTGGTGGAGCTTCTTTATTCGAAACATGCTCAATAAAGACAAGTCGATGGCTCGATATGCTGAATTTGCCGAGTGGAAGCAAAAGACAGGCCTACTATTACCCAAAATTCTTTAATTCACCCATTAAACCACACACTAGGAGATAACTATGGGACGTTTGACTATCATTATTGGTCTGTTATTTGCTTCACTTAGTTTCGCAAACGCTGCCGAGGTGACTTTAAAGCTTTCAGGCCTTGTAGCCGCAGAAGGTAATATCCGCGTCGGTTTTTTTACTGACAAAGCCAAGTTTTCTGAAGGTGAGTACACTATTGGCCGCATCATTGAAGCCCCTCAGGAAGGCAAAGAAGTGATTGCTAAATTAAATGACATTGCTCCAGGCGAATACGCAATCTCTGTGTATCAAGACCTTAACTTGAACAAAAGCTTAGACAAAAACCTATTTGGTATTCCGAAAGAGCCCTATGGTTTCAGTGGGAATTGGACTAGTGGCGCAGCGAAATTTGAGCAAGCGTTGATTCAAGTTGATGAAACCGGCACGGTCATTTCAATTTCACTATATTGATATCAAGACTTGAACATGGGCAAGTAATAAGGAAATGCTTGCTAGTTCGGCGATTGGTAAACAACCAGTTCAGTAAAAAACTTACTTCTGAGACCTCGACAAATGGGTAAAGCTTGACTGAAACAGAGTGAACTTTGGCGGCCAACACTTGAAGCACAATTGAAGTATCTATTTGGCTTCTTTAATCGAGATAGTGTCAGTGGTGCGGCTGGATTTGAATCGTCTAAAAATCCCTTATCTACCTGCTGCTGTGTATTGCTCAAGCTAGGGAGATATTCGTACAAAAATTATCGATTTGGCAACTGTGCAACTTTCTTAATAAATAAATCCATCGCTGCATTTTTTGGTTTTGCCGTTAGCCAGCTCAGTTCAGTTGCCCATTGATTCGCTCGCAAAGCGCCTGTTGGTGAGATATAAAATTCATCCAAATCACCAGCAGCAATAGCTCGTTCGCAAATAAAGCCAGGTAGCATCGCCCATGCGTTGCTGTGAGAGAGTAAATCTAGCGTGCTACGACAATTATTACTATAGATGATTCGTGAACTCAGGTTATGTGTATCTTGTTTGCCAAGCTGTTTCATAAATAAAGCCCCAACTTGTACCTGACCACGAATTTGCTCTAAAGGGATCACTTGTTCTTTAAACTCTAAACTTGGCGAGGCCACAAAGGTGACATCAAAAGAATAACCATCGGCAAGTGTAAGTTCGTGATGACCACTAAAGAGTGAAACCCCAAACCCTACGTCGGCTTGTTCATTTAATACATATCCCCGAACTTGCAATGGGTCAGTGCTGAGCACCTTGAGCTCCAAAGCTGGGTAGGTGGATAAAACGTTGTCACAAATCTCGCTAAGCTCTTTCCCCATAAGGTCACTGTCAACAGCAATAGTTAGGCTGCTTGGCAGCCCTTCAAGAAGACTATTTGCTTTAACGTCGAACAGATCGTATTCACGTATCACTGAGCGCGCATATTGATATAGCTCCAAACCATTTGGAGTTATCTCTAATGAGCGCGGCTTTCGAATAAAGAGTTCAACGCCAAGCTCGGCTTCCAAATTCGCGATTAAGCCACTCACGGTAGACGTATGTTTCCCAATCTGGTAGCTCGCTTGTTTGAAACTGCCCTTATCGACCGTTATTACAAATGCGTTTAATTGTTCTAAAGATGCTGACATTAAAAAATCCGGATTTTTTGCTTAGATTTTAACTTTACCACAAGAGAGGGTTGTTCCCATCCTTGGTCTAGTTCTTAGTCTAACGATTCTGGCGCATGATAGCACCATCAATCAGGCAAACATTGCAGCTTAGCGCGATAAACCTGATTACAAATTAATCTTAGAGGTATTATCATGAAAAACTTCAAATTCAATAAAATCGCTTTGGCAGCCATCACAGCGGCGTCTGTTATTGGTGGCCTATCAACAGCAAATGCATGTTCACGCCTTATAATGGATGGCGGTGAGACACACGGTGTAACCGTGGCTCGTTCGTTTGATTGGGGTGGCTCGGAATTACAATCCATCGCAAAGGCTCTGCCTGTTGGCACTGAAATTACCACCTTCGATGTACCTGAGTATCAAAACCCTGCGTCATGGACAGTTAAGCACCACACTATTGACTACGTTGAGGTTGAAACATTCCACAGTACTTCTGGTGAAGCCATCAATGATAAAGGTTTGTCGGCATCAATACTGTATCAAAACCCTTCCGTAGAATTTGTAAATAGTTCGCAAGACACTGGGGCACCAGCTGTCCATATGTCGAATATCGTGCAATTTCTGGCGACTCAATTCGCGACGGTAGACCAAGCGGTAACGGCATTTGAAGCGGGAGAGTTTCAAACTGCGTGGATTACTGGTATTGGAGGCCATCAACACGGTTTCCATTTCTCGGTTCAAGATAAGTCGGGTGACATTGCCCTGTTCCAACTAAATGAAGGTGGCAAGATGGTTGTTCACCGCGGAGACATTAACAGTGACTTGAGAGTGATGGCGAACGCGCCTTTACGTCAAGATGTACTGAAGTATGCAGAGCAATTTGACCTTAATGATGCCACAAATCTACCTGGCTCTATCAGCTCTCGAGACCGTTATATTCGTGGTTATCATGCAACGGCGAATATAAGCTTAGATGGTAATGCTGACTGGGTTGATGTTCGCGGTAAAATGAAAGGAATATTCGACTTTGGTAATAAGGTTCCTCAAGATCTTGTCGACCCGACTAACCAAGAATCTTATGCGACATGGGAGACTTACGTCTACAGCTTGGAAACCGGTGACACGACCTATTACAACGAAGGTAATGGCTCTCAAATCAATATCAATTTCTCAGCAACCGTAGACTTTACCAAGCCTATGTGCGCCGATATCTACCAACAATCGCGCGCTGACCAAAAAATCACATGGTCTACGTGTGGTTAAAGGAAACGTTTGACCAATGAAGGTAATGGCTCATTGATTGAGCCACTACTTTCATTAATGTCAGCCAAGTAATAGCTTGTAGTGAAATAGCGGATTGGCCGAAATTAAGAATCAAATCTACGATATTACTTAGAAAGAGCAGTCTTAAATTACTAGGCTCTTCCAACCATCCCAATTAGGCCGTCATCCTCCTGCAGACGAGGGGCTTCATCAGCGTGTGACTGACTTAAATAGAAATGAATAACACACGAATAGGGTCACAACGAGGGTCACTACGCGCTGATGAAGATCCCCTTTTTCAAGGGGATGACGAATAGTTTTTATTTGTGGGAGTAACAACATACCAGAGTCTGTTTTGCGTTGACGAAAACAGCTGATGAAAACCGAACTGGCACGTTTGTGGACAAAAGTGTTTTAGGTCTATCGCTCTAAAACACTTGTTCCAGATTAGAAAAAGTATCTTGATAGCTTAAATGTTTGTTCAGTCTATTCTCGCGTCATAGCTTTCATGAAATTTGTAACATCTTCAAGTTCAGGAAAGTCATCTCCCTGCCGCCCCCAAAACTCACCAACATCAACGAACAGTAAGTACAGGTAAGAATGGTACTTTAAATAAAAGTCCGTTAGATTAAGATCTTTGGTGCGTTCATAAGAAGCATGGCCAGCTATCTTGTTGCGATACACCCTGAAATTTTGTGCAAATGAGACTGGTATCGGTAAAAAACTTTCATAGTGAGAAATGTCATTTTCATAACTTGGAGCTTTTCCACGTTTAATACGGTCAATTCTCCCATTAACCACACGATAAGCATCCTCCGTGATTAGGGAATCAATGAACTGATTTTTCTCGATACCTTTTTTGTTCGTAATATTTTTGTTTTCAAAATCTCTTGCATGGCAGGCTAATAGGAACTCATATAAATGATGTATAAAGTATGAATATGAGTTGTATGTACGATAAGACTTGTATTTGTCATGCTCAGACAAAATTAAATGTTCCGCAGACTTCCGAAACTGCTCAAAGGCATCACGACACTTGAAGTACTCGTGTTTAATTGCGATACATTGATGATAATCAGCATCTGTGCCCGTTTTAATTTTCATGTGCTGAACTCCAAATAAACTTAGCCTTGCTATAATTGGTGTTGGTTATTATCACCAGTAAAGCGGTACACGCGCTTCGTTACTTTACGGCTTTCTCCTCCTAAGCTGATTGATGCCCCATCAAGATTACCTGAAGCATTTAAACCAGCGGCTCCTGCACCTTCGTAATACTCTTCAATTTCTACTTCATGAGCATTTTTAATACGTTCAGCAATAGCCAACTCTTGTGCCACAACTGCCTGCATTTTTGCCATATTAAGAGAGATGGCTTGCTTTCTTGCTTCTGCATCAAGAGCTTCGAGTTCACCAGTACCTTGAAGCCTTTCGGTCTCTTTTGCAGATTCAATCACAACACCAGTTAAAGCACTAAGCACAGGTGAACTTGCTTCTAGCACTTTTAATGCCGCATCCAGTACTTTCTGAGATGTTTTCTGCTCTATTAAATCGCTCATTAATTCCTCTGAATAAATAACGTTTTTGGTGACGGATTTTCCTGTAACTCTCCCTTGCCAATCTGAAAGACGGGATGAACGATATCCGACTTCAAGAATGAGCAGCTACTTATGTATAAGCGCTGGGTAATTACCGAATAATCCCACTTAACACTCACTTAAGGGGTTTATTACAAAACCTTTTTATACTTATGTACATTCGTATTACAGGTTTCGTATAAATAAATCGAGTCGAATATCTGTTGATTTGCTAGATCGGCTTTTAAAGTTTCAGGGAAATTATTAGCAACTTCATCTAAATCAAAAAAAGGGCCATACAACCCAACTAAAAGTGTTCCTTTTCCGTTTGAGTTGGCTATAGAAGTCATTGTTTGCTTGTGAAGTTTTTCAGAAATAACTGATACTACCTTGCTAGTGGTTGTTTCATCAGGGTCAGCAACTAAACCACCTTGTGAAGGTCTGTGAGGAACGTCATCTGCGCCATAAGAAGTTATGCTAATGGCAACATCTTGGCTGTAAAATGCATCGGTAATTTCTATCCAAGTGTCAGTGCCATTAATTTCTACAAAAGCATCTGGTGGATCTGGTTGAGTCTTCACGGTTAGTGATTGGCCTTTGCCTTTCAAGTATTCACCGAATGAAGCTAAGACACTATTTTCGTGTGCCTCTTTAATTTTTCTACGCGAAACCATAAGAATACCTATAACGCCTCACTAAGAGGCGAGTAATTGTTGGCTAAAATGTGAAGCGAAGCGAAACCGAGCCAACTGTTACGAGTCCTGCTTTAGTGACTTGTTAAGTTTTTGTTTCAACCTGCGTAGTATATAGGTACTTGCTGTAGCTGAAGCATCGTTAATTAACCGAGCATAATGCTCAGGGGCAACATAGTCTCCTGGAGTAAAGCCATGCGCAGTTCCAAAGTGCGTTCTCATTGACCCTACGGCTGAAAAGATACTTTTAACTCCACCAAATAACTGTTTCATATCGTTGTTAGCTTCTGAGTTATCAGATAAATCAAGTGCTTTTACTGCCGCGCCAATTAAATTAGTTATGTCTTTTTTATTTGGCAAAGGTTCATTAGTCTCTTTTAATACAAGCCTGCAAACAGACTCTAAATAACTTGAAGATCGAGTTATTGAATCTGAAGGATCTGATTGAATAGAGCTTCTTGCTTTAAGCCAGACTCGCAGCAGCTCTTCAGAGTTAGTATCTTTAAGTGCATTAATTGTTTCGTTTGCAACTTCTTCTGATTGTGAATCAAGGGCTTTATTTAATGAATCAATTGAGCCTATAGTGTTACTTTCAATTGAAGCTAAAGACTTTTCGATATTAGATAAAAGATAATTTATTTGTTTTTCGGAAGAAAGCCTTTCAAGCCATTTAATAGGGCAAGATTTTAAATTTTTCGTTTGAACAGTTTGATATTCTTCAGGCACTTGACTCATGGAGTCATGAAAATCATCTTCTGTTGATCTATATACTACTTTTAGCTCCCCATCACTAAAAGATAAATGTCCGTAGATCCAATCATCAGGACCAATCATCTCAAGTGTTTCTTGCGCAGACTGCGCCCACACATCGACCCCACTTAAAGACTCAGAGAGAGTGTTATTTAGTTCTTCTAATTTCGACACGAAAGTATTTCGTTGATTTCTAATATTTTCGCTACGATTTTTAATTTTTTCTATCAGCGATGACACTGGACTCTCCTAAAACTTAACGCTTTATATATGGTAAGTTGCCGCTTATCTTGCCGCCTATTTAACCAGTAATGAGATTGACTGTAAATCACCCACCAAATCAAATCATAGACTTAAGTCAATTTTTCGTCTGTAACAAGGCAGGATAAATGACATTTTGCAATCTGTCCTGACTTGGTATTTGTTTAGTGAATAGACTTAATAATTGGTAAGGTCTGGAACCTATCGACATTCGAAGATTAGAAAAAGTATGTCATCACGCTGATTGGAACTTGCTATTGATAGTATTAACTAAAACGTCTTGGGGCAGAACTTTGTTAGCGATGATCGCGCTGAGGAGCCTCTGGACAAAAACGGTTTAGTTTCCTTTTCCCTCCAACTAACAACATTCGTCATCCTCACGAAAGTGAGGATCTCACAAAGCGCGTAGACAATTGAAAAAATTTGATTAAGTTAAGTACATCGAGTTCGCAACGCGCTGAATGAGATCCCCTTTTTCAAGGGGATGACGGTTCTTGTGATTGGTTTGAAACAAAAAATGGGGCAAATCTGAGCTAGCTGGCACTTTGAGAAAAAAATGCCAAAAGCAAAGCTTTAGGACAACAATAAGTTGCAAAAATCGAATAACAGCGACTCACGAATAACTATCGATATGTAAATTCCAAAGCCGCTTAATTTGGTGTCCAATATTAATGGTGCAGTTCATTTCGTGAAGCAGAAGCCATACTCAGCATGGACCGAGAGTATTGGCACGCACCACGAGCCGATGCTCTATCCCTACGCAGTAAAATTAGAGACATGTACCTGCTGGGCTCTCCTCCTTGGAGCCGAGATAAATATCAGGCGCTTAGTGGCGCCCTATTTACTCACCGATAGCTGATTCTTAAGCGATTACGGTCTTTTAAGTGATCATTTCAAATTGATCAACCGTAGTAAAGGTAGCGCAATCTAAAAATGAGTCGGACCTATGAAACATTCACTGCTGTGCTCCACCACCCTAATTGCTAGCCTAACAAGCCCACTCGCCTTTTCAGCAAGCTGTCCTGAGATACTTGATGGCAAACAAAGGTTGTTAAATTCAAACGAAGAGATTGAACTGTGTGAAGAATTTGAAGGTAAAACTTTATTGATTGTAAACACGGCAAGTCAGTGCGGTTTCACTCCTCAGTTCGAGCAACTTGAGGAGCTCCACCAAACGTACAAAGATCAGGGGTTCACGGTTGTTGGTTTCCCCAGTAATGATTTTCGTCAAGACAGAGGGAGTGAGGAGCAATCTGCTAAAATCTGCTACCTAGATTATGGCGTGACCTTTCCGATGATGGCGCGAGCATCACTCTCTGGACCTGACGCAAATCCAGTCTTTTCGAAAATCCAACAACAAGCAGGCGTCAAACCGAAATGGAATTTCTACAAGTTCTTAGTCAACAAAGAAGGTAAGGTAGTAGCCACCTTCCCAAGTTCTACATCGCCAACCAGTACTACCCTCAAAAATGCAATAGAGCAGCAGCTATGAGTTCAGACTACGTGGAGACAACTCACACGCGCAGCACTATGGCCAAGCTCGGCTACATGGGCTTAGTGCCCTTTTTATTCGGCCTGTGGTTATCGCTCACCGACAGCCAACTCTTTACCTTGAGCGGCGAAACACTCTTCATCAGCTACAGCGTGGTGATCTTGAGCTTTTTGTCGGGCATCTTATGGAGCAATGGGATAGAGAACTTCGAAAGTCAATCCAGCAACAAAGGTCTAATTCTGAGCAATGTCATTGTATTGGCCGCTTGGCTAGCGGTGCTACTCGGTGAGCAGAAAGAGTTTCTCACCACTCTGATCCTTATCATTGGCTACATAGCAGTGTGGCGAGCGGAAAGGTCAATGAGAGAAGAGAACCAAAGTGAAGGCCCCGACGGCTATTTTGATATGCGAACCAGATTGACCTCTAGCGTGGTATTAATGCACGGTATAGTGATGTTGACTTAAGCAAGTGACGCTTGCATCACGTATATAAGGAGGCATGTCTTGGGTTTTTCCACACATTACTTTTTGTAGATCGACACTAGCTCATTATCTGTAACGTATGTGGAAGCGCAATAAGCTTTGAGGCAAAACTAAGTCAGCCGACCTATAATACTGCTTTGGTTTCTCGAGTGCTGCCGGTAGATTCCTTTCTTCAAAGGAATGACGAATTATTGAGTGTTATGTTAGCTAATTAAGGATAGCTTTTATCAGTTAGGTCTTCAGAAGCGCAGAATGCACTCTAGCATGTGGTTACTCCCACCAACCAAGATGGCCGTCATCCCCTTGAAAAAGAGGATCGTCATCAGCGCGTTGTGTGTCTGCTTTTCAGAATTCGTTTTTGTTTTAAGGTAGCCACACGCTATGGGAGATACTCGTTTCCACAAGGAAGACGACGTAAGTGGATGGTTTTTCAATTATTCGATTTTTATTGTCATCACCTCAGACTTGGCATTTGTGATACGCCCAAAAATTGTCAAACCTTAGCATTCACATTGCGAAAAACCGCATGAAAAGTCCGCCTTTCTGATCGAACTATTTTGTCCTTTGACCGCTACTCTCAAACCATTCAACACACGTTTCTTTATCAAAGGGAACTTAACAGCAACATGTTTGGTCACAAGATAAGATATCACTAACGTTACGCTACCTAACCACCGTCGCTTGTATCTCTCTTCGATCGCTAACCGAAAGGATAAGATACGACTTTGTAGGTTCATTGACCTATTTCGTTCATATCACGTGATGTTATTGACAATACTTCTCTGCCCTGTTTTATTTGTTTGCACGTATGAGCATAATTATCTCAAATAAAACCTCACGCGAAAAGTTAGTCTCGGTGAGTTCATCGATTTAAAGCACACCATAAGGAATAAACATGTCAACACTGAATATCATAAAAGCCGACTACACCTCGGTCCCTGCACTCAGCAATATGTTTATCGCTGCTTATGCCAACAATGAAGCCATGCAAGCTGCTTTACGCCAAGATCAAGCCGCCGATTTTGCCCATGACGCATACTGGCGTTGGGCAATAGGGGAATGGGGTTTGGCAGGAGGAGAGGTCTACACCACGCCAGACGATGAGGGCTGTGTCATTATGCGTTCACCCGGCAAACACCAAGCCGATGTGATGCAAAAGATGGAGTTGCTCGCTATCGTTACTCGAATGATGGGTTCAAACAAAATTGAGCTAGCGAAAGAAGTGTGTGAGCAAATGCTGGCCGTTCCTCCGCTTCAGGACTGTTACTGGCTGTGGGGCTTAGGCGTTTCTCCTGATGCAGGAGGCAAAGGGCTTGCTGGCGCGCTCATCAAAACCGTTACAGACCAAGCTGACGCGGCTGGAAAACCCACTTACGTTGTCGCATCGAGTGAAAAAGTCGTGACCACTTTTGAAAGACGTGGCTTTGAAGTGCTGTCGAAAAGTGAGAACTTTCCGTATTGGTTTATGCTTCGTCCCGCACAAGGCTAAGCCCAAAGAATGAGACTTCAATAAAGAAAAAGGTGGCAAAATAGCCACCTTTTTCCATATCATACCGTTTAATTCAGCGACTCAGTGACGACAAGTCATCCTAGTTGCTAGGAATAGCAGCGTATTAATTTAACACCACATAACCGCGATTCGTCATGCAGTTTTTGACGACCGTTTGACGGTCATTCTGATATTGTTCTTCATTTCCGCGTCGAGAACGATTTTTACCAATAACACCCGTTGCCAAACCAATAGCCGCGCCTTTTTTCGCCCCTTCAGTCCCAGAGCCGCCCGCAATCGCGACACCGGCCGATCCTAACGCCGCCCCTTTTGCCGCACCACTCACCGCGCCGCCAGAGCTTTGTCCCTTTTGCACTTGGTTACTGAGTTCTTCACATTGGTGTAAATCGTAGACGTAGTCTTTTTCATCGACGCCTGATTTATCAATAATAATGTTCGCCATGGCGGGAAAAGAGAAAAGGATAGATAACGAGCCAGTAAGTAGTAGTTTATTCATATCAAGATATCATTAAGAGTGAGTGGGCAGTTGGCATCGTAGCAACAACCCATCACCAATTTGGAATAAACGTTATTCCAAATTGCATCTTGACATCTCACCCCTGCGATTAATCAGGCATCAAACGTGCGATAAATCCGATTACTTTTTGTTCACTAGTTAAGCGCGATCTCAACATCCGATTCGATTTGACTCGAGCAGGCTAAGACAAAACCTTGCTCTATTTCTTCTGCTGTCAACGTTTCTACGCTGCTCGATTTAACTTGTCCAACTTTGACTTTGCACTTACACGAACCGCAGATCCCACTTCGGCAGGCGGCAATGACTGGAACGCCCCCTTTTTCTAACGCTTCTAGAAGTGAGCTGCCCGATGCGGCTTCTAACTCAACACCAAAATCAGGGACTACCACCTGAACGGTACTATTGTCTTCAACCGTTTGAGTATTGGAGACAGGCGTAAAGCTTTCTTGATAGAACTGCGACATATCAAAATGCGCCTGTTCCAATGCCGACTTCACCACTTCCATGAAGCCAGTTGGGCCACATAAATAGATGGTTCGCTCATGAAAATCAGCCACCAGCTTTGTGAGCCAATCCAAACTGATCAAGCCTTGTGGAAAGTCAGTACCCGAATTGTCTTCTAGCAACATTTTGAGTGTGAAATTATCCGTGTGCTTGCTTAGCTCTGTAAGCCTGTCGAAATAAATGGCGTCTTGTTTGCTTTTAGCAAGATGCAAAAATTCAATATCAACATCGGTAGATTTTGATAACCAGTCATCCACCATCGACATAACCGGGGTAATGCCACAACCTGCACTGACCATCAGCACCTTAGCTTTAGGTAGGCAGTCAATATTATTGAAGCTTCCCAGCGGGGCTTGCACGTCTACATGCTCGCCTAGCTCAAGGTCATCAACGATGTGATTGGAAACTTGGCCACCCTTAACCCGCTTGACGGTAAATTTGAGCGAGTTTTCCCCTGGCATTGAGCTTATTGAATAAGCGCGATAAGCCTTCTTACCAGCAATATCAAAACCCAATGAAGAAAATTGCCCTGATTTGAATCTAAAGTCTACTTTTTGGGCAGGAGAAGAAAGTTCGAACGAAACCGAATCCGGCGTCTCAAACCATTTTTTAGTGCACGTTAGCGCAATCGATTGTGAATTAGACCATGCCATATTACGTTTCCTCTAAATAGAAACGGCGCCAGACGGGCGCCATTTCTTTTACCTAATGATTAAGCTGCCAAGATAGTTTTCAAGTCTTCTTCAACGGTTGTAATACCGCGCATATCAAACTTCTCTTGCATGATTTTCAGAAGGTTATCGGTTAGGAACGCAGGCGCTGTTGGGCCAGTGTAGATACCCTTCACACCCAGTGCGAATAGAGTTAACAGGATAACGATGGCTTTTTGCTCAAACCACGACAACACAAGTGTCAGTGGTAATTCATTGATTCCGCAATCAAATTCTTGCGCCAGTGCGAGGGCAAGTTGAATGGCAGAATATGCATCATTACATTGACCAACGTCCAGTAGACGAGGAATGCCATTAATGTCGCCAAATTCATTTTTATTGAAACGGAATTTACCACACGCCAACGTCAAAATAACGCTATCGTCTGGTGCTTGAGCCGTGAAATCTGTGTAGTAACTACGCTCAGATTTATCCCCATCACAACCGCCAACTAGGAAGAAGTGCTTAATCGCGCCGGCCTTTACCTGCTCGACAACCGCTGGTGCTGCCTGCATCAATGCATTACGACCAAACCCAACAGTGATCATATGTTCAATCTCGTTGTGTTTAAAGCCTTCACGCGCTAATGCACACTCAATAACCGCACCGAAATCATCCCCTTCAAGGTGGACAACGCCTGGCCATCCTACGATGCTACGAGTAAACAAGCGGTCGGCATATTGACCTACATCTGGGTTTAGCAAACAGTTTGACGTCATAACAATCGCGCCAGGGAAGTTAGCAAACTCTTTTTGTTGATTTTGCCAAGCGCTACCATAGTTACCCACTAGATGAGGGTACTTTTTCAATTCAGGGTAAGCATGTGCTGGCAGCATTTCACCATTGGTGTAAACGTTAATGCCTTTGCCTTCGGTCTGCTGAAGGATTTTCTCTAGGTCATGAAGGTCATGCCCTGAGACCAAAATGCATTTACCTTGGACCGTTTTGACATTGACCTGGCTTGGCTCAGGATGACCAAAGGTATCCGTTTCACCCTTATCCAGCATCTCCATGATTTTGTAGTTCATCAAACCAATTTGCATAGAGGTATTTAGTAACGCCTCAAGCTCTGTTGGGTCTGTACCTAACCAAGACATGATCTGGTGATATTCAGCGTACACGGTTTCATCAGTTTGAGATAATACTCGCGCGTGCTCTAAATAAGCCGCTGCACCTTTTAATCCATATAAGCACAATAAACGCAACCCAATGACATCTTCATGTAGGCTATCGTGACCACGGTTTACTGCTGCTGTCGGCGCGAATGCTAGCAACGCTTCTTTTGATGTTGGAAGATCAAACTGAGCAGCCGCAGACAAGGTGTCTAATTTGATATCTTGAAGCGTTGCAGCCGCCGTCACTTGCTCTTGTAGGCGTGATTTATAAGTAGCCGCTAGGTTTGCGAGTTCAATAATACGTTCAGGGTCAAAGTTAACATTGGTCAATGTTGCGAAGAATGCACGAGGTGCCCATTGATCAATCTCGTGGTCAATAATGCCAACGTTACGGCCTTGTTCTGCCCAAAAAGAAACCCCTTGTAAGGCGTAAACCAGTACATCTTGTAGATCAGAAACCTCTGACGTTTTTCCACACATACCTTGAGAGTAAGAACACCCCTTTGAAACAGGGGTTTGGATAGTTTGCTCGCATTGAATACAGAACATATAAAGAACTCCAGTGTTTTAAATTCCTTGCTTTGATACATTGTCAAAGCCATTTATTAACTCAAGCTTAATTGCACTAACCATGCCAAAAACTAAAATTTCATAACCAGTTGTAATTAATGGCATTTAACATTAAATCCACATTTAAATTGTGTCATTAAGACTACGGCATACTGGGTTTTTTATAACACATAAGTGTCATTGTGACTCATATCGATATGCAAGCACGCTTTATTAGTGTTGAGGCAGGTTACCGTTGTTGATAAGGTATGGAGAAATAACAAAAAAAATGGCTTTTTAGTGAACGCAGTAGTCTTTGATAATGTCGATAAATGGTTTGGTGGGTTTCAAGCGCTCAACGCTGTAAGCCTCACGGTTAAACAAGGCGAAATTGTTGTTATTTGTGGGCCATCGGGCTCAGGAAAGTCAACGCTAATTCGCTGTATTAACGGCTTGGAGCAGCATAATTCAGGTCAGATCAGCGTCTTAGATCAACCCAACCATTCTAAACATATCTTACCAGGTCAGATTGGTATGGTTTTTCAACATTTCAACCTATTTCCACACCTTACCGTACTTGAAAACCTAACGTTGGCCCCCATTCGAACATTAAAGTTGACGAAAAAGGAAGCCAACGAACGAGCTCTGGAAATGCTGACCCGAGTAAAAATAGCCGAACAAGCCAACAAATACCCTGCACAGCTGTCTGGCGGTCAACAGCAACGAGTTGCGATTGCTCGTTCCCTTTGCATGAAACCTACGATTTTGCTCTTCGACGAGCCGACTTCAGCGCTTGACCCAGAAATGATCAGTGAAGTGCTCAATGTCATGATTGAATTGGCAGAAGGAGGGATGACTATGTTATGCGTGACACATGAAATGGGCTTTGCTAAACGTGTCGCGGACAAGGTGATATTTATGGATGAGGGATGCATCATCGAATCGGCCTCTCCGCAAACCATTTTTGACTCCCCTCAGCACCCACGCACAAAAGCGTTCTTAGATAAGATACTAAACCATTGATGGTGGCCAAAATCTCGTTAACAATACCAATGCTTGCCAAAATACTAAGACCTGTTGTGTCTGCTGCGCTGCAAATTGCGGTGGTCATCATTGCTCTGGTTTGGTTACTCGACAGTGGCGCTCAGAACATGGGTTATCGCTGGCAATGGGAACGTATTCCCGATTACTTAGCCTTTTATGAAGATGGTCAATGGTGGCCTGCTGAATTACTAGAAGGGCTGATTGTCACCATCAAAATTAGCACTGTTGCCATTGCCTTTACGTTAATCTTCGGACTCGCAACGGCGCTGCTAAAGCTGTCTAACTCCATAATAGGACGAGGCATCGCCCACTGTTATGTTGAAGGCATCCGTAACACACCATTATTGGTACAAATTTACCTGCTGTATTTCGTTTTCGGTCCTATAATTGGCCTCGATCGATTTGCTACCGCTGTGTTCGCCTTAGCGTTATTTCAAGGTGCTTACACGGCTGAAATCTTAAGAGCAGGTCTCATCAATATTCCAAAAGGACAAAGAGAAGCCTGCCGAACGATTGGCCTTTCGCCATTCTATACCTACTATGATGTGATCCTTCCTCAAGTCATCAGGCGCACTCTCCCACCATTGACTAACGAGGTGGTATCACTCGTCAAAAACTCATCTATAGTGAGCGTAATGGCCATTTTCGATCTCACCACTGAAGGACGAAACATTGTCTCAGAAACCGCGATGCCATTTGAAATTTGGTTCACTGTGGCTGCTATTTATTTAGTACTGACACTCTCATTATCCGCCTTATCCGCTTGGCTAGAACATCGGCTTAGCACAGAAAAACACACCTAATCTCAATTGTTCTTAAGGAGCGACATTATGAAAGGGAAATTTAGAAACATCATTAGCGCAGCAACCGCAATTGTGTTGGGGCTGGCTGTGTCACTTGGCGCTAACGCGACTGAAACGCCCAACCTTGATAAAATTAATGAACGAGGCACATTACGTGTGGGGATGTCCACATTTGTACCTTGGGCCATGCGAGATAAACAAGGTGACCTCGTTGGCTTTGAAATCGACGTCGCCAGAAGACTAGCCGCCGATTCAGGATGGAAGGTTGAATTTGTCCCAACAGCCTGGGACGGCATCATTCCTGCGCTGTTATCACAAAAATTTGATGTCATCATTGGTGGGTTGTCGATTACGCCTGAACGTTCAAAAAGCGTCTTATTTACAGAACCTTACTCCCATTCTGGTGTACAAATTGCCGCAAGCAAAAAACTGGCTGGCGATTTTTCATCTATCGAAGACTTTGACTCCCGTCGCATCAAAATAGCGGCTCGACGTGGTGCCTTTACCGTTCAGGTCGCTCGTGAAACCTTCCCTAAAGCTAAAATCCTTCAGTTTGATGACGATGCACAAGCTTTTCAGGAAGTATTAAATGGCAACGCCCATGCGGTTATTGCCTCAAGCCCAAAACCAGAGCATGAAGCGGTAAAACACGCCGACGCCTTGTTCATCCCATTTGAAGACAGGCTCTCAAAAGGCAACGAAGCCTTTGCTGTGCGACTTGGCGAGACGGACAAAACCGCCTTTTTCAATGAATGGATCCAAGCTCGCACAGAGGATGGGTGGTTAAAAGAACGCTATGAGTACTGGTTCTCCACACTCGATTGGCAAAATCAGGTCGCAAGTGGGCAGTAACCTATGACAAAAACGAACGATCAACCAGTGTCTAAGCTATATCGCGACGAGAGATCGGCAGGCGAAGTGAATACTGCTAACTCTCAACAGCGACATCAACGTGTATCACGCTGGTGGCGTCCGAATACTATGGATTTAGCGCTTATTGCGTTATTAATCATTGGCGTAGTTTGGCTTGGTTATCGTTCGTCAATCGGAATTCATTACCAGTGGCGCTGGGCTGAGGCCTTGGCACTTGTCTTCACACCCAGAGCCGAAGGCAGTCTGCCCTACTACGTTCAAGGCTTCATATCAACACTAAGGTTGAGCTTTTGGGGAATGGCGCTCGCACTATCGCTCGGTACGCTGCTAGGGCTTGCCAAGCACTCTGCTATGAAGCTGTGTAGCATTCCTGCTAATCTGTTTATTCAGCTGATCAGAAATATACCGCCACTGGTTTTCATTTTTATTTTCTACTTTTTTGTATCAAATCAGTTGATACCGCTACTCGGATTAACATCACTATTACGCGAGTACTCTGGCTCCATCAACGCGGTGCAGTCTTTTTTGTTTGGTCCAAGTGCTTTGTGGGAAAACCTGTTGTCTGGCGTAATTTGCATTGGGTTATTGTCTTCGGCTTACGTCGCAGAAATCGTCCGTTCAGGGCTGTCTTCCATACCCAAAGGACAGTGGGAAGCGGGCAACACATTAGGGCTATCAACTTGGAGCCAATATAAGGACGTCATTGCCCCACAAGTACTGACATTAATAAGCCCGGCATTGGCTGGACAAGCTATTTCTTTGGTTAAAGACACCTCTATCGTATCGTTAATTTCCATACAAGAAATGACATTTGTTGGGACGGAGATGGCCAATTCATCAGGCTTAATATTTGAAATTTGGCTCATCGTTGGATTGTGTTACTTCTTGCTGTGTTTTTCGCTGTCAATATTATTTAGAAAAATCGAGCAGCGAAACCAAAAGTAAACAACGAGCCGCGAGTTAAAAGCGGCTAAAATATTAACCCTAGATCTTTCAATGCACATTCACATTGTGTGGAATTGGTAAATTGTACCGCATGCATACCCACCGCTTCAGCGCCCTCAACGTTGTATGGCATATCATCAATAAAAACTGACTCTGATGCTTTCAAGTTATGGTCACTTAATAACGATTGATAGATTGCAGCTTGCGGTTTTAACAGCCCAACTTCCGCAGACACCGTTGCACCATCAAATAGTGACCAAAAATCATAATTGGTTTTGAGATAGTCAACAATTTCCACCACATTGTCAGTAAGCGCATACACGCCATACCCAGCGTGTTTCACTCTTTCAATCAAATTCACTGAACCGTGCAACACCAACTGGGTGTGTTTCACGTAATAAAATAATTGGTCGCATTCTTCTGCCGACAGTCCTTGCTCGGTAATATAACGTGCTGAAGCCTCTTGTTCCGTCAGTAATCCTTTATTCAACGCGCTCCAAATATCAGATTGAAAAATAGTTTTTGCCCGTTCAGCGTGTGGCTCTGTGTTACCAAACGTCAATCTCACAATCTCTTCTGGCGCCCAACGCACGATCACATTACCTACATCAAACACGACATTTTTTATTTCATTGCCTCGCATTCTGACTCCTATGAAAATCTAGCATCCACGAACAAATAATGTTCTTCTACTATGACGGAACAATGATTAAAAAACCGCTACATACGGCATTGTTTGAGCACATTTTTTTATCAAAATAAACGCGCTTTATGCCCCTCACCCAAGCGTCACTCTGCGCGCTTATATACCTCACCGTCGATCTATACGGGTAAATAGTGATCAACCAGCAATATAACGAACAAGACCATTAGATGAATGATAGAAAACTTAAAGGTATCCATCGCCGTTTTTTCATCTGATGCATATTTAAGTTTCCATGCATAGTATATAAACCCAGCACTAAGGCAGGTTGAGCCTACTAAATACAGCAACCCTGTCATACCAACCAATGCTGGCATCAAGCACACCAACGCCAGTAAAATGGTATACAGTAGAATCGACGTTTTAGTATATTCGACGCCATGCGTCACTGGCAGCATTGGGATATCCGCTTTGGCGTAATCGTCTTTTCTATGGATAGCCAGTGCCCAAAAATGAGGAGGCGTCCAAATAAAGATGATCATCACCAACAACCAAGCGTTTGCATGAAGCTCTCCTGTCACGGCCGTCCAACCAAGTAGCGGTGGCATGGCACCAGCAATGCCCGCAATAACAATATTTTGTGGTGTTGCGCGCTTTAAATACAAGGTATACACCACCGCATATCCCAGTAAACTCGCAAACGTTAACCAAGCGGTTAACCAGTTGACCGTTGTCGCTAGAATCACGAATCCAACCAGACCGATGCCTGCTGCAAAGGCAAACACTTTCGCTACACTCAAGTCGCCTGAAGGCAAAGGTCGTTTGTGTGTTCGCGCCATGATGCCGTCGATTCTTCGGTCAATCAAATGATTGAACGCCGCCGCAGAGCCCGCCATCAAGGCAATCCCTATCAGCCCCATCACCGTCTGTTGTAATGGCAATACGTCAGGCACTGCGAGGCACATTCCTACTAACGCGGTAAGAATCATTAACGCCACCACTTTGGGTTTAGTCAACGTCAAATACACCCGCCAATGGGCCTTCTGATTAGCAGCGCCCTGCGCGATACGAATATTATTCGATGCTATGGTTGATTTACTCATAGAGTGTTCTCCTTGTCTCCAGACGCTTTTGCTTGTGTCATTGCATATTTAGATTCAACAACGGTGAATACTGGCTTTTCTATTTGACTCATCACGGCCGTACGAATAATGTAATTTGTTTTAATCAAGGTAAGTAAAAGGATTGCCGCCCCTAGGTTATGCAGCACCGCAATACCCAGAGGTAAATGAAAGACAACATTACTGATGCCAAGGGCCAACTGTGCGGCTAAAACTATCCCCAAACCGCGCCCCAATTGCTTGAACACTGCGGGCTCTTGTTGCATTAATTTAAAAGCCAACATGCCCACGGTAAATGCAACCACGATGGCGCCGAGACGATGAGTGACATGAATGGTCATTCTGGCCGCATAATCTAAAATGCCGAATTCATAGCTATCCACGCCAAGGTGCAGCGGCGTAAAAGCGGTGACAAAATCTAACGAATCAAACCATTGCCCTTCACAAATCGGTAAGCTCGTGCACACCACTGCCGCGTAATTGGATGATGTCCAGCCCCCCAACATAATCTGAATAATGGTCACGACTAATGCAAAACCAGCCAACATTTTAAGCGTTTTTGGAACCACTGAGGTGGCAGCGCTTAGCGGTGACTGACGTGAATTTACGTCAATCGAATATCGATCAGGCCGGCTAACATGGGGGCTATACCGATCAGGCTTATCCCCGCCGTTACTTGTGCTTTCGTCACGACTTCTATCATTCCGATTATCATGAACATCACGGTCATCCTTACCATGTTCACTCGGCGTCTTTACAACCTTGGGTTGGAAGACCTTTCGACCTGGTAGTAATGCCGCGGTTTCTGGCGGTTGTATGTTCTCCCTTCGTAAAGTGACACGAGGTCGCAATCGAAGGTAGCTAACAAACAAGAGTGAGAACATGGTAAACCCACCAAGTAAGTGTCCCATCACAACAATTGGCATCAATTTTAGTGTGACCGTCCACATGCCGAGCGCCGCTTGAAAAACAATAATAATTGACAACGCCAACGGTAAAACGACACCAAGTTTAGCCCTTTCTTTTGAGAGGGCTATCGCTGTAATCATAAACACAAGGAGCCCTAATGCGCCCGCGAGATATCGGTGAATCATCTCAAGCCATGCCTTGCTTTGTTCAACAACCCGCTCGGGATAAAGCGTATTGGCAACCTGAACATCCACCTTGTGAGTCGGCACGGTAAGATGACCATAACAACCAGGCCAATCTGGGCAACCTAGCCCTGCATCAGCTAGACGGGTATACGCACCCATTGCTATAACAATAATCGTAAGCAGCAAACTTAATTTAATTATGTTCATCAAGTTCATAGCGACTCCTTTCTTCCATGGATTGACGGCGCTTACTGGTTGTCTGTTCTCATTCGTCCGCCTACAACATACTCAGTTTTTTGGAGGTGATTCTTTATCCTACTCGGGATAATTTGAGCATTTTACGTAAATCAGACAACAGCCCTTTACTGTTCGCGGCTTGGTATTCGCTATCTACAGGGGCAAAAGACATCACCATCTGTCCGAGCGTATCGACAATAATGTACCCTTCTTTTGGCACCACACTGACAAATTGCGGATTCACTTCGATTCGCATAACCGAGGAAGGCAGATCTGGAATCGCCTGACCCGGAAAAACATAAACCACAGGGGTGACTCGCTCTTTATATTTTCCCAGCGCAATATAGGTTTGCCCCATGACATACAGGCGGTTTTGACAGACATCACCACAAACCGAAGGCATCACATAACCAAGCTGCCAACTTTCCTGTTGCAGTGGATTAATTAAACCAAGGTCCGTGAATGTCATACGCGGTTCTATGAGGGCACCATGATTTGTCGCCCCTGATTGATACCAATGGTTACTCAAGATTGTTTTGGCGAAAATAAACGGCAGCGCAAAAAAGAGTGTCAAGACAACTAAGGTCAAGCGTCCTTTCCACGGAGAGGGACGAACAGGATCAGTGTTGGGAGACCCCATATCGTTATCAAGCTTATTGTCTGGGCGATTCTTTAATGTCGTTTCTTGGCTCATGGCGCCTCCTTGCGAGATGACTTAAAGACTTTGAAAGCAACGAATATCATGATACTGGCGAACACCGCTGCCATCGAAAACCATTGCAATGAGTATCCAAAGTGCTTGTTAGCATTCATTGAGATAGGTTTCCAAGGATGAACATAATCCGTAGAACCATCGGTTGGTTGTATGACCCAACTCAATACTGGTTGTTCAACCACGTCATAAATAGCCGTCAGATTTAAATGTTGAACCCTGTAGGTCTGCACGGTGCCTAAACCATCGATATGAGATGGCTCGAATGCCTCCAAATACAATTTGTTCCCTAATGGGTTCCGTTGTTTTTGATAAAGGCGGCCAGTGACTGACATAGGTTGCGTGACAGGATTAACCGCTGGAAGCACTTCTCTTCCTCCAATCACTGGAGTGAAACCAATTTCGAACAAGACGCTTCTACCTAGCTCACTGTGCATGAGTTGATAGACTAAATAGCCGACCTTACCGTCGACTGTTTGATTATCTAAGAAGAACAAGATCGGCTGTGGCCGCAGCTTCGCGACAATTGGCATGCCGAGCCACCTCAAATAGTCAGCCTCGTTTTGTTGACTGGCGTTGGGAATAACCAAGCTTGATAACTCAACCACTTGCTGCTGCTCTCTCTCTTCTAACATCCGTTCAATGTTCTGTTTTTCTAATCCTCTGTCCCATTGCCATAAACCCAATTTGACCAATACAGAAAACACAACCACAGTTAAAATCAACGCCGCCCAAAACCAGCCCGAGGCTGCACGCTTTGGTTGAGGAGAACCTATGTTGACCCCGTTAGTCTTTAAAATTGTTCTGGTACTGCTACTGCTCTTCATTATTTTCAACTTGGCCCTTGCTCTAATTCGAATGGTAAAAGACGATTCAACCTCTGAAAAACCGATGAGCTATTACCTAGGACGACGAGTACTGTTTTCTGCCATCGTGGTCTTGTTGTTAATCATTGCCCTGACTAGTGGCATTCTTGTTCCTAATGCTAGGCCCTATTAATCGCTGGCTTGTCCGTACGCTTGTCACTCATGCTCATTTACAACACATAGACAAATACAAACAGACACAACCAAACCACATCAACAAAATGCCAATACCAACTCCCCGCTTGGAACGCAAAATGGTCTTTCGGAGTAAAGTGGTCTTTCGCTATCCTAAACAGCAACACAATTAAAAATATCGTCCCGAGGCACACATGCAACCCATGAAATCCGGTTAGCATAAAAAAGGTATTACCGTAGACACCGGATTGAAGAGTGAGCCCCATATCTTGATAAGCGTGCGCGTATTCCACCACCTGAAAATACAAAAAACACACCGCTAGAATTATCGTAATTTCTAACCAAACAATGAGTGCAGTGCGTTTGTCTTTCTCCAAACTGACATGCGCCATATGCAGAGTGATAGAAGACAACAACAGTAGGATGGTGTTTTTGAGTGGGAGTCCTTGCCAAGGCATCGCTTGCGTCGTCGTACCATCTGGCGTTGTCGTTAATGGCCACATCGCTTCAAATGCTGGCCACAATACCTCATGCGTCATTACGTTATTATCTGCGCCTCCCAGCCAAGGAACCGAAATCATTCGTGCATAGAACAACGCCCCAAAAAAGGCACCAAAGAACATCACCTCAGAAAAAATAAACCAGCTCATACCTTGCTTAAACGAGCGAGTAATTTGCTCTGAATAAAGACCGGCCAGCGATTCCGTTACCACGTTGCTAAACCAGCCTGACAGCATATAAAGCAACACAACAAAGCCCAATACCAGTACCACTTTACCAATGGTACTGCCCGCCCCACCGACTTCTAAGTTTTGCACAGTCAAACCTGCGCCAACGGCGACAAGGAACAAAGCAATAGCGCCGACAATGGGCCAACTACTTTGCGCTGGTACGTAATAAGATTGAGGTTTACTCATTGCTTAACTCCCTGTTAAGTGCGCTTTTGCTACCTTGACTACGACTGACGGTGTTCTGCACATTGGTGGTTGTCGTGGCATCTGATGAGACACTACTTGTAATGTTATAAAGCGTGTATGACAAAGTCAGTGTATGAATAGACTCTGGCACGTCGGGTTCGATGTAAAAGATGAGGGGCATTTCTGCATTTGCATTAGCATCAAGTGGCTGTTGGTTAAAACAGAAGCATTCAATTTTATTGAAATACACTGCGCCCGTGCCCGGCGATACCGAAGGTACGGCTTGCCCAACTAATGATTGACTAGTGTTATTCGTTGCCAGGTACGCCGTTTGAATCACTTCTCCGGGGTGAACATCCATGGAGACTTTCTGAGGCGCGAAGCTCCACGGCATATCTGGATTAATGTGAGCCATGAACTCAACGCGAATCTTTCGAGATTCATCCACCTGCATACCGACGGGTTGAACCGCTGATACGGTATTCGTTTTTCCGTTTATTCCTAATACATCACACATCACGTCGTATAACGGAACCAGAGCAAAGCCAAAACCAAACATACCAACCACGGCGACACACAGCCATCCAGTCAGTTTTTTATTTGATGGTGTTGATTTGCTCTCCATAGCGCTCTCCGTTTTTAACGTTTGTCACTGACTAATATGGGTACCTGGCTAATATAGGTGCCTGACTAGCATCAGTATCTTACTAACATGAATGTCTTATCATAATGAGCATCTAATCCACTCGCGGAGGTGTGGTGAAGGTATGGTGAGGCGCTGGGCTTGGCACGGTCCACTCCAACCCTTCAGCACGGTCCCACGGTTTCGCTGCCGCAGGCTCGCCACCACGAATACACTTAATCACCAACCACAAAAAGATGAGCTGTGATAAGCCAAAGGCAAAGCCACCTATCGAGACGATTTGATTAACGTCGGCAAACTGAATGGCGTAATCTGGAATACGTCGAGGCATCCCCGCCAATCCTAAAAAGTGCATAGGGAAAAACAACACATTGACTGAAATCACCGAGCACCAAAAATGCCACAAGCTCAACCTTTGGTCATACATATGACCGGTCCATTTTGGCAACCAGTAGTAGGCCGCTGCCATGATTGAGAAGACCGCGCCAGTGACAAGTACATAATGGAAATGCGCCACAACAAAATAGGTATCGTGGTACTGGAAGTCAGCAGGGACAATCGCGAGCATCAATCCCGAGAATCCACCAATGGTAAATAAAATAATGAATGCAATTGCAAACAACATTGGGGTTTCAAAGGTCAGTGCCCCTCGCCACATTGTCGCGACCCAGTTGAACACTTTGACGCCTGTTGGCACCGCTATCAGCATGGTGCAGTACATAAAGAACAGTTCGGCAAACACTGGCATTCCGGTGGTAAACATGTGGTGTGCCCAGACTAAAAATGACAACAAGGCGATACTGCAGGTCGCGTAGACCATAGAATGGTAACCAAACAACTTCTTACCACTGAACGCAGGAACAATGGCGGAGATAATGCCAAAAGAAGGCAAAATCATGATATACACCTCGGGGTGACCGAAGAACCAGAAGATGTGTTGGAACATCACGGGATCCCCTCCTCCCGCGGCATCAAAGAAGCTGGTCCCGAAGTATTTATCGGTTAAGACCATGGTCACCGCGCCAGCAAGGACCGGCATAACCGCAATAAGCAAGAAAGCGGTAATGAGCCAAGTCCAGACAAACAGCGGCATCTTCATTAGTTTCATGCCTGGCGCGCGCATATTAAAGATGGTAACGATGACGTTGATCGCTCCCATAATTGAACTGATACCCATGATATGTACTGAGAAAACAAACAGCGCAGTACTGTCAGGACCATAGGTAGTCGATAACGGCGCGTAGAACGTCCAGCCAAAATCAGGGCCGCCACCGGGCATAAATAAAGACGACAACAAAATAAGAAAGGCGAAAGGCAGAATCCAAAAGCTTAGGTTATTCATGCGAGGTAAGGCCATATCTGGCGCGCCAATCATCATTGGAATCATCCAGTTTGCCAGACCAGTAAACGCTGGCATCACAGCACCAAAGACCATCACAAGACCATGGACCGTCGTCATTTGGTTAAAAAAGTGTGGCTCAATCAGTTGCAAACCTGGCTGGAACAATTCGGCACGAATCACCATTGCCATCGCGCCGCCAGTTAAGAACATAATAAAGCTAAACCATAGGTACAATGTCCCTATGTCTTTGTGGTTAGTCGAATAGACCCACCGAGCCCAACCCGTTGGCGTATGATGATGCTCATTGTCATCGTCGTGTCCACTTTCCCCACCTAGCACAGCACCTGTCGCGCTGGTACTGTCGGCTCTACTAATATCAGCATCGGTAGCAGCTGACGATTTTATCTTATCAATAGGATCCATCTTCATCACTGCTCCTCGGAGCTAGTGGGCTCCATTCCTTGAGTTTTGTATGCGTTTACGTCTGATGCTTGTATGATATCTCCAGTGTCGTTACCCCAAGCGTTTCGTTGGTAGGTCACGACTGCGGCAATTTCTTTGTCGGTCAATTGATTCGCAAAAGATTGCATTGCAGTGCCGTTCACGCCATCAACCACTTTAGAAAGGTGGGTTGATATCTCTCCTGTGGTGGCGACTGGACTGCCGGCTATAGCAGGAAAAGCACCCGTAATGCCCACACCATTTACTTGATGGCATACCGCACAACGGGCGCTGTAAATCTGTTCACCTAGCCCCATTAGCTCGTCCATTGAGAGTGTCGCGTCCAACGACTTAGCTGCTTCAGCTTGCGCTAAGGCCATCTCTTCTTTCTTGCCTGCGAGCCAATTATCGTAATCAGACTGCTCCATCGCGTGCACGACGATAGGCATAAAGCCATGCGCTTTACCGCACAACTCTGCACATTGCCCACGATACACACCAGGCTCATCAATTTTTGTCCACGCTTCATTAATAAAACCGGGAATGGTGTCTTTTTTAACCGCAAAATCCGGCACCCACCATGAATGGATGACATCATCAGACGTCATTAGAAAGCGTATTTTTTGATTAATGGGTAGGACAAGCGCATTGTCGACTTCTAACAAGTAATGCGCCCCTTTTTCTTCGATGCCATCGATTTGTTTTTGGCTTGTCGCAAGCAGTGAATAAAAGCCCACGTCCTCACCAAAATATTCGTAATGCCATTTCCACTGCGAACCTGTGATCTTGATAGTTAAATCAGACTTAGAGGTGTCTTCCATCGCAATCAAGGTTTTGGTGGCGGGTATCGCCATGGCGATCAAGATAATGACCGGAATCACGGTCCACAAGATCTCTACCTTGGTGCTCTCATGAAAATTGGCGGCGACAGCGCCTTTGGATTTTCGGTGTTTGATAATGGAATAAAACATCACACCAAAGACGAGAAATGCGATAGCGCAACAAATGTAAAAGATCAGCATGTGTAGGTCATAGACCTTGTTACTGATATCGGTTACGCCTCGTGTGAGGTTGTAGTTGTTCGATTCAGCACTCACTGATTGGCTAACGAGCAATGTCGCCAAACCAATCCACGAGCAAATGGGCAGCAATCTCTTCAAAAGATTTCTCCTTTGCCTGTCCACATCTGTCCGGATGTGGTTCCCCTTTGGCATTCACCAAGCACGTCCAAGCAGTGATCAAACTGGTTAGGATGGTAAATGTAATCAACGTTCCACTAAAATAATGAAACAAGACAGCCTCATGGCCTAAACAAACCACACAGGTAAACGGTCAATACCAACAACGAACCACTTACTTATTAAGTTTGATTTCAATAAATATAACGTAAGCAATTGTTATATTTTTGTTAATTAAAAGGCTAGTTAGAGAACTCAAGATCCGCAAGGAGAAAAATCAAAGCGTTTTTTTTGTGATCGCTTCAGGTCGTACTCTCAGTAGATTTTGACAAAACGATAAATTAAGTTCTAAAAATGAGGGAGGAAGCGGTCAATCAAATGACCGTAGTTTGTCTTACCTCACAAAATAAGTAAAAATTCATTAATCGATGGTTGGAAATATCCTCTTATTGTATGACAATATGTCGTATTAGTTTTATTCCTCTTAACACTACTTATTTATAAGAGAGTTCGTATGAGCAACGAGAAATCATTCGACGCAATCAAGGCCATGAAGCTAGAAAACGACACTTCAGCGGGTAACCTTGTAGACTTGCTTCCAATCGAAGTACAAAAACGTGACTTTGATTTATCTTTCCTAGACACCTTATCTGAAGCGCGCCCTCGCCTTTTGGTTCAAGGTAAAGACCTAGCCGAATTCAAATCGAAAGTTCAGCAAGATGAATCTTTCTGTATGTTTGATGACTTCTTCAATAATTCAACAGTGAAGTTTCTAGAAACGGCACCGTACGAAGAGCCACAAGCTTACCCAGAAGAAACCGTAGGCAAAGCATCATTGTGGCGTCCTTACTGGCGTCAAATGTACGTAGATTGCCAAATGGCAATGAATGCGACTCGTAATCTTTCTATTGCAGGTATCGTTAAAGAAGATGAAGCGCTTATTGCAAAAGCAAAAGCATGGACTTTGAAGCTTGCAACGTACGATCCAGATGGTGTTACTTCTCGTGGTTACAACGATGAAGCGGCATTCCGTGTTATCGCAGCAATGGCGTGGGGCTATGACTGGTTAAATGCTCATTTCACAGACGAAGAACGTGCAATCGTTCGCGAAGCACTCGTTGTTCGTCTCGATGAAATCATGCACCACCTAAAAGTAACCGTTGACCTGCTCAACAACCCGCTTAACAGCCACGGTGTACGTTCGATTTCGTCAGCTATCATTCCAACATGTATCGCCTTGTACCACGACCACCCGAAAGCTGGTGAGTACATTGCCTACGCGTTAGAGTACTACGCAGTACACTACCCACCATGGGGTGGTGAAGATGGTGGTTGGGCAGAAGGTCCTGACTACTGGAACACGCAAACTGCATTCCTAGGTGAAGCTTTTGACCTATTAAAAGCTTACGCTGGTGTAGACATGTTCAACAAAACATTCTACGAAAACACAGGTGATTTCCCACTTTACTGCATGCCTGTTCACTCAAAGCGTGCTAGCTTCTGTGACCAATCATCTATCGGTGATTTCCCTGGTCTAAAACTGGCCTACAACATCAAGCACTACGCAGGTGTTAACCAAAAGCCAGAGTATGTTTGGTACTACAACCAACTAAAAGGCCGTGATACTGAAGCGCACACTAAATTCTACAACTACGGTTGGTGGGACTTTGGTTATGACGACCTTCGTTTCAACATCTTATGGGATGCACCAGAAGAAAAAGCACCGTCAAACGATCCACTGCTAAAAGTATTCCCAATCACTGGTTGGGCTGCTTTCCACAATAAGATGACTGAGCGTGATGAGCACATCCACATGGTCTTCAAGTGCAGCCCGTTTGGCTCTATCAGCCACTCGCACGCTGACCAAAATGCGTTCACATTACACGCATTTGGTGAAACATTAGCTTCGATTACTGGTTACTACGGTGGTTTCGGTGTTGACATGCATACTAAATGGCGTCGTCACACGTTCTCTAAAAACCTACCGCTATTTGGTGGTAAAGGTCAATACGGTGAGAACAAGAACACCAAGTTTGAAGGTCACCAAGATAGCTACTGTATTGAAGCTGGCGGCAACATCACCGATTTCGACACTGAATCAGATGTCAAAATGGTTGAAGGTGACGCGACGGCTTCATACAAATTCTTCGTTCCAGAGATCGAATCGTATAAACGTAAGATCTGGTTCGTAGCTGGTAAAGTATTTGTAATGCAGGACAAGGCAACACTTTCTGAAGAGAAAGACATGACTTGGCTAATGCACACAACGTTCACCAATGAAGTCGCGGATAAGTCGTTCACGATTCGTGGTGAGGTTGCACACTTAGATGTGAACTTCATTAACGAAGCATCAGACAACATTCTTTCTGTTAAGAACGTTGAAGGCTTTGGTGAAGTTGACGAGTATGAATTTAAAGACCTAGAAATTCACCGTCACGTAGAAGTGGAATTCAAAGCAGCAAAAGAGCACAACATCTTGTCGCTTCTTGTACCTAACAAGAACAACGGCGAGCAAGTTGAGGTTTCTCACAAGCTTGTTGGTAACACACTTGAACTGACCGTTGATGGTGAGACAGTAACTATCGAACTATAGTTCGTTGTTCTGAATTAAGTCACACAAAAGCCCTAGATTAAATCTAGGGCTTTTTTATACCCACATGCATACTAGATAGTGCTCTTTCAATTAAAAAACCTTGTTTCTTTTGTCAACATTTCTCAATACTTGACGCTTAATATTCAATGAATATGGCGACCTGTTTCAGCTACGTCCCCTCTAAAAGTACAGCCTAACCATAAGTATCGATTTAATAACTAAAAATAACAAAAAACTGAAATATATCGCCATTACAGACCTTAATGTAGTTGACATTATCAACGAATGGCAATATAGTTGATATTATCAACATAAGAGCGAGAGTATTGTTCTCGTCAAATATGACGAAATGCACTCAACTTTAGCTTTTACGCCGTCACTTTATGAGGTAACTAAGATGGGAATTATCAAACCAACTAACACCACCGTTGAGCAACTTAAAGGCTTACATGTTTACCACACCGGTTTTTCCAATTGTGCGATGCGAGTAAGAATCGCTCTTGAAGAAAAAGGCCTCCCTTGGACAAGCCATCTTATTGACTTGCAAAAAGGTGAACAGTTGACTCCCGAGTACATCGGAATTAATCCTAACGCTGTTGTTCCGACTCTTATTGATGATGGCGTAGTCATCATTGATTCATCTGACATTATCGATTACTTAGATTCAAACTATATCCCTAACTCTCTTCGTCCTGAGTCAGAGACCGAGCAAAAAGAAATGTATGAATGGATGTACTTAGCAAGAGATAATCATCTTTCCATCAAGACGTACATGTATAGTCACCTTGGTGCCAGCGGCGCCATGAAACGTTCTGACTCAACCATGGCTGAATATCGTAAAAATCAGACTTTTGATATGGCATTACTTGAGTTTCACGAGCGATTTAACTCTCACGAAGGCTTTACTGAGAAAGATATTGCCGATGCAACATCCATCATTGACGACTGTTTCCAAAAAATGGATGCCAGATTAAAAACCCACGACTGGCTTGCTGGTGATAGCTTCTCACTAGCTGACATCGCATGGATACCGCAATTAATTGTCTTAAATGCCGCTAAGTTTCCATTTGAGAACTACCAGAATCTGGATAATTGGAAAAACGCCATTATGAAACGCCCTAGCTTTAAACGAGCTGTTTTGGACTGGCTACCCGACATGACCAAATAATATCGTCTATCTTTTGTATATCAGATTTATACTCATAATGTTTAGCGTTTACCTTGCCCTCTCTTATTGGTAAGGTAGCGCCCCCTGCTGATGTGCGCTCATGATACGCATGTTAAGGTGGGATCAAATGAACGTATTTTTACTGTATTCGTTATGAGTAAAAACAAAGCATGTTCTCTTTCACAGCATAAGCCATACTCCACCAACGCAAACTCGTTGGATCTGATTTTACTACTTGGGATAATTGATGAAATTCGGTCAACTTCTTTTAATAAGCTCACTGCTCATTCTTTCTGGTTGTTCGTCGTTAACGCATGACGAGGCAGCCGAGCAGCGCGCCGAGCTTGATACTATGGCTAGCACCGCCATCGATGGTTTTCTAACCGATGAACCAGGGTTAAAGGGACAAATTGACTCTTCATTGGCCTATGGTGTTGCCAACATGAAAGTGACCAAGATACCTTTCTTTGGTGCGGGTGGTGGAAAGGGCGTATTAGTCATAAAGGACCAAGAGCAACATATTTATTTTACTATTCAGAGGCTCGACTTTGGTGCCGGCTGGGGTGCTCGCTCATTTAAAGCACTGATAATACTCAACAAACAAGACCTAGTTGATGATTGGAAAAATGGTGAATGGCGATTTGAGCTAGGCGCAGAAGCATCGGCTGGAACCCTCGCTGCAGAGGGGACTTCACAAGATCTTCATCCAGACTTTTCTCTCCATGTTTTGTCTGATGGCGGCGCGTCGGCAACGGTGACAGCTCGCGTAATTCGAGCCTCGGTCAACAAAGACATTACTGAGACATTGAGTGACAAACCTTAATACACCTTAATAACGCCGTATTCGTGTAAGAACCTGGCTTAGATAACGCTGCAAGGCCGCATTATTCTAAGCCAGAATCATACGTTGCCATAACCTGCCCTCAGGGACAACTAACCTGTCCTATTCCCAATCAATGATAATTTAACGTCGAATCCTTTTGTCAGGTGCTGCTTTCTTAGAATACTCATGTATGATGTGCGGCTTATTGTATGACAAATTAGCCTTTAGCCACGTCTCCATGAATAAAATCACAAACCAAGCTATCCTATTGCTCGTGCTCGCCAACTTGCTGGCCTCATTTTCAGATGTCTCATTGAAGGTATTGAATGGTGAAGTACCTACGTTTCAATACGTCTTTATTCGCCAGTTATTAAGCGTGCTTCTTTTATTGCCATTTTGGTTGAAACTGCCTCGTGACACTCGAATGCAGGGCGGATGTAGGATCAATTTTCTACGGGCTCAATTCATTCTTATTGGCAGCGGTTGTGCCATGATTGCCATCACGCATTTAACACTCGCCACCGCAAATGCGATGTTTTATGTCGGTCCTATTCTGATGCTACCGTTATCTGTTGTGTTATTGAAAGAAAAACCCAACTCAACCAAAATTCTCGCCACGTTGATTGGCTTTATCGGGGTTTTGATCGTACTGCGCCCCGAGCAGTTTCATTGGGCTGCCATCGCGGGCTTAGGCAGCGCATTGGCGATGGGCGTGGGTAACATTCTGATTAAGCGCCTTCCTCACGACCAACATATTATCGCTACGCTTTTTTGGACCGGGTTGATGACTCTGCCACTTGCACTCGTGCTCGCGATGCCTCAATGGACAGACATCGAATGGCGACACGTCGGCTGGATCATGGCGATCAACCTATTCGTTCTTGGTTATCACGCGTTAGTCGTGATCGCTTATAAGAAAGCCCCAGCGAACCAAATTGCGTTGGCCGAATATTCGGGTTTGGTGTTCGTGACGTTGTTTGGCGTATTGTGGTTTGACGAGATACCAGATTTACTGACGCTGCTTGGCATTGGCTTGATTGTGATCCCAATCATGCCCATTCAGTGGCGGAAATGGCTACCTGCCAAGCAACAGCAACCGGTAAAAGAATAAGTTAACGTTATTTTAGCGGGTCATCGTCTGGCAAAGCGCTATGAAGCCATAGCGCTAATCGCTTTTTAATATTCTTAAGATCGGACTTATCGGCAGGAAGTGGCGTGATTTGTTTAACTTCGACTAAAAACAAGTAAATAGCTTTCGCCTTCATTGCTTGGGTCGTACCTTGGTTGGAGAGTTGATAGCCTTGCATTTTTGCAATCTTAGCGCCAACCTCTAATGCTTTTTTGAACAGTTTATCTTCGTTTTCAATCTTCGTTGTTTTTGACATTAATTCACCATCTGTCATAAATGCATTATTCGATGATTATAAATCAAAAACTCAACGTTTCGCTTTTAAGTCAGTAGCAATTCCGAGACTTAATTTTCTGGTTTTGTAAATTATCCTATAAAAGGATGAACCAATTGACTTATAGCCCCCTAGCTCTGCAGGGTTACGGGTAAAAAACGCAGAAGTAGCCACGCGGGTACCAAGCCGAGAGCTTTACCAAAGCCGTTACACCGCCACCCACTCAATTTCGATCAAGGTGGCATCGCCGTGCTTAATACGACCAAGAAAACGATCCCCTGCCATAATTTCACCGACGCCCTTTGGTGTACCGGTCATGACAATATCGCCGTCCTCTAAGTCTGTGTACGATAACAACTCACCCAAAATTACGTCAGGTTTGTAAATCATTTGTTTTGTTCCGCCAAGCTGCATCCGCATGCTATTAATAAACAGCTCAACTTCAAGTTCATCCATATCGATACCTTGCAACGAGACAAAGCGACTAAACTTCGCTGAGTGATGAAATGCTTTTGCTCGCTCCCATGGCAGTCCCTTTGCTTTTAGTCGTGATTGCAACGCACGCTTAGTCAAATCAAGACCAAAACCAACACCGTAAAACGTGTTGTTTTTAACAAGTAGACAAATCTCAGCCTCATAATGCAGGGGTTCATCAAGGTAGGAATGCAGTTCAGTTGCAATACTCGAGTTTGGCTTGTTAAACACCACCATGTTTTCTGGTATTTCGTTACCAAGTTCTTCAATATGCTCAACATAATTGCGCCCAACACACAGTACCTTTGATGGCGCAAACTGTTCATCGTCAACCAAAACCGTCTTCATTGCCCTTCCTTAGATTCTCAAACCAATCTTCACTAGGATAACCAGTATCCGTTTATTACTGACTAACCAAGCGTACAAGCCTAGCGCAGTATAATAACGGAAGATGCATGACAACTTGATGGTTCTGTCATTATTTTTTTAAAGTTGAGGTAAAGATCGATTTCTCACATCCAGCGCTCTTTTTCTTTAGTCCGAACTCCCCTCTTATTAATGAGCCAGATCAAGGTGCTGTTATATTACCTTGTTGTACATTGGTCCCTGTTACAATCATAGGCACTTTGGCAGAGTGATCTGCTATTTTTTAGAGCAAACGTTAACTTCTAGTTATCTCTAAGAATATTGGTTACTTCTACCGTGTGTTAGTGTCATTGTATTAATGCGCAAAATAACTCACTCGAGTTAACCGCAGCACCTTTTAAACTTCTTGTCACTGCCACACGGGCAAAGGGCATTCCGTCCAATACTTTCAATCTTCCCTACACTATGGGCTCGTTGTTTTTCTTTGGCCATATAATGCATCACTTCCGCAGCAGGACGTTGATGACGAAGAAGATCTGCCATCATACTCATGGGCTTTTGTGTGTGTTTGAAGAACGCATAATATCCCTCACACAAGTAATTATGATTAGGAAGCCCATTAGGTGAGCGCTCAAATCGATGTTTCGGGCACCCTCCGTGGCAAGCAAAACGGTAGGTGCATTGCTTGCAATCACGATTGAGTTTATCGTGCTTGTCTTGTCCGAAAGCAATAGCTTCTTCACTTTGGTTCATAATTCTAATTGGCGTGTCATGAATATTACCAAGCTGATATTCTGGATAAACATAGTGGTCACATTGATACAAATCCCCATTTGCCTCTAATGCGAAAGCATGCCCGCATGTTTCTGAGGAAATACAGACCCCTGAAGGCTGACCTAGCCAAGATGCCAACGTTGAATCGAACGTTTGGACAAACGTCTTCCCTACGTCATGCTGAATCCAATAATCAAAAATCTCATTAAGAAAATTGCCATATTGCTGCGCACTAATTGACCACTCCGTCATTGTAGCCATTGGCTCTCCAGGGCTTGCTAGCGCATCTCTGATTGACGTTGATTGACAAACCTTGCGTTCTACCAATGGAATAAACTGCAAGTAATTTGAGCCAATTTGTTTGAGAAACTGATAAACCCTAAGTGGATGCTTAGCGTTATGGGCATTAATTACTGTTAACGTGTTAAATTCAACTTTATGCTTCTTTAAACACTCTATACTTTCCATTACCTTACGATGGGTCCCTTTCTCGGATCGAGTCACTCGGTACTGGTCGTGTAAGTCTTCTGGACCATCGATTGAGACACCGACTAAAAACTGGTGCTCTTTGAAAAACTGACACCACTCATCATTGAGTAAAATGCCATTGGTTTGAAAAGCGTGATGTATTTCTTTACCTTGCCGATACCGTTCGGCTAATTCGACTACTTTGCGATAGAAATCAATCCCAAGCAGAGTGGGTTCACCACCTTGCCATGCAAACTGAACCTGCTGCCCTGGTTGTGTTTCAATATACTGCTGAATAAATAGCTCTAGTGTGTCATCACTCATTCTCCAGTTTTCATTTCTTTCTGGGTAGAGCTTGTCCTTTTCTAAGTAGAAACAATACTTGCAATCAATATTACAAATAGAACCCGAAGGTTTTGCCATAACGTGGCAAGCAAGATTTTTTTCCATATTTTTATCCTGTGACTCGGGGCTTAACGGTAAAGGAGCGGCATACAACAGCATTTGCCGATAGTAATCTACGATACTCATGTTAAATGTTCTGGAGCAATGACTCTCGTTATCTAACGCCCCAAGATTTTTAGATACTTACAATATCGATTAACAGTACTGGAATCTGTCCCACGGAACTCACCAATCGCGCGATATGTCCAAGGGTAACTTGGGTATAGAGTAAACAAATGAAACAAAGCGTCTAAAATTCTCTTTTTTGAACTAAATGCAGTGTATTGCATCAAACTCTTTTCAGCCTCACCACGTTCCGTACACATGCTTTTCATTAAATAACGTGCAAGATTGGGTGAAAAGCAAACACGAGCTTTAAAGATGTTTACATTAATCTTGAGTACATGGCTATCTAACATAATCTTCACCGTAGCGAGGTATTTTTGTTGAGTAAATAAACCGCGATAGCCAAAGAATGATCCTGACCCGTAAATTCGCAACAAACTTTCCTTGCCCGCTTCAGAGACCTAATAGAGTCCAAACAATCCAACCTGAACGTAGTAAAACCCGTATTCAGCTCACCCATTATGGTAAACGACTTGTCACTTTTCCAATACTACTGGTTCTAAGAAATGATGTAAGTTTGTATGAATTTCGTTCAGCATCGTTATTGTGTCATCCATTGGGCAGGCAGATAAACCATACATGAAAGAAGCTCATCAAAATATGATCATCGCTATAAACTAAATCCAAATGAATCACTTAAAGTAAATTGACCAACCATTAGTGGAAAACAATACACGGAATTGGTCAATGGTCACGTGGGTGATAATCAGCACACTTTAGGTTTTATTTATGTCGTTAATTGATTTATTTATAGAAGTATCTATCGCAGATGCCATCGCATTAAAAGTGCTATTGGGGGCCATATTTGGTCTGTTTCTTGGGCTAACAGGCGTTGGTGGGGGGGTTCTATTGATACCTCTATTACAGGTATTTTGTGAAATGCACACTGTGCTCGCTGTTGGCACTGCAAGTATTATCTCCGCCCTTGTTAAAATCAATGCCTCCTACTCTCACATCCGTGCCCAAAACGTATCATGGCAAGCAGTAACGTATCTGTTTTTGGGAGCCGTACCGCTCACTTTCATCGCTACCCAAGTTGTTATCTATTTTAGTAACCACCCCATGCATGAACAAACAACACAAAACATCGTCAGCGGGTTAGTGATTTGTGTAATGGTTGGCGCATTAACCTCCATTATTATAAAACTGAGGCAATGTAATATTCGTAGTGAAACACATTCACCTGCAAGCAAAACAACAACGCTGATATCAGGAATGGTATGTGGATCTGTTTTAGGCTCAACAGGAGTTGGCGGTGGAATACTGTTACTACCAGTACTAAACACTATTCTGAAAGTCGACATTAAACGGGCCATAGGCTCGTCCGTTGTGTTGGCACTTTTCTTATCGTCGATTGCGGCTCTCAGTTATGCGCGAGGTGGGCAGGCAGATTTTGTCACTGCCATTTTATTTGTTGTAGGGTCATTTTTCGGTGTTCCTGTCGCAACTCGACTCCTAGGACGCCTTTCAGAAAAGGTGATCTACTTCATTACAATGTCCGTCATTTGTTGTAGCTTAGCACTCACTATATTTGTTTAACTTGTTTGCCGTGCTTATCAATAATAAATGAGTAAGGAGGCATATCCTTTGGGGTTGTAACGTAACGACAGGCTCAATATCACAAGTTTTATTAAAGAAAACTTCAACGTCGATCAGTAACTGTATTATGTTTATATTAGCAGTACAAAATGCATGTAATAGCTAAAAAGGGATATAATACAATACTATGCAGCTTATTATTTTTGATTGTGACGGTACCTTAGTCGACAGCGAGCGTCTTTGTAATCTGGCCTTAGAGCGCCAACTCGCTGAGGTAGGTTTAAACTACAGCGCAGACTATCTCATCGAACACTACCGTGGGGTCAAGTTCACGGAGATCCTCACCAGTATTCAATCCGAAAGCCAATTGACGTTTCCAGACTCATTTGAGACCCAATATCGCCTTAAGGTCAGTGATCTCTTTGACCAACAATTAACCGCTAATGATGGGGTTGCTGAGGTGTTGGAGTCTCTCACTCTACCGTTTTGCATTGCATCATCCGCACCTCGCGCAAAGATCGAGCATGCACTCAATGTTACAGGGCTAATGAAATACTTTGACAACACCATATTCAGTGCACATGAAGTCGGCTCTTGGAAACCAGATCCTGATTTATTTTTGCATGCAGCAAATACGATGGGCGTTGAACCCGAAGCGTGTTGTGTTGTTGAAGATAGCCTAGTTGGCTTACAAGCCACACATCGAGCAGGAATGACAAGCGTTTACTACGCCCCCCATCTCGAAGACATAGAGGTATTTGGCTCAGTGCATATCCAGCATATGTCACAGTTACTCAAAGTGATTGAGTAATCGTTCTCGTCAACAATCCTGGCTGACGGTCATTGAGATAAGAAAGCTGAAGTAAGGGCGCTGTCTCGGTGGTAGACGTGAGCAGAGAGTACAAAGATGACAACGGTTCAAGGTGGTTGAGAACAAACAATAAAGATACGCACCCTTATTGTTTGTTCTATCTTTTCGTTAACGCCTAATGAAAGCTTTTGTCTGATGTGACGCGGGCTAAACCTTTGACCAACATAAACAGTGTGTAGATCGCGACGCCGATTAAAATGAAATAACCCACGACAAAAACCAGCGTCATTGCGCCAACAATGCTGAGTACGATTGAAATGATAAATGTCTTAGTGATGTTTTCATAATGGTCGTAGAAGCGGGTATTCTGTGCATCTGCTTTTTTCACAAAACCCCATATTCCGCCCGCAAGGAAGCTGATACCGGTAAAGAAACCAAGTAACATCAGTGCATAGGCAATGATGGCGTGGTTTTTCGCGCTTTGTTCCGCAGCATTTAAGCCCATGGGTGGTGGAGAAACTGGTGTATCCGTCATCAATAAATCCTTATATTGTAATGATTGAGTTCTGTTCCTATCTAATCATAATTTGCTAAATGTTTGAACACGTTAACATGAGATAAGGCACGCATCCTTGCATCGTGATTAATGGCAAAAGTGTCAATATCGTCCCTGTTCACCTCGATTATTCTTCGACAACATAGAACAATACCAATCACTTTGTTTAATGCGCTACAATCATCCTTTGTAATTGCATTATTAATCATGTTCCATTGGAGTCATTATGTCCGAAAAACATGAGTGGCGTAAAAAAGAAAAGTCGCTTTACCTTCCTAAAAACACACCCGAAATCGTCACTGTTCCTGAGTTCAAATTTTTGACTATTAAGGGTCAAGGTAACCCAAATAGTGATGACTTTTCGGCTTGCGTTGCTGCCTTATACTCTGTTGCATACGCTATTAAGATGCAACTCAAAAGCAAAGAACCGAAGCCCGAAGGGTATGTAGATTTCACTGTTTACCCGCTTGAAGGGATATGGGATATTAACGATCAAGCGAAGCAAGATTTCGATGGTACGATCAACAAAGACGACTTGGTGTATCAGCTTATGATTCGCCAACCAAGTTTCGTTGATACACCATATTTTCAGCAAATGCTCACGATCACTAAGCAGAAAAAACCCAATCCTGCGCTCGATCGTGTCGAATTCGAAACGTGCTCAGAAGGTCTTTGCGTTCAAATGCTGCATTTGGGGCCATTTGAAAATGAACCGGTCAGTTTTGATGAAATGGAAAAATTCGCCAAGGCTCAAGGTCTCACTCGAATCTCCAAAGTACACCGAGAAATTTACTTGTCTGATGCACGGAAAGTATCACCTGAAAAATACAAAACCGTCCTGCGATTTCAAGCCTATTAATGAGTGCATCAACACCAAAGCCGCAACAGGATAATATGGGCTTTACACAAGCCCATCAATCGTCAGCTTTAATCCAGAAATAAATAAAAATACATAGCACAAACGATACACCCACAGCTGACTGACTCTATGCAGCAACCAGACCCCTAGCTTAACGCCAACAGGGGCGAGAGGCATTAAGAACAGTGCTGTCACCACATTAATGGTGTCGAATTCCCCAGCACAACACCCAAAACTGCGCTAGGCAGTATACGTCGATTAATCGAATAATCGGCGTTGTGGTAATGGTGTTTAACCGCAAACACAGCCATCGCTCAATAATGTCAGAAATTAACAGCGGTTTGTATGCACGCTGCCAAAATCCCACTTTGTTCTCAATAACGTTAGAGAAAACCAACGTACTATTGTTTTTTAAATCCAATTATTCGAAGCGAGATACGCAGTCCGCTAGGCATTAAGCGGGGTCCACTCTGACATAACGCAAATGTCCAGTATCTAAACAATTCCACCTTTTGATGCGCAAGGTCACCGAATATTTTGCTAATTTCATCTTGATACTCGATCTAGCCACCAGCATCGAAATAAACGACACGACGAATGCCATAATGTGCGCAATCGCGGTGGTGTCACGAATCATCGGCATAATAATACTCCAATGCTCATCATCAATCCGTGAAAAATCATCATTTCTGGTTATCGTTAAGATTGAATAAGCTCGAATACATTACTCTTATTTATGCATCATCTAAAGCCTGCTCCATACATACCGCAAGACATAGTTGTTACGATTATCACCACCAAACCATATAAGAAGATTAGGTCAATCAATGAGAATACTATTTAATCTATACGCACTAGTACTAGCTTGTATTGCTATCTATTGTGCGGTACTTATGACTGAACCTGGGCAACAACTTGATGTCCCTCGTGACTGGGTACTTAACTACTATCGATATATGGAAGTATTTTGGTTAGCACAAACTCTGGCTCTTGCCGGATTATGGCTAATAAACGTTAAAGGAAAATTCTGGAAACCCATTTGGATGTATGCGGCGACCGCTGGTGTAGCATTTACATTCTGGGCTCAATCTTACGCCATGCCAACGGCGTTTCCGACCGAACAGTTCAGCGCTAATTTTTACTCGGTAGAACATGCAGACAAAGTCATCCCGGAAGAAGACCCTAGGGTTTATGTGACCCAAATTAATGGTGAGACCCGTATTTTCCCTCGCTATCATCTGCAAGTACCACATGTTGCTGGCTGGGAGTCTGGTGGTACCGAATACGCGGTTACTTACTGTGGTCTCTCGAACTTACCTATGGTCGTTGAAACAGACTACGGACTTGGTGATTCAGACTTTCAAGTTCTTGGGCAAACACATAACAACTTGATCTTTAAAGACGTCAATAATGGCACGGCGATTCAACAAATAACCATGCAGTCTGAGTTCACCGATCACAACACAAACGTGCATCCAAACACACAAATGGATTGGAGCCAAGCAAAAGAGATGTACCCCGACGCAATGGTGTACATATATGGCATGGAACGGATGATTGATAGTGTCATTCTTGGCCTGTTTGAAAAACCACTCAAGAACCAACGAAACATTGATAATCCAGATTTCATCTTTGACACATTAAACCTTGAGGATGTACGCCTCAACCCGAAGTTAGAGATTTTTGGCTATGATAATGGCGTTGAACAAATCGCAATAGACCCAAACTTTGCACGAGTTAATGACGGCTTTGAATTTTATTTAGGCGAGGAGCTGCTCACTATCGATACGGATGGTCATGTTGTTCGAATCATAGATGAAACTGGATCACAAGTTGCCACACATAACGGCGTTCACTATGGTATTTGGACCCAGTTTTTCCCACAAACTCGCATATTAACGACTGATAGCGAAAATTCGTAACAACACATACTCGTAATAACCCATGAGTGTAAACCCACCCCCTTCTCAATAAATAATATTGAGAAGGGGGGTGGGTTACCTATAAATGTTCACCATAAAAGAAGCTAAAACGACTCTGCCGATGTATTTATTCAACTGATGAGAGATCATAGTCAAGCTAAACAACGCCTGTTCTGTGGCCATTTTTATTAAAACAGGTTGGCAGTGACGCCGCTCATTATCATCGCAACGACAACCCACACACACGCTACCACGGTGACTCGCGGTAAACCTTCGCCTCCCCCCATTACTCTACCCTTGAAACACAAACCTATTCCCTTACGTTATTCCTCAAGGTTAACCCGACTAAAGACAAGTTTTTTATCACAACATGAGCTTTATAACGTGAGTCTCGCGAATTAAATTGGAATAGTTCTGAACTTCCGAACAGTAGGTTTTATGAGACTAGCGCTTGATCCTTATAATAGCAGCCAACCAGAACAGCTAAATGACATTATGAACAGATTTCCTATCTCGCTATCAAATATTTAATGATCAGAATAATAAACGTTATAACAGTGCCTATTAAGCATTGTTCTATTCACTTTGAATATTATTAACCTAATACCAATGAAGTCATGGTGTTACTAAACGTCATTTTATCAAGTTTGCCATTGTCACTATATCAGAATCAATTTAACCATTAAGGGTCGGTAATGAACCACATATCTTCAGCTTACTCGATAAAAAAACAACAACGTGTACGCCGTACCATATTAGTTGTCGTTTCAGCTGCTTTAGCACTGGCTGCAATCATAGCAACCAGCGAGAACAAACCAGAATTCGATCTAAGTGACTCCTCAAAAAAAAACACGCTCGCTATCAGTGGACCTTGGGAATTCACCTCTATCGACCCATCTCTGCATGGTTATATCTACACCAGAATGCAAGTGCTCGAAACACTGCTTAACATCAATGACAAGGGAGCGATTATCGCAGGACTCGCATCAAACTGGCAGAGCAGTGACGATAATCTAATCTGGCGGTTTACTTTACGAAGCGGCGTAACATTCCATGACGGACAAGAGATGGATGCTGAAGCGGTTGTAAATTCTTTGAAATTTGCCCAACGTAAGCATGGCGTATTAAATACGGCGGAGATAACCAATATTTCCGCCGTCAGTAACAATGAAGTCCAAATAACATTAGCAAAGCCATATACGGCCTTCACATCACTATTAACGCACTATTCCACGGCTATCCTCTCGCCCGATTCCTATAAAATCAATGGTGCTATTGGCACATTGTACGGCTCGGGACCGTATCAGGTAGCTGAGTTCGCGCCGCCTCATAAACTGACCGTTAAGAAGTTCAACGACTATTGGGGACACAAGCCAACGATCAAATATGCGACTTACCTAACCGGCCATCGTGTTGAAAGCCGCATTTTACAAGCAAAATCGGGTGAAGCGGATATCGTATTTACCCTTGGTGCTTCCATGCTTGGGCAACAAGAGAGCGATGAAGCTGTGTTGCATAGCACGATAATGCCTCGTACATTGATGGTTAAGCTCAACTCTAGTCATCCATTTCTTGACTCTATTGCCGCTCGCAAAGCGCTTAGTCTGGCAATCGATCGCTCTTCCATCGCCAGCAATGTGCTCGATGCCAACAATTCGGAAACGGTTCAAATTATGCCAAGTGCTTTGTCACAGTGGCATATAGAAGAGGCAGATCGCGATGAATACAGTTTAAATAAAGCCAATGAACTGCTCGCTGGCTTAGGTTGGACGCGTAATGCATCCGGCTTACTAGAGCGTAATGGTATGCCATTTACACTCACCATGATGACGTATGCAGACCGTCCAGAGTTAACAGCCGTTGCCACAGCAATCCAAGCACAATGGGCGAAACTGGGAGTGAAGCTTAAAATTGATGTCACTAACTCAAGCATGATTCCAGCAGGTCACAATGATGATTCCTTAGAAGTGGCTTTAATCGCTAGAAACTTTGGTACAACCGGCGACCCTCTATCTATTATGAACAACGACTTTACCCATGGAGGTGGTGATTGGGGTGCCATGAATTGGCACAATTCTGAAGTGGACCAAGCGATGGAAGCGCTCATCCTCTCGCCGGATCCTAAGACGTCGTATGAACTAAGCCAAAAAGTCGCCACTATTATTTATCAAGAAGCACCGGTATTCGCCATTACGAGTTACACAGAAAACACTGGCGTTAATAAGCGAGTTAAAAACTTTAGGTTTGACCCATTTGAACGTGACTACTTTATCAACCAAATGGAGCTGAAGTAATGTTGTGGTCACTGATTAGGAACCGCCTCACTCAACTCATCTTGGTCACGTGGGGAGTAGGCTCGCTTACCTTTATTATGATGCGCAGCCTTCCTGGTGATATGGCACACCGTATCGCGGCGGGACGATACGGCCAAGATAACGTGGACTCAGCAGCAGCGGAACTCGTTCGGCAAGAGTTAAATCTTGATCAGGGGTGGTTTAGCAGCTACGTCGATTGGATGGCGGACTTATTGCAATTTAACTTAGGTCACTCTTTAGTCAGTGGCTTGCCTGTCAGTGAGGCAGTACAGCATCAGCTAGGACACTCATTAATACTCGCAGGCGTTGGTATTGCCTTATCAATAATGATCGCTCTGCCGTTAGGGACGTTATCGGCCCAAAAAGAGGGGCGCTTTAACTCACTGGTCGTCTGGCTTTCTACATTCACAAAGGCAATGCCAGTATTTATTCTCGGTTTAGTTATGATTCTCATTTTTTCAATGGAACTCAAGCTATTACCTGTTGTTGGATTTGGCACTTGGCAACATGCCGTTCTTCCAAGTTTAACGCTTGCGGTCAGCTTAGCCGCCGTGTCAAATCGAGTCGTTTTTAACAGTGTTCGCCACGTTTTACGCTCGCCATTTTACTTATTTTCGAGAGTGAAAGGGCTACGAGAGAGGTCTACTTTTTTTCGTCACGGCATCCGTAACATGGCCGTTCCAGTCGTTGCATTTATTGGCATTCAGTTAGTCAGTGTCATCGAAGGGATCGTTATGATTGAATCGCTGTTCTCATGGCCAGGCATTGGGCATGGGTTAGCGCACGCGATTTTTGCACGAGATATTCCAATAATTCAAGGTTGTGCATTTTCCATGGGCGCGCTATTTGTTGCCCTAAATACCGTTGTCGACGTGATGTGTTACTGGATTGACCCAAGAGGCCAACAAGAAGAATGATGAAGATACTTAATTTAAATCAAAAAGTCGGCCTGTTTCTTTTATTCGGTCTGTTTACTTTTGCAGCTCTCGTGAGTTGGTTGTCCCCTTACACCATAGGTGAGCAAGCGCTCTCTCATCGCCTGATGGCGCCAAACGCAGAACATTGGTTTGGAACCGACCAATTCGGCCGGGATATGATGACTCGATTGGCCAGCGCCATCACCCTGTCATTTACACTTAGCGTGCTGTGTTTAGTCAGCTCTGCCACGCTTGGTATCGTACTTGGCGTTGGTTCTGCTTGGGCAGGCGGTCGTGTAGAGAAAATTCTCGAGATTATCGTCAACATTGTATTAGCGCTGCCGGGGTTGGTATTGGTCTTGATGTTGGCCGCCATTGTGCCAGGGTCATTTTTTATTATGTATTTGGCGATATCACTCGTCCTATGGGTGGAATACTACCGGGTTAGCCGAGCCATCACTCGAACTCTAATGAACAGTCCTGAGCGACAGGTTTCCTTAATGATGGGGTTTGGAAAATGGTATCAGTTTAAGCGCCATATTTGGCCGGCGATCGCCCCTTCGGTTTTCACAATGGCCGCATTTAGTGGCGCAAACGCCATACTCATGATGGCATCACTTGGCTTTGTTTATGTCGGGATACAGCCCCCTCTAGCGGAACTCGGTTTGATGACTGTCGAGCTTTTCCCATTTTACAGCGAAGCGCCATGGGTGTTGGCACAACCATTATTGGTGGTCGCGCTATTGGTACTTGGGTTTCACTTGTTAGCAGGAGGGAGTCATGAATCTCTTAATTCAACTGACTGATTTATCCATTTATACCAAAGATAGCGTGCTACTTGAGCCCTTGTCATTAAAATTATATCAAGACAAGCCATTAACCATTCTTGGTGAAACAGGTGCTGGTAAAAGCTTACTGGCTCAGGCGGTGGTAGGCCTATTACCTAGCGAGTTATCTCAATGCGGTAATATTCAAGTATTTGGCAATCATCATGACCGCCATTCATTAATGAACCTATGGGGCAAAAAAATCACCATGCTGCCTCAAGAACCATGGCACGCGCTCGACCCCTTAATGCCTAGCTATCAACAGGTATCGGAAGTGTACGAATGTTTACATAACGAAAGTGAAGAGCAAGCGTTTCATCATTCCATGAGTGAGCTCGATAAAGTAGGATTAACAGACAGCGCATTTAAGCGCCCCGGTCAGCTATCTGGCGGTATGGCGCAACGCCTAGCCGTCACGGCAGCAACAGCGGGTGGTGCAACGCTGATATTAGCCGACGAACCCACCAAAGGTTTAGACGTAAATCGCCGTAAAGACATTGTCCATCAACTTCTTAACGCCGCCAAGGGAGGCGGTTTGCTGACAATTACCCACGACATCGATGTCGCCCGCCAAATTGGTGGTGATATCATCGCAATGAAAAAAGGAATCGTGGTCGAAATGGGCGGCGCTGAACAAATACTCAATGACCCGCAACACGATTATACTCGATCCTTGATCAACGCAACGCCAAGAAACTGGGACGAACGAGCGAAAAGTTTTGATGAGAATACGCCTGTTTTGCAGGTGAGCGACTTAGTGATTGGCCGAAATAAACAAGCATTATCCAAAGGTATTGATTTCACCATTCATGCAGGTGAAGTCGTGGGGATAATCGGTGACAGTGGTTGCGGAAAAAGCACCTTAGGCGACACCTTACTTGGGTTACTGCCTCCAATTGATGGTCTGGTGAGCAAAAAAAAGACAAAGGCAAAACCTTATCAATGGCTAAAACTTTTTCAAGATCCACCCGCCGCGTTTACATCCTGTGTGTCTTTGGGGGTATTATTAGAAGACCTCATTACCCTCCACAACATAGATCGCAGTAGAATTACGCCTTTAATGTCGAAGCTAAATCTGGCGCCTGAATTATTAGAACGTAAAAGCGATGCCGTGTCCGGCGGTGAGTTGCAACGGTTTGCGATTTTGCGAGCATTACTACTCGACCCTGTATTTTTGTTTGCTGATGAACCAACTTCACGTCTGGATCCTGTCATTGCGAAGGAAGTGACCGATTTATTGGTCGATTTAGCAAAAAAACAAAACTGTGCATTACTTCTTGTCAGTCACGATCCTCACCTGATAGAAAAGCGATGTGACACGGTCATCAGCTTATAATCAATAAGTAGCGACCCAAAATAATAAGGCCAACGCGAAAAATACTTCGCGCCTGGCTTTTAGCTCAATTATCTTTTTCATTTTTCAATTCTAAACATAGCGTTATTTTTTCATCATTAACTTGATGCTTGAAGCGAGCGAGAAGTAGTCGTAATTTGGGGTGTATATACGTTTTACAAAAAGGCTTATCCGGCGAATTATATAAGTAGTGCTGAAATTCATCTTTATTAGCCTTAAATGCATAAAATGGCAGCACTTGGGTGATAATGGCTTCATCAAAATCACTTTGTAAGACGCCGACGATATTTTTTGCTTCTTGATTTTGATTGTCATTATAGGTGTATATTGCCGAGCGGTACTTTTCCCGCATAGAGTGGTTAGATGTGGACGCATGCGTATGCAAATGTATCTCGATTAATGTCTGCAAAGAAATCACAGATTGATCAAAATAGACTTCAATAGCCTCAGATAATGCCGCGTGATCGTCAATTGAGGCTATCCAACCTTGCTTCACCTCTTTAATACCTGTCAGTGATTCGAACACGCCTTCGGTACACCAGTGGCACCCACCGCCTAACCCTATCTTACTGACGTTTTCATTTTGCATTTAGGGGTACCTTTCATCACTATTGAAGCTACGTCAAATGACTCATGTTACAGAGAGCAGTACCCAATGGCTTCGAGGAAAGTGACAAGTGTAGCCATTCGGAGCTATCTACAGGTAATCTTGATGCTCTATTTCTGCCTTCCCAAAACCTCCTATTGGTGCTACCTCAGTCACTTTGATATTGATTCTCGTCCACGAAGAAGAGCAGCCACTAGCGATTGGTTTGGTTACTAATAGCGATTGGCCTAGCTGCTAATAGGGTCCGGCGCAATACGTCATGTAGCCATAACCTTCTGAAGCATGCTGATAATCTGCCGATAGGTGCTCGGCAAGTCATTTGCCTTGGCCTGATGGAATCGCTGAATCATCTTCTGCGGTAAGCACTGCGGCTAAATCTGCTTTCAGCCAATTATGGACTATCTGCCGCGGATGGTGACGTGTCAAGAATACGGATCACTTTTGCTGGCATACCCCCAACTAACGTGTCTGGCGGGACATCTTTCGTTACCACGGAGCCCGCAGCAATCACCGAGCGAGCACCAACCGTTACCCCCTGACAAATGACCACGTTGCCGCCGATCCATACATCATCTTCCACGATGATCGGTAAACACGTTATTTCCCAATTCCTGCGTCGCTGATGGTCTAAAGGATGTGTTGGCGTATAAAACTGTGTGCTAGGACCAATGAGCACATGGTTACCTATCGTGATTGGCGCATTATCTAACATCGTCACTCCCATATTAATAAAGGTGTCGTGGCCGATTGAGATAGTTTTGCCGTATTCACATAAAAAAGGCGGGCACACCACGCTGCGCTCACCGACATGAGCAAACAACTGTGCGACATAAGGTTTGGCGGCTTCAAACTGTCGCTGATTGATCTTTTGTAGAAGATCAAACGCCGTATTTCGAAGCGCATCAAACTCTGAACTTTGCGCGTCATAATCCATGCCCAAGCACATCTTTTCAAATTCATTCATCTGCTAACTATGCCTCTTTTGTTGATATCTCATTGTTGCTGATATGCCATTGTAACGACGGACAAATAAGCGAATGGCATGTATCACTATTCTCATTCATCACGCGTCGATAGTATAAGCAATGCTAATTTAATTGTGTTTCGCTAAGCTATCTTTTGGCGTTTCATCGCGCCTATCCATACCGTAGTCACGTATCACGCCTGCCACTCTTAATCTGTAATCTTGAAACACACCACCACGCCCCTGCCTCTGAGCCAATCGATGTGCTTCAAGTTGTCTCCACTGCTGAATCGCCTCTTCGTCACGCCAAAATGATAGCGACAGCACCTTGCCGTCATTAGTTAAGCTTTGAAAACGTTCGACTGATATAAAGCCATCAATTTCTGTCAATAACGGCTTTATCTCGTTGGCAATATCTAACTATTCCTTTGTCTTACCTTCGGCTACTTGAACCTCAAAAATCACGGCAATCACATGTCACTCACTATAAACGTAAAGAAACCATTGTATTGAACGCCAATAATATATTGATGATTCATAGCAAGAAACTAATCATCAATGCACCAGATGGTAACTCGCAAGCCTCTAAGCATCATCATCCGCCAGATGTTAAACATATTTATTCAGCAAATCTCACCTTTATTGCTAGCTATTCTCATTTAAATATGTAAATTATTATCAATATCATTAGTAACAGTGTGGAATATTTATGAATAACATCGCGATTTGGGGTGCCGCTAGTGGGCTTGGGGCAGCTATGGTTGATTACTTTTATAATCAAGGTTTCAATGTCATTGCTATCGCAAGAAACCCAAGTAAGAACGTGACCTTATCTCAGCGCCAGATCACCGCTATTTCTTGCGACGCCACCATCAAAGAGCAAGTGCAAGATACGATTGAGAAGCTACCGGATCACACCGTAAACATCTCCACTATGGGAAGCTTTCACTCTGACAACCCTGTGGACTATATAGGACATCGATATCTAATCGATACCCTAGAAACTAGCTTGTCTAGGCGTTTATTACTGATCACCTCTCTTGGGTGTGGGGATTCTTGGAAATATCTTTCCGACCGAGCCAAGATTGGCTTTGGTAGCGCGGTGCGAGAGAAAACACTGGCTGAAGCCTGGCTTCAAAGCAGCGCACTAGAATATACGATTTTACGACCTGGCGGGTTGAAAGACGGCGCACCGTCTAATCAAGGGCAAATCTCACAAGAGATAGAGGTTCATGGCACGATTTCACGAGGAGAAGTCGCGAGATTAAGCCATAAATTACTCTCTAGCAGTGACGCGGTAGGACAAATCTACCAATGCATTGATCCGAGTTTGGCTAGCTAGCTCTTCAAACTCATGGTGGGGAGTATGCCTTACTCTCTGCCTCAATAGCTCAAATGAATAATTCGTTTCATGTTCATTTATCCCTCTACTTTGGTCTTTTTACACTTGATAATCAAAGACCAAAACATCTTCAAGTAATGGACGAAATACTTGTTTCAATGCCTCGTGCTCTGGATGAGGCAGGTATCGCTGCCTCGCATCTTCGCCTGAAAACGTCATAAAGACAGAATGCGTATACCCTTTATTTTTACCTTCGGGGCTGTCATTCATCCCCCATTCCACTGAAACGACGCCCTCAATTTTGTCGGGCATTGATTCGAATAAACCTTTCAGGTGTTCAATATCAAGTGGCTTAGCGGACTCTTTAAATTTAATCAGCAATAAATGTCTAATCATCTGGCGTAGTCCTGACGGTTGCGTCGGTCTAAATTCATGACACTTTATCCGAGAAGTAAGCCATGATCTCCTCAGTCGTCATTTCTTTGGTTTCGTTAGAAAAACAGTAATAACTCGGACGCGCATCGCTAAAATATTGCATATCCATCTCCAACCCTTCTAAATTGGGGAATAGACCGACGGGCATGTTGTACTCCCCCGTTTCCTTAAACTTATAAAACAAATGGGTGCCACATTCGCTACAAAAGCCGCGAGACGCCCAAGCTGATGACTCAAACATTTTGACGTTATCACCGCCGGCGGTGCTCACTTGAGTGCCACATTTGACCGCAAAAAAAGGCGCACCACCCCAAGTTCGGCAGGATTGACAATGACAAACCGTAAACTTAGGATTCACCTCTTGCGCTACGATGGTCACTGCCCCGCAAAGACACTGAGTTTCTAAACTAGACATAAATCCTTCCTCTATAGATGACAATGTATCACTTCACGCCCTTTTGCATGTCGCGCCTTGCCATTTAAGCCAACCTGAAGGTACGAAGAAACGTTGTTCAACGTGATTAAGCACTCTTCGGGGCGAACATAATAATAGCCATGCCAATCAAAGCGACTGAACCGCCAACCAAATCCCACGTCGTAGGCTTCTCTCCATCAACGACCCAGAGCCATAACAATGCGACCGAAATATACACGCCCCCATAGGCGGCATAAACGCGACCAGTGGCGGTAGGATGAAGTGTCAGCAACCAAGCGAAAGCGGCAAGACTCAAAGCAGCCGGTATTAACAGTAATATGCTCTTATCTTGTCTCAGCCATAGATAAGGCAAGTAACAGCCTACTATTTCAGCAATAGCCGTAATAACAAAAAGGCCAACGGTTTTAAGTTCAAGCATGAAATCCCTTAGATAATGGGTATGTGGTTTTATCGCTTTATTGCTTTATTGCTTTACTGCTTTACTGCTTTACTGCTTTGCCAATATACAGGTCTACCGCTTTATCACTGGCGACTCACTAATAAATTAACACCGGATAACGCTAAGAACATGGCACAGCCCTTGTTAAAGCGTTTTGCTATCTCTGGCTTTGAGAACCAATGCCTCAGATATAAACCAAAGGAAGCATAGAGCGTGACGGCCAACATTTCCAAAACTAGAAACATTCCGCCCAAAATGAAAAATTGCTCATTCACATTACCAGAGACGTCTACGAATTGAGGCAAAAAAGCAGTAAAAATCAATATAGCTTTGGGGTTGCCTGCTGCTAAGACAAACTCTTGTTTAGCGAGTCCAACTCGATTTTTGTTACGCTCTATTTCTGTGACAGGGCTAGATTTAGAACACCATAGATTTAAAGCAATCCACAATAAGTAAATCGCACCCGATAATTTAATCAGAAAGAACAGGGTCTTTGATGTATAGAGAACGACAGCTAACCCTGACGCTGCCAACACTATCATGGCAGCGAATGCGGTTAAGCGCCCCAGTCCAGCAAGGCAAGCGGATTGAAAGCCATAGCAACGTGCATTATTCATCGATAATAGGTTATTCGGGCCCGGAGTCATATTAAGGGCAAAACACGCAGGGATAAAAATAAGTAGTGTCCATACTTCCATATTGTTTCCTTAAAAACACTGACCGACCAAACTGTCGAGTTATTATGCTTGAGGCTTCAAGGCTAAACAGAGTTCTAGCTCACTATTGTCAGCCAAACGCCCCGTTGGGATAAACCCACACTTCACATAGAATCCTTCTGGGCTATGTACACCAGTCACTACGCTTGTGTAAAGTCTAGAGACTCCAAATTCACGAGACAAGGCTTTGCTTAGCAATTTTAATGCCCTACCACCATAGCCTTTAGATTGCTGCGACTTATCCAGCATCATTCGCCACAACGAACATTTACCCAACACCTTATCTGCATTAACCAATATAAAGCCAACCGGATTATTATTGACATAAATTCCCCTAAACCAAGGACACGTCATAAAGTTAGCTTCAGCCAAAGAGACCGCATTGCTATCAACGTAATTGGCTTGCTCCGCAGCCACTTCGAGTAAACAGATCTCATAGAAGTTATCGAGATTAATCGTTCTGAGTTCAATGTTCATCATATCCACCATCTGTTAACACCATCGATTGGATTTAGGTAGCAACCACACTTCATGACTTCCAGTCGCCACTAGTGTGGCGGACACCAATCCAATAGCACGAGATGGTACGTATGTACCATTATCTCGATTGTCATTCGCGAAGTTCATAAAACCGTTCCACGTTTTTTGTAACCGCGCCCCAATTCGATGCGCCGACACGTTGTTGATGGCGATTGAACGCCGCTTTATCCATGAATTCTTCGTAAACATCAAAACGAGTGGGATCGGTTTGACATTGAATGACATCAAAAACAAGGCAACCGTCTTCTTGAAGCGTGAGTTGTTTATGAATATCAAGTGCTTTGATGACAGCCGAAAGCTCGGTTTTAGGAACAATAATGTATCCCTCGAGTATTATTTTGGACATGTTTCTTCTTACCTGTTTAATGCTGTATTAAATTGCATGAGAAGTTACTGGATACAAAGTAACTGGACGCTATCACCTTGCACCGTCAACACTAAACTTACTGCAACTAAAAATGCGAGGCACCGCGAACAAACTTGAATCTCGGTTGACTTTAATGGTTAATGGTTAAACGTGCTCTTTTTCCATAATGCCAAAACAAGCATCAAAATAAACACAAAACCTCGACCTTATTCACACACTATATCTACCCATTGTGAGCGCCATGCTTGAGCTTTCATTGGATCAGGCCAAAACTCTTTTTGGTTTCTAATTAAGCCATTTTCAACCGTATGAAACGTTATCGCACGCGCGACTTGGGTACCATCCGTTATCGACACATCCGTTACGACCTCAGTGCCGTTCGATACGATTGAATTAATTTCAAATTGCCAACTACCGGTTGCTGGATAATAACGGTTTATCGCAACAAAATTAGCTCGGCCAGTGACAAGCTCCGAAGATTGAGGCCAGTAACCTTCAAAATCAGCACTTAACCACTCGCTTGCTTTTACGAAATCATTGCGTTTCATTGCATTCCAGAATTCGAGAACAATTTCCTTTGAGTCCATATTTCCCTCTATGTCGTTAGCACGCATTAGGATGTAAATAACACCTCCAAGCTAAAGTCATTGTGCCATAAACACGCTGCCTGGCCTAAAATGAAGCCAGATAACTGCCTGGAAACTCACCTATAAATGCTTTTAAAGTGGGTTATTGGAAAACGAGTAATCTCCTTAGTTTCAATGGGTGGTTTGTGCATGCTTTAGTCGCTAAACTGTTTAATACGAATACAACAAGGAAAGTCGATATGATTCAGAAAGGCCAAACATTGCCAACAGCATCCCTTAGCGAACTTGCTGATACTGGAATATTAACCCACAACACCGATGAACTATTTGCAAACAAGCGCGTAGTTCTCTTCGCGGTACCAGGCGCATTCACACCAACGTGTTCAGAGGCACATTTACCTGGGTATGTTGTGTTGGCGGATGAGATTAAAGCAACAGGCATCGATATTATCGCGTGTGTCTCAGTAAACGATGCGTTCGTGATGCAGGCATGGGGCGAGGCACAAAATGCCAATGAGATTATGATGCTGGGTGATGGTGACGCCAGCTTTACCAAGGCTCTCGGTCTTGAGATGGACACTGCCACTTTCGGCGGTATTCGCTCACAAAGGTACGCCATGGTAGTAGATAACGGCGTCGTGACACAGTTAAACGTCGAAGAACCAAAGAAGTTTGAAGCCAGTAAAGCCGAAACTATCTTAGCGACGTTGAAGTAAGTTTAAGTCCATAATGGTTCAGACACGCTTTTGGGCAGCCCCTTTAGCGTGTCACTTTCTAACCTATCTAAATTGGGTCGCCATCCTTGCGATAACGAGGATTGCCCATCACGTGTAGACTCACTTAAAATACAAACGAATTACCCAAGAAGAGGCTCACAACGCACAGATGAAGGTCCCATTTTTCAAGGGGATCACGATTGTTTGGACTTGTGGGAGCAGTAGCGTGCCAGAATCGATGACTGAACTTAAACATGCTTATAGTCATCAAGAAACACCTGCACATTTTGCGAAATCGAGAAAATTTTATCTCTCAGCCAGATATGAGCAGGATCATCGTTGAGCTTTTTAGGCCAGATTAAAAAGGTGTTCATTATAATATGGTCGAATGGAGGTTTAAATATTTGCAATTGTAAACGCTCTTTGAACTGTAGAGCCAGTGATAATGGTATAACGGTCAAACAGTCTGACTGACTACATAACATCAGATTACTGAACAGTGTTCTCCCATGATAACTCACTTGACGTTGTGACAAATCCACTTCGGTATAGTGCGTTAAGCTGTATTGGCGGTTTCGTTTTCTTTCAAGTAATGCATGCTTTTCTTTCATATACTGCTCAAAATCCAAGTGCCCTTGAATACGCGGGTGATTCTGACTACATACCACGACAAACCTATTCTGCAGCAATTTCTGGCTCACTAGATTGGGCTGTTTAGCAGGTAAGATATCGATCAGCAAATCAAACTTTTGTGATAGTAGATCACTATACATTTTGTCTTCTTCTGACGGCTGATCATACACCTCTAAGGTAATCCCCTCTGGTGTATTATCGGCAAATTCATCCATTAGCACCCATTGCAAGTGCTCGGGAGAGGTAATGACAAACTGTCTTTTAACTTGCTGTGGGTCAAATGTTCCAAGTGAACGAAAGACTGAGTTAAGTTGGCTAATTGGTGCTTGGATTTGTTGAAATAGACTAACGGCAAAACTGGTTGGCTCAATGCTGCGTCCTTTACGTTGATAAAGATCCTCTCCCAATTGTTTTGACAATCTCGCCATCGCTGTACTAATCGTTGACTGATTCGTGTCTAAAAAATCGGCTGCTTTACTTAGACTGCCCTGCTCCATTACCGCTGAAAATACCGCCAACAGGTTTAAATTTGGAATGTCGTTGTTCATAGTCATCACCTCATGTTATCGATGATTATATCGTAATTACGATACTTTGAAATCATAAAGCATCGTAGATAACAATTATTCAAGTACTTACTATTGAGGACAAGATAATTTACTGCTAAGACAAAGGTCTTTATTACTATGGCAAATACATTAAAAAAGATGGCGTTACCGGTTGCGATTGCCGGTATTCTATTTACGTCTGGTTGCAATGATACAGCGTCGGTCACTGAAGCGACTTCAACTGCCGGTCAAGAACTACAAACAAGTAGTGCAGCTCAATACCAAAACGTTGACATGGACGCTCAATACAACGATGGCGTACTGTTTGAACATGCTTCAAATCTTTTTTGGGGTAAAGGCGAGCGTATTAAAGTCCTTTGGGAAACCGGTGATTCTCTAGCACACATCAAAGAATCAGAGCACGTTCATCCTAGCCTGACAAAGCATGGTCGTAAAATGGACCAAGCTATGATTCAAGTCGATCACAATGTCTTTATGGCTTATGGCTTTGGTCTTGATACGCCGGTAATGATTGAAGGGGACGATGGCATCATTGTTATCGATCCAGGCGAATCTGTACAAATGGCGGCATCGGCAAAAGAGCAGTTCCGCAAAGTAACAGATAAGCCAGTAAAAGCCATTATCTACACCCATAACCATATTGACCACATCGCTGGTGTTCGTGCTTGGGCAACAGATGAACAAGTCGCTTCTGGTGAAGTAAAAATCATTGCACAAGAGACCCTTACTGCAGCTGTAGCAAACTGGTCTTCTAACCTGGGTACATTGTTTGGTCACCGCACATCTTATACCGGAGCTAAACACGTACCAGAAGGTGAGTTCGGTACCGTTAACGATGGTCTTGGTCCTCGCTTTATGCAAGGTGATATTTCGTTCATCGAACCAAATCTAGAATTCAAAGATCGTCTAGACATTACGATTGCTGGGGTTAAGCTTGAGATCGTCCACGTACCGTCTGAAACGGCAGATGAGCTTGTTGTCTATTTACCAGAGCAAAAGATCCTGCACGCTGCTGAAGTATTACAAGGTGAAAACTTCCCTAACCTGCATACTATCCGTGGTACTAAGTTCCGTGACCCATCTGTATGGTTCAAGGGCATTGACGTAATGCGTCAGTTTGATACAGAAATCATGATAAATTCACATGGTCGCCCGGTTGAAGGCAATGAAGCGGTAGCAAGTGTTCTAACGGCTTATCGTGATGCGATTCAGTTTACGCACGACCAAACGATTCGTTACATGAACAAAGGAATGACTCCTGACGAGTTGGTTGAAGTCGTTAAGCTACCGAGTCACCTTGCAGAGCATCCTTGGTTAGGTGAACACTACGGTACGGTTGCGCATGCTGTGCGTCAGATTTATGTAGGTTACAACGGCTTCTTCGAAGGTGACCCGTGGCAACTAGAACCAATGGCTCATGCTCAACGCGCCAAAGCATTCGTAGAACTTATGGGTGGTCGTAACAATATCATGACAACAGCGCAAGCTGCGATTGACGCTGAAAACCATACGTTTGCAGCAGAAATCCTAACGTACGTTATCCGCGTAAATAACGAAGATATGGAAGCTCGTTCAATGAAAGCTCAAGCTTATAAAGCATGGGCAGCGAAACAAGTGAACATAAACTGGCGCAACTGGGCACTGAATGCTGCTTCTGAACTAGAAGGGACACGTGACTTCTCTAACATGATCAGCTTCGCTTCAGTTGATGTCTTGACTGCACTGCCTACTCAACAAATCTTTGAAATGATGACCTCAACACTGATTGCCGAACATACGCTTGATGTGAATATGTCTCTTGCTTATAACTTATCTGATACTCAAGAATCGTTTACCGTTGAAATTCGTAACGGCATTGCTCAATTGCACGAAGTTTCTCTTCCAGACGCTGACATTGAAATCGATACGACACGTTTAGTCCTGAACGAAATCTTGATGGCTGGTCCAAATGCACAACAAGCCATTGGTAAAAACCTTCAATCGGGTGAGTTTAAGTTTGCTGCAGGTAGCATTCAAGACTTCGGTCAATTCATGAGCTACTTCGATAAGGCAATGTCTCCAGAAGAGATTATGCTCATCGTTCGTTAATGAGTCTCATCGTTATTATATTCAACTTTTAATCGCTGTTGAGAAAGGGACCGAAAGGTCCCTTTTGTTTAAGGAACCCTATGTTGAAACATGTTTATTTTCTAATATCATTCGTCTTCTCGGCATCGGCTTTTGCTTGTGGTATTCATCAGAGCACTGGATTTAGTCTTGTGACTGAAGAAGGATCTTTAGATGTGTTTGCCAGTGTAATTGACCTGAGACAATCAAACGAACTCAACAACCTAGAAAAGCCAGACCATTTTCGATTGTATAGTTTCAAGTCTGCGCTACAAAAGCCATCTGATTTCACCAAGTTAAACTTCTCACTTTTTGAAGCCATCAAAGGCCATTACAGTGACGTTTACATCGGTAATACAGCACTAGTCACTGGAAAAATGGCGTTACCTACTGAAGATGAATTAATCGTAATCACAGAACTCGACATTCTTGATGGCCTCGCTAACGGCAGTTTGAGTTGGGAAGACGCATTAGATAGAAATTTAGTCAGAGTTAATGGTCCCACGGAACAAGTAGAGCAAATTAACCTATGGTTCAATGATTTATTCCCAGCGTCTTTTGGCAGTGGATTAGTGAATAGCCACTGACTTAATAGACGCCTTTTAGTTAGACGGAACAACCAACTTGTCTACAATGTAGCAATCTATATTCGTAGTGGCAGCAATACGTATCCGTTTTGCATCACGATATTCTACGTCATTATCCCACGCCAACGCCGACTCTCGACTTGGGAACTGAATGATCACTTTCATTTGTAAGCATCGACCCGACATTGTTTGACCTTCATTTGTTGCGACTAAAATCTCACCACCATGCTTTGCAACAGTATTGGCCGTGACATGATTTAACCCCGGATTGTATTGCGCATACAGCTCTTCATCCGCAATATCATAATTAACCACATAATAAACCGTCATTATTATCTCCAATCAGCCTGCTATTTGAGTAACAAAGTTCATGTACTGGTTCATATCACCCACAACGGCTTTCTCCATCAACGCCCCTGTTACTTTTGAATAAGGCTGATTAAAGTGGATATCCCAAACATCCGATTCTTTTCTCCAGTGTTCGTACACTGCTAACGTGTCATCACTGCCATTAACAGTGTACAAATCAAACAACAGATTACCGGCCTCGGTACGAGTGTGTTCAATATGCTCCTCGAATTGAGCCATTAGCGCTTCACGGTGTTCTACTTTTAGTTTGAAAATGAAGAAAATATTAAATTTCTCATCGTCTTTATCTGCTTGCTTCAATGCAACAGGGGCAGGGGCAGTTTCACCAAGGTTCAAAACCATCGCAGGTTCAACCAAAGCTATTTCTGTTAATTTGATGAGTTTTTGAGTGTATGACTGCTGTAAGTGCGAATCCAAAGCCTCTTGATCTACCCAACGGTCATAAGCAAAAAACAAATTAGCATCTTGGTTATCGACGTAGATTCGCATCTCCACACTACCGGCTTCTTGGCGACTCGCCTGTTGGTTCTCCAATAGCACTTTTTGAAATTCATCTTTATAGTCAGGCTTTACTGTGAACTTTAAAATTTGGTTTATCATGATTTTGCACCCTATCAGGTTTTTAAAATTAATATCAATAACTTAAAATAAAATTAAACCGTTACAATAACTTTACCAACCGTTCGACCAGTTTCAACAGCGGTGTGCGCCAGAGCTAAATCTTTAAACTCAAAAATTTGCGATACGTGCGGTTTTATCGAGTTATTTGCGAGCATTTCAGCAATCTTTGAAGCATCTCCACCGTTAGACTGAACAAGAAGCGGAGTAATCGTTAAATTTGATTCAAACGAGGTTTTTTGCATACTATCTGAAGGTTCTCGAATCGTAATTGAAACGAGTTGCCCACCAGAACGTAGCACTTGCAATGATTTTTCAGCATTTTCTGGGCTCACTGTGTCAAAGACTAAATCAATGTCATGAAGTACTTTTTCAAAGTCTTGCTCACGATAATCAATGTGCTGGTCTGCACCAAGAGACATCACAAAATCCTTATTGCGAACAGAACTTGTTGAATAAACAACTGCGCCCATTTGTTTGGCCATCTGAACGGCAAAGTGACCTACACCCCCAGAGCCAGCGTGAATAAGAACGTGATCACCTTGATTGACCCGACCATTTAATGCCTGATAGGCCGTCATCGCTGCAAGTGTGGTTGCTGCTGCATCGATAAAGTTGATGCCTTCAGGCATTAATGCGAGATGTGATTCAGGAGAGGCAACATACTCCGCATACGCTTTACCATTTCCCGGGAAGTTCACCATGCCAAAGACGTTATCACCAACTTTGAAATTAGTGACGTTTGCTCCTGTCTCAATCACTGTGCCCGCAATGTCCCACCCTAAAATGACTGGACGCTCTTCACCATACAAATCAAGTAACGCTTCTTCTGCATACTTCACTTTGGTATCCGCAGGATTAATGCTGATGGCTCGAGTTTCTACTAGTACTTCATTGTCTTCAATTCTTGGCTGCTCTACATCGTGCAACTGTAGGTTTTCAATGCCGCCTGCTTGATGAGTAATAATTGCTTTCATTGGTTGGTCTCCATTAGTGAACTCGTCAATGAGTATATACATGCTATTATTTGGTATCATCTGGCGATTTAAGGAAATACTATCCTTAAATTTGGGATTAACTAAAAGGCAAATGACGTGAATTTTGATCTAAAAACCTTAGTGTTATTCTTACGGGTTGTAGAAATAGGCAAAATTGGGCGCGCTGGCGAAGACTTTGGGTTGTCAACAACTAATGCCAGTCAAAGAGTCCAACAGTTAGAAGCAGAGCTGGGCGTAAAACTGTTCCACCGCTCAACAAGAACCATCACTTTGACTCATGACGGTGAAATATTTTTACCTCATGCAAGGCGTATTGTTGACGATGTTGAAGAGGTGGCAAATGTCTTCAAAGGTAGTGAAAGCAATGTTCAAGGGCGATTAAAGGTGGCGGTATCTGCTTCATACGGCCGTCACTACATTGTTCCCTTTATCCCTGAGTTACTCGAGTTGTATCCTAATCTTGAATTGGAAATTGATTTTAACGACAAAACCGAGGATTTGATCGAGCATGGTTACGACTTAGCCTTCCGTATCGGTAACTTATCTTCAAGTAACCTATTAGCACGGCGCTTGGCTGACAATCCTATTACGTTAGTCGCTTCACCAAGTTATATTGAAAAATATGGTACGCCCAAAAGCCCCGAAGATTTGCTTAAGCATCGATGTTTACCCTTAGGTCACGCCGTAGATTGGGCGTTTATGGATGTTGATGGGAAAGTCCAAAAGGTATCTGTAGCAAACCCAATATCTTTAAACTTGGGGGATGCGATCAGTGATCTAGTGGAATCTGGTATGGGGATTGGTATGGCCTCTTACTGGCACGCAGGACCTTCATTAAAATCTGGTCAAGTGGTTCAAATCCTTCCTGATTATAAACTTTTGAATGACACGAAAATTTGGGCAGTACGGCCACCCGGCAGAATTTTACCCGCTAGGGTTAAGGTGTTTTTAGACTTTATTGAAAAAAAAATCATCAATACCAATAAAGTGAGGTACGAGGATTTGCTAATGTAATTTGGCTCTTATCTAGTGCACAACTATGACTATTTTCTGAGACGCATTAAAATGCAAATGAGCGAGAGCCACTCTCCCTTATTTAGAATTGGACTGCGACATCTTAGTTCATCACTCTCTAACCGACCCCAAACTGGGTCGGCGTCCTCATAAAAACCAGATTCACCCAATACGGCGAACGCACTTAAATTTAAAGCCAGTGATAGGAATCAACTCACAACACGCTGATAGAAATCCCCTTTTTCAAGGGGATGATGGTTATTTTTGAATTTTAGGAGCAATTATCTCAAGAACCCTAAATCTTGTACTGAGAAATTCGCTAAATTTGGAAAGATATAAGCCATTGCACTATCACTCTTCACTCCCATCCATTTCGCGATTGTCGCACCAATTTGATCAACAGAGGTTGTTGGAATCATTCGCCCTTTGTTGAAATCATTTTCTCCATCAAGGATTAGCGATGGCCACTGTCCGTATAACTGTCCACTATTTAACGCGCCCCCCATCACAAGGTGGTTACTGGCCCAACCATGGTCAGTTCCGGTACCATTGCTTGCTAAACGTCGACCAAAATCAGACATTGTCATTGTTGTAACTTTATCATCCAACCCTGACGTTTCCATTGATTGATTGAACGCGGCAAGCGACTGACTCAAAGCGCTCATCAATGCTGCATGGTCATCCAATTGGTTGGCGTGTGTATCAAAGCCACCTAAGCCGACAAAATAGACTTGCTTTTGATGCCCAAGTTGATCGCTCGATTTGATCAATCTCGCTACCGTATGCAGCTGATGACTTAGCGAAATATCAGGGAAATGCCCTTCCTCTGGCACAGAATCAATCGCCGATGCTAACGTATCTCGAATAAAAATCGAATCATCTTTCACACGATCAAACTCTCGCCCAAACGCCGTCTGCGGGGATAGACTCATTACCTGATCAAAGTTCTTACGACGCTGCCCGTTATTGATGGCATTCACTTGAGGCAGTGATGACGCCTTAATAAGGTTAGCACTATGATCGCTGCCATTCAGCAGCTGAGCATACCCATTTAGACTAAATGTTGGGCTAATGGCGTCAGTATCGCTACTCAGCACATCCATCAATCGTCCCGCCCAGCCTAACGTTGTTGTACTACCAGACCAACCGCGCTGCCATTCGGCTTGTTGGGAATTGTGAGAGAATAAAAAGGGTGGCATCGCGTGCGTTCCACTATCTAATCCCGCTTTTGTTGAAGGTTCTATTAATACACCACTGTTCGCAATGGCGACCATTTTTCCACTGCCAAAAAGATTATGAACGTCAACCATTGATGGGTGTAAACCCAATGTCAGATCTGATCCCGTATTCAATGATAAAGGCAATAATGATGCTTGTGGGATGGCAATATCCGGACGAGCAGTCACGTACTCATCATAGTGTGCATTATCATTGGGCACCAACATATTAAAGCCATCATTACCGCCAAATAAAAACACACAAACCAGGGCTTTGTAATCATTATTTGGCAGTGCATGTGCAGAGCCGGTCCCCATCATCGAGACAATCGGAGTCGAGGCCATGGCCGCTAGCAGTTGACGACGTGAAATCATTGGGCTAACTCCTCAATATGGAACTCTTGACTAGTCACGACAATATAGAGTGCATTGCGGACTTTTAAGCTTTGCTGCGTATCGCGAAGGTCATCTAATCCTTCTAATACGATGGCTCTAAGCGACTCACTCATTCTTTGAGAAAGCAGGCGCTTCTCAATCTCATCGACCAATGCCGGGTGGTCATTGGCGATCGCTTCTAAAGACGCGGTATTAATGACAATGCGATTAGGGTTATCTTCTCCCTCGTAATCTGTTCTCCCCGTTGCTGCCCAGAGCTGATTATTAGTGAGGATAAAGTTGTTCCAACTCAGGATCTCAAATTCTGGCGCCACGTCATTCACGGCAGATATTTCGCCATTTGGGGCGTAATTTGGAGAGAAGAAATTGAACACACTTGGCGAACCAAGCGGAGACTGTCCGTATGATCCAAACGTATCAATGGAGTTATGGAAGCGCCCCGAAGGATCGGCTGATTTCGCCTCTAAAGCGCGGAAAAAATTAGTCATCACTATCAATGGCTCTTTCATCTTAACGGGCGACCGATCACCGCCGCTAAGGGCTTCGCTATCCGTTAGAACCCCGCGGATTACCGCTTCAAGATCGCCTCTTACTCCTTCACCATTATCAGCGAACAACGCACTAACTCGGGCAACATAAGCTGGAGACGGATTCGACGTCACCAACCTTTGGATAAGATGCTTACTGATCAATGGAGCCGTATTTGGGTGGTTAAGCAACATATCCATCGCTTGCGCCATATCTTGCTCGGCGGTTTGTCCCTGTGCAAATACCTCGCCCATTACGACCTTTTCTTCGTCATCATGATGCTCCGGATAAGCGACCATAGGCAAGAACCAATTCCCATCTTTAGACCCCCACGATGGCTTGCTCTTCTCGGCGATGTGCCAACCGGTGAATACGCGTGCAAGATTTTCAATATCATTTTGCGAATACGTTGGAATCCGCTGCCCTTGGTTATCAAGCTTCTCTGTGCCATCTGGGTTTAATTCATACAACCCAATGCTGAACAATTGCATCACTTCACGTGCATAGTTTTCATCAGGGTAGCGATTACTCTCTGGCTTGGCCTTTTGATTCGCCATCATGGACAAGTAATCGCCCATCGCGGCATGAAGCGTCACTGATTCAATCAGATCACGATAATTGCCAAAAGCATGGGTAATGAGCATGTCGTAGTAGTCGGTCATTTCTAAGGCTCGACCATTCAAGCTAGCGCCATACCGTGAAATCACGAAAATTTCACTCAACGCAAACGCGACACGCTGTCGTAATTGATCCGATGCATTCAGGCTAAGGTCCCACCATACAGCCACGCGATCGGATTGGTTGTAGCTGTCTTTCCCAGGTTCCAGTGGGTACGCTTTAAGACGTGTTGAATGCAGACTTGGGGCCATAGAAAACTGCTTATCTAGCCAACTCTTATAGCCCAAGTTTGTTAATTTCTGATAGGAATCTGGCTGGGGCCCAAATGTCGACCGATAGAGAAGATCATAACGCTGATCTTGTGTCAGGGAGGTTGGGCCAGGGGTAATAGGAGGCTGAACGTCACCGTTACCCTCTCCGCCACATGCTGAGAGCAGTGAAATACTAAGGAAGCATATACTCAGCTTGAAGCCACTGTGCTTTAACATTGGAAACAACTCAGAAACCTTATTCTGTAAACGATTTTTTTGCACACTAACGAAGATCATCAGTCCCAGCAATCTAACCCAATATAAACTGTGCGATGGGTTCACGTTTACCAGGCTTTCGTTTGCCAATAAGTCACGACCAAACTTAGATCCCCAAACTTCAATGATGCGAGTGAATATGTAGATATGAGGTACATCAGACGCTTATTGAATGAAGCTTTGCCATAATAGGTTTCAGAGCGTTTATACTAAGCTTATGACCGTTAACACTATGCTCATGAACGTTAATTCGTAATGTAAGTCCAGTAATACTGGACTTCAAAAACATCTCACCCTCAACAGCCTACAACGATGGAACGACCCTCCCTGTCGCCCCATCCCATCGATTTAAGTCTCAAATATCTACCACCGTAAACTCCGAGGTTAGTGGATATGAGAAAGGCATAAGCAAAGCAAAATCACAACCGCGTCAAGAACACCTCAACCATAGACCGCATAGTCTCCTACTTTGGCGATCGCCTTTTTCAAGGAAATAACTCACACCTTAATGCCGGTGTGAGAAAGAGACAGGAGCACAAGCATGCCAGCGATACCTATGAACATAAACGAATGGTATTCATGCAGGACACAACCCTGCATAAGCGATTCGTTCCATTTATCTTTTGCCTTCACAATGTACACATCAACCCAAGCATCAATTACTGCCTGTCTAACTAAGGAATCTTGCGATGACAAAACCATCAAAACTATTTACGAGCATAACCTCTGCGTTGGCACTGGCCGCAAGTGTTTCAGCCCTGGCTGAAACGCAAGACTTTAGCTCTATGCAGATGCAAGGTATTGAAAAAGTGAACATTCAAGTGGATGTAGAAGGCGCAGCACAACGCTTATCACAAGCGGTTCAATTCCAAACCATCTCTAATCAAGACCGTAGTGATTTTGATGAACAAGCCTTTCGTGACTACCACCAATTTCTTAAAGAATCCTACCCATTAGTTCATAAAGCGCTCAAACGCGAAGAAGTGGGCGACCCACGTCCTTTCAGCTTGATTTACACATGGGAAGGGAAAAACCCATCTCTATCACCTGCCATTTTTATGGCGCACCAAGACGTAGTCCCTATCGCGGAAGAATCTCGCCATGAATGGAAAGAAGCGCCATTCTCCGGCGTGATTAAAGACGGTTATATATGGGGTCGCGGCTCTTTAGATGATAAAAACCAACTTCAAGCACTTTTAGAAGCGACTGAAATGAAGTTAGGCGAAGGTTTCCAGCCTGAACGTACCATTTTGTTTGTATTTGGTCACGATGAAGAAGTCGGCGGGCCAGAAGGCGCGAAGCATGCCGCTGATATCATTGAACAGCGCTATGAGAAAATAGCGTTTGTTATGGATGAATCCGCGCCACTTGTACCGGGTATATTCCCCGGCATTCGTGAAAACACGGCATTAATTGGTATTGCTCAGAAAGGATTTGTCAGCCTAGAGATTGCGATAAAAGGCGTTGGCGGCCATTCCTCACAACCAGGGGAAGAGTCGAATATTGTCGCACTAGCAAAAGCCGTTGAGAAAGTTGAAGCCGCGCAATTCCCTTACAAAATCCACGAGGCGGTGAGATACCAATATCGATATATGGGCCCTGAGCTTCCTGAAGCGCAACAACCACTATACAAAGCCGTGGCCTACGGTGACAGCGACACCGTGACAGATTTGGAGAAAAATTTCATTGATGTCATGTCAAAAAACCAAGTCACACGTGCCATGCTGCATACCACCACAGCAGTAACAATGTTCAATGCCGGCATCAAAGATAATGTACTGCCGCCAGCAGCTACCGCGGTGGTGAACTTTAGGCCTATGCCAGGTGACACCCCTGAGGTCATCATTGAACATGTGAAAAACGCAATTGATGATGAAAGAATAACCGTTCGTGATATATCAGCCTCAACACCCGCAACCAATGTCGCAGACCCAAGCGGAGAAGGTTACAAAGTGCTAGAAAAAACCATCCGTCAAACGTGGGGGAATGACTTAATTGTATCGCCTTTCTTTGTCATCGGTGGCTCAGACTCTAAACACTTCCAAGCTCGAGAATTCGCTCCAGATGTATATACGATGACGGCAATTCAACTAGAAAGTGTGAAGGAATTTGAAGGCTTTCACGGTGTGAATGAACGAATCTTGGTCGAAGAGTATGGTCGCTCCATTGGGTTTTTCTATCAACTTATGGACAACTTAGAAAGCCTGTAATCTGACGACTCTTTATCACTGCTGTAAGACTATCAAATGGCTAAGGTTTTCTTAGCCATTTGAACATTTGGCTTTTATTCTCATGAGAAAATACTGTTATGAAAAATGCATTGTTGATGGTTATGGCCTGTTGCTTTAGTTTATTTGCACAAGCATCTGAAACACTATCTTGGCAGTCATTAAGACCTGTGCAGAATCAATATCAAACCCTTTCACCAGGTAATAAGGCATTACTTTCTGAGATTTATGCCTATGAAATTGCTCAAAAAACTCGCCAGTTAAGTCCAATGGAAAATGACGGATACATTCAACGCGTCGCGTTGGCTGAAAAATTTGGCCTCAACGTATCTGAACTGCTTAAACAACGAACGCAACAAACAACCGATGTTGTTACCGATCTCAACATTAATGATATGCAGCTAGCCGGGTTTTTAGTACCGCTCGAAATGGAAGGGTTAATGGGGACTCAGTTCATTTTGGTACCAACTGCAGGGGCTTGTATTCACACACCTCCCCCGCCAGTCAATCAAACGATTTTAGTCGAATTCCCCAAAGGCCATGAATTACAAAGTTTATACACACCGGTGTGGGTGAAAGGCGATATTAAAACGGAGTCTGTCGGCGCGTCGGTTGCATTGTCTGATGGTAATCAGACAATTAAAACGGGGTACGTCATTAACGCGTCAGATATTGAGCTCTATCATTAAACAGGGCGACCTGATCAGTCACAACCCAGCTTGTGAAATTAGCGCGGGTTGCCTTTACTTAAGCACCTAACCTTTAAGGCATGATGAATCCAATGAGAAATCCTAACGTATTGTTGCTATTGTGTTTTGTGAGTTCTTTTGCGTTCTCAGTTGAATCCTCCTTTGTTCAGCAACAGGCATTTCTAGACCGAGTAAAGCACGCCGAAATACCGCAGATATCAGAAGAGATGGCACAAAGTACGCGAGACTGCCAAACCACTTACGATAAACAAAAGGTTGATGGTGACATCATTTTGTGTGTTTACCGGCAACAAAAAACATTTATCCAAAGCGAGGCGATGGTGCTTGGCGTTGACGTGAGCGATAAGTTTTATGATGACTACGTAACAGCATTAGCCAACGAAACGAATACAATGATATTGAAAGAAAAATGAACATTGAGGAGTTTGGCTTGATAAGCTTTAAACGTGAACTGGCGCGCTAAGGGAAAAAGTACAGGTAGCGTCAGTTGAGCTGTCTATCAGACAGGCTTGATGGACAAGGCTTACATAAGCAATCTTATTTATTTAACCAGATAGAGCGGCTTCCATTTTTTCGTGCTACCTGCTGCGTTGGATTCGCCGTCGTTCGCCAAATGACACGTTTCGCAGTGCTTCAAATCTCCAGAGCAATGCTGTCCTATCAGCACTTCATCAACAGCGCGAGTTTCAGGCTTGCAGTCAATTTGAATCGCTCTAATAATCTGGCATTGAGTGTCCTCGGGGGAGTCCACTAAGCCAATGATGGAAACCCCCTCACGGCTTGCGATCACGAGTAGTTGTTCTATTGTTCGTCTTAATTCAATGTTCATAACTTAACCCATTGTTCTGGTTGGATTGTTAATTACCATTGAGGTCACGACCTTAATCATTTCCCGCCATTAAAGATGACCATCAAACTTTAGCCAATCACCCACAATTGACAATTATAAAATTAAAATACATGTTGCAATAACGTTAATCAATAGTTGCTGACAAAGTCATACAATAAAGTCCTAGGGTAGGGTTTCATTCCAAAAACATAGGTTTCCACGGTCATAGTCACATCACAAAGGCAGGCGACATAGAGCGAACAGGGTCATTGATTGGCATTAAAAAAGCCGATAAATCATCGGCTTTTTTAGGAAGGATAAGCGGTAAAAAACAAGCGCTATTTGATCTCACGACACATTAAGCTCACGGCCAATGTTTGAGCCAAATACATCGACGAACTGAGTGAACGAAAGCCCATTACCTCGCCTTCTTCTACTTCGAAACAGACATCCATTTTGCTGCCATGCGCCATCATTTGGTTGTCTGCGATGGCAACGATAGGTACGCCTCGAGCATGAGCAGATTCAATAACATTGCTGGTTTCCACCGCATAAGGTGCGAAAGTCACTGCGAAGCTAAACGATTTTAATGCCGATATTTGAAACTTAAACATGTATGATTTCCCAGCGATCACCTTCGCTGGAGCTAACCATTATAAAACACTTCCTTAATCTTGCCTGATTATTACTCATCGGCTTAATCGAACACTCAGTCACACCTTTTTTCTGCAATCTTGTGCAAACCAACATCGTGGAACAATCCACTTCCCTTACCTTGTAAGCATTCTTATTTAGTGACAAAACCAACACTAAAATCTCACTTAGTACAAATGACCAGAATAATCACCTAAAACATATCATTTGTTCAATAGAAAAATCAAAACATAGAAATCTATTCCATAAAACAAACAACTCATTCGCTCGGCTTATTTTATATCGTTAAATTACCGCCTAACGGTCGCAGGATGCGAACGTTTTAACATCGAAGCTCAACGTAATGATGCGTAACGCGTGTTACGTACATTTCAAACAAACAATTATAAAAAGGTAATAATATGAAGAATTCCAAGATTCTTTTTCCAGTGGTGGCTATTGGGCTTGCATTAAGCCCGCAAGTGTTTAGCCATGGGTATGTCTCATCGGTCGATAATGGCATTGCAGAAGCGCGTGGGACGTTATGTAAGTATCCTGCTAGCACAGGTGAGAAAAACACTGATTGCGGTTCAGTGCAGTGGGAACCTCAGAGCATTGAAGGCCCTGAAGGCTTTCCACAAGGCGGCCCACCAGACGGACAAATCGCCAGTGCTGGGCTAAGTCAGTTTTCTGCGCTGAATGAACAAACGGCTGATCGCTGGGTAAAACGCCCGATCCAATCAGGCGCTCAACATTTTGAGTGGACTTTTACCGCCAACCACACGACAAGGGATTGGAAATACTACATCACAAAAGCGGATTGGAACCCTAACCAAGCCCTTACACGTGATTCGTTTGATTTAAACCCATTTTGTGTTGTTGAAGGCCATATGGAAAAACCGCCAATGCGCATGTCACACCTGTGCCAAGTACCTGAACGAAGTGGCTATCAGATTGTACTTGCAGTGTGGGATGTGGGCGATACTGCTGCCGCATTCTATAACGTGATTGATGTGGAGTTTAGTGGTGAAAACCCTGGAATTCCGGGTTGGAGTCCAGCAGGTACCATTAACCCAACTATGGATCTCAATATCGGCGATTCCGTTTATACACGTGTCTTTGATAACAATGGTGAACTGCCAAGCTTATCCACCAGCATCACGATTCAAAGTGCGGCACAAGGCCAAGCTAACCAATGGTCTCATGCACTTGCTTCACAGATAAATGCTGACCGAAACGATATCAAAGCTGGCTCTATGGATAGTAATGGCAATGCCACCCCTGTTTATGGTGCGAATCCAGTTTATGTTGCCGAAAACAGCGCGTTAGAGCGTGTTGAAATTGGGTATGACATTGTGACACCGCCACCGGTAGTCGGTGTTGAAATTTCGGGCTTACAACCGGAGTACACCATAACAGAGTCACCCGTTGCTCTTGCCTTGAGCGTCGCTGCCACAGGTGACGTAAACGTTGAAATGGATGTGTACAATCATGGCCAAGAATCTCTTGCCAATCAAAAAATTGAGATTGCCGACGGCGATTCACAAAGCGTGACATTAACATTATCGAAGTCAGAACCCGGGCATCACATGTTGGTGACTCGCGTAAAAGATAAAAACGATAATCTTATTGACCAAACCACGAATGATTTTATGTTGGTCGACACCACTGAGCCTGGTGACTACGATTTTGTCTTCCCAAATAATCTATCTGAATATACCGAAGGGACAAAAGTCTTAGCAACCGATGGTGGGATCTATCAATGTAAACCTTTCCCATACTCGGGTTATTGCATTCAGTGGTCACCTTCCGCGACTCAGTATGAACCTGGGACAGGCAGTCATTGGACATCAGCATGGGACAAACTCAGCGCGATGTAAGTAAAGAAAGCTAAAGCAAATCTATATTAAGCACCTCTGCGTTACGGGGTGCTTTTTTTGAAATGAACGGTATCATCTACACTCAGGCTACGCGCTCTTAAGGTGGAATGAATACAGCCTTTCATTCATCTCTTTTAACGCGACATAATCAATCATTAGACGATAGCGATTCCGAATGCGGTCAAGTTGATTGTCTTCGATGACGGTCTCACCAGTCATAAGGGCATTGAGATTCATAAACACCCCACCCAAATCACGACGGCTTTGTGCAGTAACCGCCGCGCCCTGCACCTTGGGCTTACATACATCGACAGTATTACTTTCAGCTATGTGTTGGTATGAGGCATTCGCTTGATAGGAAGAAGCCAATTCGCTTGTAATAAGCGTTTGATTTCTCAGGCAAGTAATTTCGTTTGACAACATAACATACGAAAAACAAAGCATTTTCTCTGTGTTGTTTTTCGTGAGATCTTTGACAGCTTCTAACATATCATCAAACAGCATGTCGGGCGTCGAGTGTTCATACACAAGCTGTTCGGCGTCATCACGCTCCAATCCAGCAAGGACTAAATTATAGGCGATGGCTTGACGTGCTTTTTTGCGCTCAACAAATTTTAACATTAACGACCTCGGCTTTAAGAACAACGGGTTAGAACGATGGTAACGATGCAAGATCACAAGGATTCGTTGAATGAAAACACTAGGGCAGTTGGGCATTCATTACCTACCTTTACTCCTAAATGATCGAGAGATACGCCGCTAACAAAACCATTGTGTTGGTAAACACAATGCTCGTAGCCGTCATGCGTCCGCTCATAGTAGACAAACTCTGCCACAATGGGCTTAATGCTGCTTTCTTGATTGTCTGCCACCCTTTGACCCGCCGCCTTTACGTCACTTATTGCAACGGCAAAGGTGGCACCGACAATCAGTACAAAGGCGCTCGCAATACTTAATTTCTTCATTCATCTCTCTGGTGGTCAATATGAGTTGATGGGACGATCATACCGTTACCGAGAACCAGTAAACATAATGCGAACTTTAGATAACACCACGACACACAATATGAAATTGGCCTCATAATATTGTTGGGCTATCTTCCGACGACTTAATAGTCGTTGTATCGACACCGTTCTCTTTACTGTAAATAGTTAACCCAACCCCTTCTGCCTTTATGCCTTTATGCCTTTATGCCTTTATGCCTTTATAAGCATAATAATGAAAATGGCAACTACGAGATAAAACTATAATTGCAAACCATTGCCTAAGAGGTAACTTACGTTTTCAATTGATAAAAATTAGTTTTTACATGGTTAGCAATTAGTCTAGTGTTTTGTTTTTAAAAACAAAAAAATCAAAGATTATCATTTATCGTAATTTGTCGTAAAAAACTCCTCTTGACACTCAAAGTTACATCGCCATAATGCACGCCGTTTGCACGAAATAAGCAGGCATTCTGTAAAGAATTTGACTTAACTATTTTGATTTAACGAAGGGGTATAAAATGGCTGCGGATAACAACTACAGTCTTGGTCCGGTTCCCACATCGGCTAGGAAAGGGGTTGCGTCACTCACAATGGTGATGCTGGGGCTGACATTTTTCTCCGCCAGTATGTGGACAGGTGGCTCACTCGGCACTGGACTGTCCTTTAACGATTTTCTCCTCGCGGTTCTCATCGGTAACTTAATCCTCGGTATCTATACTTCTTTTCTTGGCTACATCGGCTCTTCTACTGGCCTCTCTACTCACCTTCTTGCTCGTTTTTCTTTCGGTTCAAAAGGCTCATGGCTCCCTTCCGTATTACTTGGCGGCACGCAAGTCGGTTGGTTTGGTGTCGGCGTGGCAATGTTTGCTATCCCAGTGCACAAAGCAACGGGCATTGATACCAACACGCTCATCATTGTCAGTGGCCTATTAATGACGGCAACGGTTTACTTTGGTATTTCAGCGTTAATGGTACTCTCTGCCATTGCCGTTCCCGCGATTGCTCTACTGGGTGGCTACTCGGTGTTTACCGCGGTCGACAGCGTTGGTGGTGTGGCAGAGCTACAAAAAATTCAACCATCAGAGCCTATCGATTTCTCTGTCGCTCTAGCGATGGTGGTCGGCTCGTTTGTTAGTGCTGGTACATTAACGGCTGATTTCGTTCGATTTGGTAAGAAGCCAAGAAGCGCGGTATTCATCACAATGACCGCCTTCTTTATTGGTAATTCTCTGATGTTTGTTTTTGGCGCGGCAGGCGCAGCCGTGACGGGTCAGTCTGATATCTCAGAAGTGATGATTGCACAAGGGCTATTACTCCCTGCCATCATCGTATTGGGCTTAAACATCTGGACCACGAACGACAACGCGCTGTATGCCTCAGGCTTGGGTTTCTCGAACGTGACGGGTTTGCCAAGTAAGTACCTTTCTATGGCAAATGGCATCGTCGGCACCTTATGTGCACTATGGCTATACAATAACTTTGTCGGTTGGTTGACCTTCCTATCGATTGCTATTCCACCTATTGGTGGCGTGATCATTGCTGACTTCCTTGCCAACCGTAAAAAATACCAGCAATTTGAAACCACAACATTCCAAACGGTGAATTGGGCAGGTATTATTGCCGTCGCCGTGGGCGTGGCTGCAGGACACTTTTTACCTGGTGTCGTTCCAGTCAATGCAGTACTTGGTGGCGCGTTAAGCTATCTTGTATTAAACCCAATGCTCAATAAAAACAGCGCAGCCGTTACGCACGCTGATAGCCATTAATTAGGAATCACCGGTTATGTCATCTCTACTCATTCAAAATACCGCCATTGACCAACGTGAAGGTCGCTTTGACATCCTTGTTGAAGATGGCGTATTTACCGCAATCGAGGTAGCGGGTTCTCAACAAATGCAGGCCGACCGCATAATCAATGCGACAGGCCATATGGCGGTTGCGCCATTTTGTGAACCTCATATCCATCTCGACACGACCCAAACGGCAGGCGAGCCAAGCTGGAACATTTCCGGTACCTTGTTTGAAGGCATCGAACGCTGGTCTGAGCGCAAAGCACTGCTCTCTATTGAAGACGTAAAACAACGTGCGAAACAAACGCTAAAATGGCAGATTGCCAATGGTGTTCAGCATGTTCGTACCCACGTAGATGTGTCAGACCCTACCCTTATCGCCCTAAAAGCGATGGTTGAAGTGCGTGAAGAAATGAAGCAATGGGTCGATATCCAGATCGTTGCTTTTCCTCAAGAAGGTATTCTCTCTTACCCAAATGGTAAGGCGCTTTTGGAAGAGGCTGTACAACTTGGCGCTGACGTTATTGGCGCGATCCCGCACTTCGAGTTCACTCGCGAGTACGGCATTGAGTCTCTGCACTTCATTTTTGAGCTTGCGAACAAATATGACCGCTTGATTGATGTGCACTGTGACGAAATAGACGACGAGCAATCGCGTTTTATCGAAACCCTTGCAGCACTTGCTCATAAATACCAAATGGGTGACAAGGTCACGGCTAGTCACACCACCGCTATGCATTCATATAATGGCGCGTACGCTTCACGCTTATTCCGCTTGTTGAAGATGTCGGGAATCAGTTTTGTTGCCAACCCTTTGGTAAACATCCACTTGCAAGGTCGTTTTGATGACTATCCTAAACGCCGTGGTGTCACGCGTGTGAAAGAAATGCTCGCGGCAGATATCAATGTCTGTTTTGGACACGATGATGTCTTTGACCCGTGGTACCCACTGGGTACTGCAAACATGTTGCAAGTCCTGCACATGGGGCTGCATGTTTGCCAAGTGATGGGTTACGACCAAATCAACGAGTCTTTAGATTTGATCAGCGCTAACTCAGCAAAAACACTCAACATCCAAGACACACATGGTTTGGACATTGGTAAGCACGGTAGCCTAATATTACTGCCAGCGGACAATGGTTTTGATGCGGTACGCCGCCAAGTGCCAGTGAGCTACTCTATTCGTAAGGGCGCAATTATCGCAACGACCAAACCCGCTCAAACAGAAATCCACTTAGATGCCATTGAAGAGGTCACCTTCAAGCGCTAAGCGATATCTCGTTAATCGCTGAAGCGGCAACATGGTCTCATATTGAAACAGGGCGACTTTTTGTACAAATTGTTGCCCTGTTTTGTGCTCACCGTCATAACAATTTCATTTAATAGCCTATTCGCTGTGCTAAACTAATTTTGCTCTAGTGTTTTTAGAGTTATTTAAATGTAAGAGTAAAAGAGTGCGAGTTGTATTGTCAGATAGTCCCTATGCGAGTATTTGCTATTCGTTTTTCCCATTTACGCTTTGATTAAATAAACCGAACCACTAAGCAAGATAGCCGTAAGGCGAGAGTTTTAATCTGAAATGTAAGGGACAAAAGATGTCTAACACCACGACTGGCAAAGTAAAATGGTTCAATGAAGAGAAAGGCTACGGATTCATCGAGCAAGAAAATGGCGGCGCTGACGTGTTCGTTCATTTCCGTGCTATCACTGGCGACGGATTCAAAACTTTAAAAGAAGGCCAAGCGGTCGTTTTTGAAGTAGAGCAAGGCCAAAAAGGCCCACAAGCGACAAACGTTGTTCCTCAGTAATAACGCGCTTAAAAAATTTCTAGGCCTCGATTAGTCGGGGCCTTTTTTATGCCCCAAAACCCCAAGATAAGTAACAACAATCATTTAAGAATCAGCAATTCGGCTTATTGATGTCACAACATAATAGAACCTGAATCGTTCCAATACCGTTTGTCGTGTTTCGGCCTATTAGAGCCTTAGGCTTGTAAAACGCTTCTGCCCCATTTTTTGTTTCAAACCAAGCACAAGAACCGTCATCCCCTTGAAAAAGGGGATCTCATTCAGCGCGTTGCGAACTCGATGTACTTAACTTAATCGAATTTTTTCAATTGTCTACGCGCTTTGTGAGATCCTCACTTTCATGAGAATGACGAATGTTGTTAGTTGGAGGAAAAAGGAAACTAAACCGTTTTTGTCCAGAGGCTTCATAGGCCCGAAGTTTTACTAGTGGCACTTCTCTCTCAAAGTGCAAGCTAACTCAGATCTGCCCCAAAGTGAGTTAGAATAAAAACTCAGTCATATTCTATTTATCCTATTCCCCTTACAAAAACTTATCCGAATTCACCTCAACTATCATGTGTATCTAGGGCTGTTTAGTATTGCTCGTTATGTGTCCACAAATGTTCTAATGCCGTTGAATGCTCGACTTCTTTAATTCTGATTAATGCTTCAGATAACTCAGCTTCCAGAAGTTCAGCTAGTTCACCAGTATCATCATCAACTAGCATCTCCCAATAACTATCCGCCAAACTTTTTTCTCCAGCGATAGCAGTTTTTCGTGAGTTTTCTAGTGTACTATCACCATCAAGATTGAAAACAGCAATAGTGTTATCAGCAATTTCTTTATTTTTCTGTGTTAAACCAGTTCTAGATCTAACCTTTCCAGAATTAAGGAAAAGTATTAACTCACTAGGATCCATCACATCAGGTTTACATACATTGGCTAAGTCTATTTTTTTTGCGGCTGGAGCCTCATCTTTGTACTTCCCGCAACGATTCGGATTGTTACATGAACCAAATAAGTTATCCCAATTAAAGGTCATACTAGGTACTTGGCCCTTTTGAATGAAATGCTCAATATGTCTTTTGGTATTATCTTCATATAACTGGCACTCACAATACGCACAGAACCCACGCTGCATGATGCTGAGCTTTTCCCAAATATCGTTAGTTAAACCATTGGTTGAAATAACAGACCAATTATCTCGACCATGCCTAAATTGAGCTAAACAAAGGGGAGCATCACTACGAACCAATTTCTTCATCTGAATCAAATTCCTTTTAGTGCTCTGGCCTTTAATTTGAATTCTTGAGTTCTAATGTCGCCTTTAATTTTTACCACCTCAGGGTGATCAGCACCGAAATGCCTAACAATTTCATCAAATAACTTTATGCCTTCCTTCGACTTCCAGAGGTTCTCTGCAACCAAAGCCGAATAATCAGAAAGCCAACTTGCTTCGCATACTGGTGGAACAGAAAACGTGCCCATAATCTGTTCTAGAACATCAGAGCTACACACACCTTTGGTCTGATATATTGGTTTGTCTATAGAAGCAACTCCATTGTCATCAAATCGAAGTATACGAATGCAACCTTTATCTACAGTAGACAGTACCTGGGGGCTATGAGTGGTCACGATGAATTGGAGGTTAGGGAAAGTCGCTTGAAGGCCAATTAGGATTTCTTGTTGCCATTTGGGATGGAGGTGTAATTCAATTTCATCAATAATTACAATCCCATGACCATGTAAAGGGGCATCAGCGTCAGGGTTTAGGTTAACTAAACGCCTTGCCAAATCTCCAGAAAGAGCTATAAGCATCTTCTGACCTTGTGATAACTGGGCTATATTCACTCTACTCCCAAAGTTATCAACCATTAGTCTGGCCTTTCCTGAACTGCGATCCACTTCAAGGTTTTTTATTTCTGGAACAAGCGCTACTATTGCTCGATTGACTAGCTCTAAATGTCGTTGATATTTTGCTGAAGATTGAGTCGTTAGTAAGTTCGCTAAATCTTGTTTTTTAGCATTTAACTTGGCACTGAATGCATCATTTTCAGGAAGCTCTTGCCCTGCATATACATCATCAATAGTAGCTTGCAAAGTAGCTATCTGAACCTTCAGTTCTTGAACTTCTTTAGTCTCCTCTCCTTTTGCTCGATTAACCAACTCTATATAAAGTTTAGAAAAATCTTCCAGTTTCCCGCTTCCATCCAAAGCGGTCTTAAGGTCAGAAAACCTATTGCTGACAATGTCCCCTGAAGCTGCCTCTGTGACCGTTGAAGACAATGAAAAATCTGAGCGTTCAACCGAATAGAAAACTAAAAGTGGAATATTTATTAATGGATTTTTGGCTGTACTTTTATACATATCAGCAACTTGTCTTATGGCTACTACATCCGTAGGTGAATTGCCATCATACCCAGAAACAGTGTTACCAATACTCGCATCAAACTTATTCTGCTTATCAAATTTAAACTTGGTTGCAACCTCACTAAACTCTTTAGAGTTAACATGGATATCACTTTCTGTAATCGGTCGACCAACTACGTCTGTTTTTTCCAGATTATTATTCAACCACGACAATGTCTTCGCAATAGCTTCTGCAACACTCGTTTTTCCAGCCCCATTCGCACCGATGAGAACAGTAACTTTCTCATCAAATGAAATATCAAGAGCCGTAAATCTTCTGAAATCAGTCAGGTTTATTGATGATAAAACAAGTCTCTTTTCAAGAAGCGCAGATTCTACTTTAGTCAAATATTGACAAGCTAAGCCCGCATCTTTCTGCTCTACATTTTTACCTTCAGAGTAGTTTCGATACAGTTGATACGAAGATTGAAAATTCCCTTTATCTGAGCTTTGAATTAGGTGTTTAATAGATCTGCTTCTATTTTTGCGTGACTTAACCATTTGATTCCTCAACAATTTGAGTAATTAACTTAGTTGAATATTTTCGTTTCAACGATTGAACAAACACAGGTTCTACATGTTTAGCGAAAGCAATAAGACCTCTAAGGTGTTGCCTATCATCAGCATTAAGTTTATTTAGTTGTACTTGATGCACTAAATGTTTGATATATCTTTTGCGCTCTCTTCCTAGAGAGAGATTCCCATCATTGCTAATGGTGATACCTGTAACATGTCTATTGTGAGCTCTAGATGAAAACCTAGTTTTCTTTCTATTGATTCTTATGGCACTCCCAAACAAAACAGCTAGCTTTTCTTTTACAAGCTCTGGAAGGGCAAAAAGAGAGTCCTTATGCTTGGTTGAGAAGGTTAAGTCATCAGCATACCGTGTATACATAATTTCCTTTTCAACGCATAGCTTACTAAGAGCACAATCAAATTGGTACATGAAGAAATTTGATACTAGTGGAGAACTTGGTGCTCCTATACTGAGAACTAAAGCACCTCCCGTTGTTTTACTTGGACACCAGAAAAGTAAGTTTTCTAAAGTTTGCTTATCTTGGTCTGAAGGCAAAGGCAGTATTGACTCCCAAACTTTCCAAAACAATTTATCAGAGATGGAATTGAAAAAGTTTTCGAGATCTAGCTTGAGTAAGTAAGGGTTATTTTTATGAGCAATTGCATTCTGCTTAATGCTCATTCCTTTTCGATAAGCCATTGCAGAGTCATGGATAGGTAACTGCTGAAGTTCCAAATACTTACGCTGATACTCTTTCAGCTCTTTAGAGGGTTGAGCAATAACTCGGTGTCCAGAGGTGCGCTTTGGAATGGTATAGACTTTGTACCTTTTAGGCGCACTCAGCAAAAAGCGAGCGACTTCGTCTTCACTCTTTTTCAACTCTAATGCTAGTTGTTCTATCAAAGTCATTTTTAATCCCATAAAAAGCCCAAGAGCATTACTCTTGGGCTTAACTCTTTACTAGAGGAAGCGATAGGTTCGCAACCTGA
>NZ_JBFROV010000019.1:0-25726 GCF_041471725.1 Vibrio sp. 10N.261.51.F12 | reverse complement strand
TCAGGTTGCGAACCTATCGCAACCATAAAACCGTTCAATAAATTAGAGTCTGGCTAAACACCCGACTAGACGAATTCGTCCTAAGCTAAAGAGCTCTTTAATTATATAGTAAGTCTATGAGGTTATTCAATTTAATGTTGTTACTATTCTACTCTCAGTAGTTTCACATTAAGAAAGCTTACCTCAACAGCCTTTATAGAATTTAAACTCTAAATGGTTTCTGTCCAGAGACGTGCTAGTTCAGTTTTCATCAGCGTCGAATAAATCCCGGCATGTGACCGCCTCTACAAATAAAAACTAACCGTCATCCCCTTGAAAAAGGGGATCTTCGTCAGCGCGTTGTGAACCTATTCGTGTGTTATTCATTTCTATTTAAGTGAGTCACATGCTGATGAAGATCCTCGTTTGCACGAGGATGACGGCCTAATTGGGATGAGTAGAAGAGCAATAAGCTGAGAGCTTTATGTCCACAAACGTGCCAGTTCGGTTTTCATCCGCACAGAATAAATTCCGGCATGTGACGGCTCCCATAAATAAAAACTAGCCATCATCCCCTTGAAAAAGGGGATCTTCATCAGCGAATCGTGAATCTATTCTGGGGCAATTCGTCTCTATTTTAAGTAAGCCTTACGCTTTAGGAGACCATCATTTCCACTAGGATAACAGCCTAACGACTTGGCTAAACATTAATATTACCCAACCATTGGCCTTTTTACCCCCAACATATTTTGGTCTTTGGTCTTAGTCTATCTTGAACATTATCCTCCCCATCAAGCCACGTAAAATCAACTACATAGACCCCTCTTTTAACAACAATAAACGGTTATCGTATCGACAAAAATCTTTCATTAGACTCAGGCGCCGTTTTATCCGTTAATGCGTGCGACTCTTGAGGGCGTTTACTCCACAACTTAGCCCTTCAAGAGGTGTTTCGTGACCATCAAGGAAGACAATCACGGGGTTTAATTTTTCGGGTTAACGCTAATATTCATTATCCAATCGAGAAAGATTAGTAAAACCTATTGCTTAGGTAAACAAGCCGTGACTAACACTTCAAAACTTGACCATGTTCGTGCCAACTACAACGTTCAACACTGGAGCCAAAACTTCTTTGGCATCAACGATGATGGCGATGTTTATGTCTCACCACGTCAAGACGCTCAGCACCCTGTACCGTTGACTCGCATTGCTAAGGCTTTAGAAGACAAAGGGCTGACATTGCCGGCATTGGTTCGCTTTCCACAGATCATCCACCAACGCGTGCATGGCATCTGCGACGCTTTCAACCAAGCCATCAATGACTATGGTTACGACAATGATTACTTACTGGTTTACCCAATTAAGGTGAATCAACAAAAAGACGTGGTTGAACAGATTCTAGCAAGCCAAGCAGAAGCAGAAACAAAACAGCTCGGGCTTGAAGCAGGCAGCAAACCTGAACTGCTTGCTGTACTTGCGATGGCGCAGCGTGCTAGCTCAGTGATAGTTTGTAATGGTTACAAAGACCGTGAATACATTCGGTTAGCGCTAATCGGTGAGAAGCTCGGCCACAAAGTCTTCATCGTATTGGAGAAGTTATCAGAGCTTGATACCGTTTTAAGAGAAGCGCGCAGCTTGAACGTAAAGCCACGTATTGGTTTACGGATCCGACTGTCTTCACAAGGCGCAGGTAAATGGCAATCAAGCGGCGGTGACAAGTCAAAATTTGGGCTTTCGGCTTCTCAAGTATTGCAAGTTGTAGAGCGTCTAAAGCGTGAAGACCAATTGGATATGCTGCAGCTGGTGCATTTTCATCTAGGTTCACAAATGGCGAACATTCGCGACGTACGTAATGGCGTTAACGAATCCGCTCGTTTTTACTGTGAATTACGAAAAATGTCCGTGCCGATTGCCTACTTCGATGTCGGAGGTGGTTTGGCTGTGGACTATGACGGAACACGTAGCCAATCCAGCAGTTCAATGAATTATGGCCTTGCTGAGTACGCACGTAATATTGTCAGCACAATTGGCGACGTTTGTGCACTATACGACGAAGCTGCACCGGTCATTATTTCAGAGTCAGGTCGCTCGTTAACCGCGCATCATGCGGTGTTGATTACGAACGTCATCGGAACGGAAAGCTATACGACTGAGCAAGCGCAAGCACCAAGCAACGACTCGCCTATTTTGCTACAAAACATGTGGCACAACTGGCAGAACTTGAAGTCGGGTACCGACGCGCGAGCCTTAATTGAGATTTACAATGATACGCAAAGTGACCTGCTCGAAGCACAAGCTCTGTTTGCAACGGGTGTTGTCGATCTACATCAACGTGCTTGGGTAGAGCAACTCAGCTTGAGTATCTATGGCGAACTCCACCAACAAATGGACAACAAAAATCGTTTCCATCGCCCGATCCTAGACGAGTTGAATGAACGGCTTGCTGATAAGTTTTTTGTGAACTTTTCATTGTTCCAGTCGTTACCAGACGCTTGGGGGATTGATCAGGTCTTCCCTGTTCTGCCCCTTTCTGGGCTCGACAGAGAAGAACAAACACGTGCCATCATGCTCGATATCACGTGCGATTCTGATGGGACGATTGAACAATATGTGGATGGTCAAGGCATCGAATCGACGTTACCCGTGCCCGCATGGGACAAGGACCAGCCATATCTAATGGGCTTTTTCTTGGTCGGTGCGTATCAAGAAATTCTTGGTGACATGCATAACTTGTTCGGCGATACCCACAGTGCGGTGGTCAATATAACCGACAGCGGTGACATTGATTTCGCTACGATTGACCTTGGTGACACCGTCGAGGACATGATGCGTTACGTTCACATTGATGTCGATGCGATCCGTAGTAATTATCGAGAGCTTGTTGAGCGCCATATTGATCGCGACGAACAAGCCCTTATTTTAGAAGAGTTAGAGTATGGCTTAACGGGCTATACCTACCTAGAGGACTTATAAATGAATGATTTGTTTACGAAAACTGATTATTCTCTGTATTCAAACGCCATGACATTCATGCGTCGCCCTTATGTGAGAAATCCAATAGGAACCGACGCCGATGTCGTCGTGCTTGGCGTACCGCTGGACATGGCGACCTCTGGTCGTCCCGGCGCTCGCTTGGGGCCCGATGCGATTCGCCGCGCTTCTGTTAATTTGGCATGGGAAGGTAAAAAATTTCCGTGGACTTTTAACGCCTTCGACAAGCTCAACGTCATTGATTCTGGTGATCTTGTCTTTGATTGTGGCGACGCCGAAGACTTTACGTACCGATTAGAGGCAGCAACGAGCGAGATCTTAAAAGCAGGCAAAACCATGCTCGCGCTTGGAGGCGATCACTTCATCACGCTCCCTATTCTGCGTGCTTATGCCAAGCATCACGGTGAGATGGCATTGGTTCACTTTGACGCTCATACTGATACGTATGCAAACGGCAGCAGTTACGACCATGGCACGATGTTTTATCATGCGCCAAAGGAAGGATTGATCTCTGCTAAGCATTCGGTTCAGATCGGTATCCGTACGGAATATGACTACGACGAGCATGGTTTTAATGTCATCAATGCTATGCAGGCTAATGATATGAGTGCAGAAGCCATTGTCGCGCAGATTAAGGCGATCACCGGCGATAAACCTGTCTATATCACATTTGATATCGACTGTTTGGACCCTGCCTTTGCACCAGGTACAGGTACACCGGTATGTGGTGGCTTGAACTCAGACAAAGTGATGAAAATACTTCGTGGCTTGGCAGGCATCAATGTCGTCGGCATGGACGTTGTGGAGGTGTCTCCTCCTTACGATCAGAGCGATCTTACTGCATTAGCGGGCGCAACGATTGCGTTGGAACTCTTGTACGTGTTCGCCTCAAAGCCTCTCACATCCTAGGGAATACTATCCCACTTTTTATTAATTTATTGATTTAACAAATTAAAAAGGGGGAAACTGCTCGCCAGTTTCCCCCTTTTTCGTCTAATCACGCCGCCCTTATTGTTACACGGAGCAATGATTCATTCTAAGATTGATGACACCAACGAACGTTGGCCAACACCATCGACAATTTGCTTTCTGTCACCAGCATAAATGGCGTATCCAAATTGGCTAAATCAACGTTTTTCCTTGTAAAGTATTCACTTGGAATGCTCACCGTGACAAATTCATTTAAGCGTTGAAGTTGTTCAGAGACATCTATTCTAATCGCCTCTTGATAAAAACCGTTACTTGTCCATTTTTGCAGCGCAACATACACCGCACCTTGTGGTAATTCCGTCACTTTCGCTTCAAAGCTCACGCTGCCACCATCGACAGCATAGCCACTAAAGTCCTCGACACCACCGTCACTGGTTTGAACAAACGCCGCTGCGAGCCCGCCTTTAAAACTAAGGGCAACCGCGTCTTGTTGCTGCTGATAGTTATATGGCTTGGTATCAATCGACTCAAATGACATTGGGTTGTTACGTGAGACTTCCGTTCCCTCATTTTGGTGAGCATCTGCAACGCGAAGTTGAAAGTCTCCAATGGTCGATCGCACACCATAGAGTTCTAGTGCCTGATTCCCTTTCCCTTCACCAGCACTATCGCCTTCATCAAGTTCAAGGTTATCAAGATCGCGCGTCTGCACTGAATGTTGATAATTCAGGCCATAACCATATTCAAATAATGGTGCATGTTCACCCGTTGGATCTTGCTCAAAATCAGAGACTTGATAGTTTGGAATATGCGTTGGGATACGACTCACAGTCGCACTCATTTTTTTATTTGGCCAACTGTACGAAAGCTTGCCTTGGAAGTCATAACGAGCATTGCCATCTTTATCACCCACTAAAACATCGGTAATGCCTTCACCCTCACTACCCGGTAGCCACGCGGCAACAAATGCATCCGATAACGCAATTTCCTTATTGACGTACAAGGGACGACCACTATAAAAAACCGTAATGATCTTCGCACCAAGGGCGTGTAGGCGATGAATCTTGTCAACATCTGCTCGGTAACTACGTTTTAACTGACCAAATTCCAACGACTGCCAAGCTTTAATGTCACCCATCATCTCAGAATATGGATCCTCGCCAATAACGACGATAGCGATATCTCCCGGCTGAACCGCTTGCTCCAACGTCGGATCAAACCTGACATTATCTTCACCCAACTCTTCTACCAAAGCCATTTTTAATGTTGTCGCACCCGGAAAGTCTTCTAACGTATTTTCATCCCCCTGCCAGGTCAGGTTCCAGCCGCCTGATTGCTTTTGAAGATCATCGGCTGCACTGCCCGTTACCAACACTTTTTGTCCTTTGGCAAGTGGCAGAATTTGGTCTTTATTTTTCAATAATACTAGTGACTTACGAACGGCTTCTCGTGCTACTTCTCGATGCGGATACGCACCGAGAATATTTTGGTTGCCTGCGAGTATGCGCTGCGTGGGTGCCGGTTTTGTCCATAGCCCTGCTCGCATCTTAACTCTTAATATTCTCGTGACTGCGTCATCGATGCGGGTCATTGGGATAACGCCCGAATTGATATCAGCCAACGCCGTGCGATAGACCTCTATCCAGTGCTCGTGGACCGGCACCATTAGAATATCGTTGCCAGCGTTAATCGCATACGTCGCATTACCGTCCGTGCATTTATTAATTTCTGCGTGGCCATGCCAATCGGTCACGATCAGTCCGTCAAAACCCATCTTATCTTTGAGCACATCGTTTAACAGGTATTTACTGCCGTGAATCTTGTAGTTGTACTGGTCTCCGACCGTCACATCATGATCGTAGTTTGCTGGATTTTCCCAGGTATTAAATGACGACATGACCACCTGAGCGCCCGCTTCCAAGCCACTAAAATAGCCCATTGCATGAATGTTTCGTAACAGGTCTTCCGAATACGCATTGACGCCACGATCCACACCTGTCAGTGTGCCGCCATCACCCACCCAGTGTTTCACATTGGAAATCACTTTGTATTCACTTTTAAGCTCGTGCTGGTCGCCTTGTAGGCCTATCACCATCTGTGACGCATAAGCATAGGTAATCTCTGGGTCTTCTGAATACCCTTCATACACTCGTCCCCACCGCAGATCTCGTGGTGTGGCAACCGTTGGTGCAAACGTCCAGTCCAATCCTGTCGCCGCGACTTCCAGTGCCGTGATCTTCCCGATACGGCGAATCAGTTCAGGATCGCGTGCTGCACCGAGTCCAATATTATGTGGGAAGACCGTTGCACTGTAGACATTGTTATGGCCATGAACAGCATCGGTGGCCCACATAAATGGAATTCTAAAGGGACGCTCTGCGTAGGCTTCCTCCGTCGCGTGCCAAAATTCATCGGCCTTGTCTGCCCAATCTTGCGCCAGTGACCGCTTATTTTCGTTCGGCCAAGCACCGCCACCATTTAAAATGGAGCCTAACTTATAGCGTTTCGCTTCTTCCGGTGTTACGCCTCGAAGATCAGGCTGAATCATCTGTCCTAACTTTTCTTCCACTGTCATAAGAGCAACAATGCGAGCGACTTCTTTTTCAATCGCTGGATCTACTTTGATGGCCGAATCAATACGAGGCCAATCAGAAAAATAAGGGAGTGTTGTCGTCATCTGAAATATCCTGGGGTTTATCATGCAAGGTGCCAACACGTTCTCTCGCAGAGGCGGTAGAGGGTGACAGGTGTTGGGCTCAAATCTTGCTGCGATAATATAAGCGAACGCACCTCGTATTCGTGCGCTAGGTCACACGGCGCTTGCCGTGCTCCGATTACGTAGCAAAACTCAGAAACAAACCACACTCCCTCTATTCATTGTGAAACAAAGAAGAGAATAACAATTTAAAATTAATAAAAACAATGGGTTGCCATGAAACTTATTATTTTATTTTAGTGAACGACACACATAACGTCATATTAAGCACAAATATTGACGATGTTCGCTAAAATACGACACTTTTCGTACTGTCCCGTACAACAATAGATACTGGTGGAACCTCGTAGCGTGGCGTATTGCCACTGATCAAATCGAGCATATACCGAATGGCGATTTCTCCCATTTGAGCAAAAGGTTGTCGCATGGTCGACAATCGAGGAATAAAGAACTCACCGATGGGCAAATCGTCAAAACCAATCACAGACACATCTTCAGGGACTCGGTAGCCCTTACGGTGTAATGCTTGGATCACACCAAATGCCGACAGATCATTGGCCGCAAAAACAGCAGTAAACGACGACCCCGATTCGATTTTATCGAGTGTATTCTGGCATGCCTCATGAGGTTCAAAATTGCCGGAAATCCAAGTTGCCTCTCCACATGGCAAGCCCGCAGCATTCATTGCTCTCTTAAAGCCTGCCAACCTTTGTTCCGTTTCTATATTTCCCCTCGCCCCCATCGCATGGAAGATCTTGGTATGACCCAATTGCAATAAATGATTCGTTGCGAGGTAAGCCCCGATCTCATTGTCGACATTAATCATGGGTAGCTGGCCACTACCACTGCGACACATTAATAACGTCGGTGTTTTCCCCATAATTGTCGCAATATCACGTTCAGGTAGTTCACCACCGATGATAATCACGCCATCGACCTGACGACGCATTAAGTCCTTTAACTCGTCTCGTTCTCGGTCAACCTCCCAGTTCGTGGTTTCAATGACGATGTTGTAGCTGTGATTGTGCATTTTTTCATCCATGCCAAACAAAATACGACTCACGTAAGGCGTGTCAAACGACGGGGCAATGACACCTATCGTCATGTTACGTTTCGTCTCTGGTTCCGCTTTGCGTGACTTATGCTTAAACCCGGTCTCAAAAATTGCCAGTTCAATTGCATCGACTTTATCTTTGGCAATAAAGGAGGTTCGATTCAGGTATCGAGACACGGTGCTTGCAGAGACTCCGGCTGTTTTAGCGACATCGTAAATCGTAGCTTTTTGAACGGACATGTCTTTTTTTACCTTATTAAGCATTAATGGATAACAACATAACGAATTTTGGGTATTTAGGTAAAAATTAACGTTAGAATTTGATACTAGCCGTTAATTAATGAAGACATTGAATATTAAAAAACCGCTTAGGCATAATTCCATCGGGTTAATCCGAGATTTATAGGACACGAAGAGACCCGGAGAGCCCTAACATTGTCACATAAACCTGAATACCAAGTTAATTTTTGAACATTCAGTCCGTGTATACGATTAATGTCTATAACACTCTGAATAAAAATGATAAGTTTATGTAAACAAAATTAACAAGGAGTTTGCAATGTATTCTAAGCTCGCAGTGGTATGTGCAGTAGGATTAGCAGCGATTTTAGCGGGATGTGCCGCACCAAACGATAATCGTAACAACCAAGAGATTGGCAACAAAATGGAAGCGGAAGCGGAGCACGAAAAACAGATCTGTACTGCTCTTGGTGACATTAACTGCGCTCAGCAGTAATCTCCAGCGTCATTTCCAATAGGTAAAGGCTATTTACTTCTTCAAGTAAAATAGCCTTTATTTTTATTACCAGAGAAAGGATGGCACTCTGCTTTCGATGGTTTGCCTTCTAACAGTTGGTATATCTGGCTTTATTCACGCTAAGACGAATGAGTCGTTCGACGAATTGTCATCGTTCTTGGTATCAATTCTACCCCGGGATTGTACCGTTTCGCGGCGGCATTCAAGGCAAGCTCCATCGCGCTATCACAAATCAAATCAAACTGTTGCGGTGATGAATTAATTTTAAAGGGCAAAAAGTCCAACAAACGATTATCACCAAACGTTGCTAACTTTACCTTATTCGCCAATTCTGGTCGCTCTAAGAAAACATCCAAGACCCCTTCTAACAAGGTATAAGACATGGTCACAATGGAGTCCGGCAGTTGATCGGCGTTCAACCATTCTTCCATTAATCGTTTACCTTCTTCGCGATTAAAGTGCTCGCCGTATGCCACCATTAATGGCACTGCTGCTTGCTTCGCCGCCGATTCAAAACCAAGCTGACGCTCCCTTGAAACATTTAGCGTTGGTAGAGCACCGATCAGGCCAATGCTGTTCGTTGACTGATTTAACACTGAGGAGGTTAAATCAAACGCCGCGCCGAAGTCTTCACTAATGACGCAACTAAAATGTTCATCATCTAACGAACGGTCAATCGCGATAACAGGCGTGCCTCGCTGCTGAATAGGCAGGTAGTAATTACTGGCTTGAGTAATGGAACTTGCTACAAATAAGGCGTCAATACGCCTTGATATGAGAGCCTCGGCAACCAGTTTCTCTGTTTCTGGATCGTCATCTGAACACCCAATTAAGATCTGAAACCCTGCTTTCCTAGAGTTTTGCTCAAGCAACTTAGCAATACGCGCGTAACTCGAGTTTTCTAAATCGGGGATGATCAATCCAAATGAACGGCTATGCCCTGCGCGCAATGACGACGCTGCGTGATCAGGACGGTAATTATGCTGCTCAACCACCGCCATGACCTTTTTTTGTGTTTTTTCAGAAATCCGGTACTTCTGTGCTTTACCATTGATTACATAGCTGGCCGTGGTTTTTGATACGCCGGCGATCTTTGCTATTTCATCTAAAGTCATATCTCGATCCTTTCTGTGCGATGGATCATATAAATGAATTCCAACCTTACTGACAAGTTGAATTATATGCTGAATCGGTTCAGTATTAAAGCTGAAAGGATTCAGCAAAGTTCACAGTTTTGAAAAGTAACCTATATTTGGACTAGAAATACTCTACGCACTGGAGGAATAGTATCTATATCGGTAACCATTTTTAAATCGGTAATGGTGTCTATATCGGTGGTGGAGTCTATACCGGTCATAGAGTCTATGCCGATGATAACGATGGAACCCTAACGGTGAACCATTGCGGTAATTAACCTACTGTAAGCATTAATTTGCTGAGTTTTTTTTAAAATTTTGCTGAATCGATTCAGTTACTGTTAAGCAGCAACCAACGACGAGAAGAACAAGCATCAGAACTCGTCTGGCTCGACACATTAACAGCAACATCGGTTCCGAACGAGAATAAGTAAGGTAAGTAAACATGCTTCAATTAGACAGCAATAACATCAAACTGAACCAGTCATCTGACAACAAATTGAATGCCATCAAGGCCATTGCTAGCGACTTAACCAGCAAAGGATTAGTGCAAGATGGTTACGTCGAAGGCATGTTGAACCGTGAGGCTCAAAACTCAACATTTCTTGGTAATGGTATCGCGATTCCTCATGGCACGACTGATACTCGCGACCTCGTTAAGTCCACTGGCGTTGCCGTACACCACTTTCCAAATGGTGTCGACTGGGGCAACGGTAACATCGCGTACGTTGCGATTGGTATCGCGGCTAAGTCCGATGAACACTTAGGTATTTTAAAGCAACTAACAAAAGTGTTATCAGCGGATGACGTGCAACAAAAACTAAAACAAGCCACCACTGAGAAGGAAATCATTGCGCTGCTTAACGGTGATGTGCAATTTGAAGCCGATTTTGACGCCTCTCTTATCCAGCTGAACTTCCCTGCCAGCGACATGCTGCAAATGGCGGCGGTTGCAGGTGGTCTATTGAAAAATACCGGCGGCGCTGGAGCGGAATTTGTCGCAGACCTTGTCACTAAATCGCCCACTCACCTTGGCAAAGGCTTGTGGCTTGTCAGCAGTGGCAAAGCTGTCACTCGCACTGGCATGGCGTTCGTTTCTACCATCAACCAATGCGAACTTGATGGTACCCCAGTTCAAGCGCTGATCGCTTTTGCGGCCTGCAATAATGCTCACGAATCGATGCTTAACAAGGTCACCGATGTTGTCTTCAAACAAGAGCAAGACAAGCTGTTATCTCTTAATACCGAACAGCTACTGGCGTTTTTTACGGGTGAAGCACTGCCAAGTAACGATGTACCAAGTGGCAACGTCGCAGTATTCAAAATAAAAAATGCACACGGGTTGCACGCACGACCAGGTGCCATGCTGGTTGCTGAAGCGAAAAAATTCGAATCGGCTATCCAAGTCTCGAATCTGAACGGTGATGGCAAAACGGTCAATGCTAAAAGCTTAATGAAAGTCATTGCTCTTGGCGTAAAACATGGCCATGAATTGCAATTTACTGCTGAAGGGACGGATGTAGAGCAAGCTCTGGAAGCAATAGGCAACGCCATTACTGCTGGCCTTGGTGAAGGATAAGGAGCGAACATGAGCATTCAAGTCGATACTAACCACGCCGCTCTGCTCGCGCCAACGATAAAAGTCGTGACGATTACCTTAAACCCTGCTTTGGATTTAACCGGCAGTCTCGAGACGTTAAACAAGGGCTCCGTTAGTTTAGTCAACAAAGGCTCTTTGCACGCGGCAGGTAAAGGGGTCAATGTAGCCAAAGTATTGAGTGACTTAGGCGCAGACGTGACGGTAACCGGATTTTTGGGCACCGACAATCAAGAGCTTTTCTGCCAACTTTTTGATGAACTTGGCGCAAAAGACGAATTTATCCGAGTGGCGGGATCAACACGCATTAACGTTAAGCTTGTTGAAACCAAAGGTGATGTCAGCGATATCAACTTCCCTGGCGTTGAAGTCGATCAAGAAGCGATTTCACAGTTCAATACGACGCTGAACACCTTGATGCAAACGCATGACTATTTTGTCTTTGCAGGTAGCTTACCTCGAGGTATTAGCGCTGAACAATGCGCGAAATGGATTGAGACATTGCAGAAAAATGGCAAACGCGTCCTATTCGACAGTAGCCGTGAGGCATTAGCACAGGGCTTGGATTCTCAGCCTTGGCTAATCAAACCTAATGATGAAGAGCTGTCGCAATTTGTTGGCCGTGAGCTTTCCACCCAAGAACAATGTTTGGAAGCCGCTGAAACGCTGTCAGACAAAGGCATCAGCAATATCGTGGTATCAATGGGCGCTGAGGGCGTATTGTGGCTACACGATAATTGCTGGCTACAAGCCAAGCCACCTAAGATGCGTGTTGTGAGTACCGTTGGTGCTGGCGATACCTTAGTTGCCGGGCTTTGTTGGGGCCACATGCAACTCATGCCAAAACAAGAATTGCTCTCCTTTGCTACCGCACTCTCTGCCTTGGCAGTATCCCAAATTGGGGTGGGTGTACCTAGCAAAGAAGAGGTTATATCCCTACAAAAACAAGTACAGTCACAAGAGCTGAGCCGTTAACCATCAGTTTTACAATTCTGAATTAACGCGACAAATGGAACTAAAGGTCGAATCTATGAAAATTTCAATTATTACTGCTTGCCCTAGCGGGGTAGCAAACAGCATCATCGCAGCCGGATTACTTGATCAAGCGGCAAAATCACTGGGCCATGACGCTAACACAGAGTGTCATTCCACTGTGATGGATACGAAAGTGCTGACTGAAGCGCAAGTGAACGACTCTGACGTCATTGTGATTGCCACAAATACTCCTGTCGATACTCAACGTTTTGTGGGCAAACGTGTTTACCAAGCAAACATTTCACAATGTACAAGTGACCCAAAAGCGTTTTTGACTCATGCGATTGAAAGTGCGCAGGTGCTCACGACAGAAAACGCTCAAGCGATCTCATTGCACGACAATGCAAGCACTGAAGACAGCAAAGACGCAGCCGTTAAGAACATTGTTGCCATTACCGCGTGCCCGACTGGCGTTGCGCATACCTTCATGGCAGCTGAAGCATTAGAGACTCATGCAAAACGCCTTGGTCACCACATCAAGGTTGAAACTCGCGGCTCAGTTGGCGCAAAAAATCAGTTAACTGACGAAGATATTGCCAACGCAGACATTGTCATCATTGCTGCCGATATTGAAGTACCACTAGAGCGCTTTAGCGGAAAGAAAATGTACAAGACAAGCACCAGTCTTGCACTCAAGAAAACCGAACAAGAGATCAATAAAGCCTTCGCTGAGGGCACCCCATACGTCAATGCTGGTGGAAACAAGCCAGCGGCAACGGAAGAGAAAAAAGGCGTCTACAAACACCTTATGACGGGTGTTTCCCACATGCTTCCTGTCGTGGTTGCGGGTGGTTTGATCATTGCGCTTTCTTTCGTATTTGGTATCGAAGCATTTAAAGAGGAAGGCACCTTAGCCGCAGCACTTATGACCATCGGTGGTGGCAGTGCGTTTGCCCTGATGATTCCTGTTTTGGCTGGCTTTATTGCTTTCTCAATTGCTGATCGTCCAGGTCTTGCTCCGGGTCTTATTGGCGGTATGTTAGCAAGCTCAACGGGCGCTGGGTTCTTAGGTGGTATTGTGGCGGGTTTCCTTGCCGGTTATTCCGCTAAATTCATTGCCGATAAAGTGCAGTTACCACAATCAATGGAAGCACTTAAACCGATATTAATCATTCCATTTGTTGCCAGCTTATTTACTGGTCTGGTGATGGTCTACATCGTGGGCGGCCCTGTTGCTGGCATCATGTCTGCAATGACAGAGTTCCTAAACAACATGGGCAGTGCGAACGCCGTATTACTTGGTGTGATTCTAGGTTGCATGATGTGTTTCGACCTTGGCGGTCCAGTCAACAAAGCGGCTTATACATTTGGTGTGGGACTGCTTGCTTCTCAAACCTACGCCCCAATGGCGGCGATTATGGCCGCTGGTATGGTACCAGCATTGGGTATGGGTCTGGCGACATTCCTTGCTAAAGATAAATTTGAAGCGGGTGAGCGTGAAGCCGGTAAAGCATCGTTCGTGCTTGGTATGTGCTTTATCTCTGAAGGTGCTATTCCATTCGCGGCAAAAGATCCAATGCGTGTGATTCCATCTTGTATGCTTGGTGGCGCTTTGACTGGAGCACTTTCTATGTTGGTCGGCGCTAAATTAATGGCACCACACGGCGGGCTATTTGTGCTCTTGATTCCAGGTGCGATTTCTCCAGTGTTAATGTACCTTGTCGCTATTGCAGCAGGTACCGCAGTGACAGGCTTCACCTACGCGTTCTTAAAGCGTCGCGCTGAAAATACGAGTGTCGCGACCGCTTAACCCAAACCTTTCGAACATAACAAGACACTGTCGTTATGTTTACTACTCTAAGCGCTGCGTATGCAGCGCTTTTTTCATCCTACAAGATTTTGTCTGTTTCCATCCACTGGTGTTAAGCGGATAGACTTATATTAACGCCGTTAGCCTGTATTGAAGCCATTAGCTGTTATGCCTATATTAACGACGTAAGCTCATATTAAAACGGTCAATGCATATGAAATCGGCCAATTCATAGTAAACTTAGAGTAATTTAGCCTTTACCATGAATAGATCGTATGGAACACATTAGCCAACTCATCTCTCAATTGCCCCACGCGCTTGCCGTTAAAGCGCTGCTTGCGTTGGGACTCTTGACACTCTATTACCTCGTTGGCAAGGTTGCGACTCGCTGGATCAATAAACTCGCGCAAGCGAAACAGGTCTCGGTCGCTCGCACCAGCTTTATTCTTCGTACCTTTAGGATTGCTATCACGTTTATATTTGTCGCCGTGTTCTCTGTCACCATCGGTATCGGCTATGGCGATTTATCGTTGTTCTTCTCTTCCGTTTTCGCGGTACTTGGCGTTGCCTTGGTGGCCCAATGGTCCATGCTGAGTAATATAACCGCAAGCTTTTTAATCTTTTTTGTTTTTCCCTATCGAATCGGTGAACGAATTAAAGTCGTCGACAAAGATGAAGACATTTCAGGTGTGATTCAAGACATCACCATGTTTCACGTTCTGATCCGACATGACAGTGGCAATCTCATTACCTACCCCAATACCCTGATGCTGCAAAAAAGTGTTATTAAGCTTTCACCCACAAAAAAGCCGAGCACTCAGGCTCGACTTTATACTCGGCGTAAAAACTAAAAATCTAAATAATCATGCTTTAATTGACTAATTTCTTTAGTATTGAGCACGCCGATGTTTGTGACTAAGTATGGATAGTTAGTTTTGATATCCTCGATTTCCGATGTTTCAAAAATCTTACTAGTCGTATCACCTATCGTTTCGTAAACACTATAAAAATAGCCGCCTGAGATCTCCGTACTCAATTGTATCGATGAGACTCCAGGCGCATCACTTCCTTTGTATTTCACATCATAGACCAGGTCATCTTGTTCGTTACCTGGGTCACTTGAGATTATTTGGTGAGACTCACCATTATTATTGGTTCCACTATCATATCTTAACGAGAATACATCGGCATTTGACACTTCAAAAGTGACCGTAGGCGTTGAATAACCAGACTGGGAATAACAATATTGAGACGGCACAACCACACTTTGTGCCGGCATAGCCGAAGATGTTTGGTAAATATCGAACCACTCTTTATTCGGACTTGGCAAATTTGGATCCGAAGGTGTGTGTTTCTGTGCGATGCAATTTGTCGTTACAGCATTCGAGTCCGTAGATTCATCGCAACCAACTAATGCTAGCGTAGACAATGCTAAAACCGCAATTTTCTTCATAGTAATGCTTATATTTCACTTTAAAATTTAAGCAAAAACTACCATAGCCTTATATTGACCATCTTATTACACATCAACTTTATATCACTCCGAACAATAGTTAACCCAATCAGTATAATTAGCCATATTGAACCCAAGAAGCCGCCTCCACCAGAATCCCCGCCAGACGCGAACGTCCCACCGGTATACACCACCCGCCCATTTTGGGCGATATAATCTCGCCTTGCTTGGTCATCGGATTGATAACGAGGCGATTCAAGACCATCCTGCACACTTTTTATCCAAGCACGGTAATCACTCACCTCGGTGTACGCGGCCGTCACCGCAGAACTGGCATCTCCGCACGTTGCTGGACCAAAGCTAGTAATGCCGACCTGTGTTTGAGTACCATTATTGTCCCAATATATCGGGCCACCTGAATCGCCTTGGCAGGTACCGGCTTTCAGACCTGTCGATGAGCTTAACGCGCCTGAAAAACAGACCTGTTTATCGGTTAGGTTGCCACCATTTCTAAAGTTAGCTCGACAAACGGCGTTGCTCACGTAAACTAAATTCGCACGCTGTAAAATAGCAGTGCCTTCAACGTTTGAACGAATATTTCCATGCCCAACGGCGGTGAACGTTTCTGATGTCACACGATATGACTCAGACGACGCTAACGTCGCAGCATCGCCTGACGAGGTTGATGTTTCTAATTTGAGGACGGCAACGTCATTAGGTAGCAGTGCCGTGATATTGTTGGAAAAACTAGGATGAATGTATACCTCAACTACTCGTCTTTTATCCGCGTTTCGGAAGTCGTTTTCATTGTCTAACATCGTTAATACTGTGGTAAATAAACCAGCGGCTAGATCGCCTTCGATGCAATGGGCCGCCGTCAACACATGCTCCGTATCAAGTAACGTCCCTCCACAATAGGCACCACCTGAATACCGGCCGTCATATTCACTTGAGTCAATATAGAGGCCGACAAAAGACGGGTAATCTGCGGCATTTGCATTTTCACCATTAACGATTGCAGGAGCGATATCAATATCGCTGGAATAAACCGGCATCGAACCGAACAGAAGTGAAGCGAGCAATAGTAGAAAATGATCAGGGCGAGTCGGCTTTGCTAACATCCATGTCATTTGAAGCTCCTCTCTATAAAATGACGTCCATCACAAAAACTGGATTTTGTGATGCTCACATTAACAGTATAGAAAGAAAAATAATGACTACCGTTTAGAAAGGTGTTTTTCGTTGATTTATACAAAACACGAGGTCGATTATCATTTTTGAGAATGACTCACGAGCTAATGCCTTATGAGCTAATGCCTTATGAGCTAATACGTTATGAACTTAAGCTTCGTTAGCTACTGTTTCGTTCCTTAATGCTTTAAAGGTGAATGGTCAAGGTCGATTTCTCAAGAGAGAAAAGGTTCACGGGCTCAGATCAACATCGCGATAGTAATGGTCTCCCTTCACTATCGCGACACTGTATTAATAAAGTATTGGTCGAGCATTGATAAAGCGGATGAACGACGTCAAACAAGCCCGTTCAACCATATTAGCGGCGACCACGTCGCTGCCAGCCAAACACAGAGAGAAGCATCAATCCAATCCATGATAATGCTCCCCCGCCTGAACTGCCGGACGAACTACTTCCACTTGAAGCAGCATTGATAGTGTAGCCTTGCCCAATCAAGTATTCCTTTCTCGCACTATCGGTTGATGTGTAATTGGGTGTCTCTTGTCCGTTCAACACGCGAGTAATCCAATCAGAATAATCGGCGATTTCAGTAAAGACAGCCGTCACATCGCGGTTCGTATCACCACAAGGTACAGGACCGAAACTCGTAATACCAACCTGCGTTTGCACACCATTATTATCCCAATAGATAGGTCCGCCAGAATCGCCCTGACACGTCCCTGCCAGTAAGTCAGTCACCGCACTGTAATCTCCAGTGAAACACACTTGCTTATCGGTGAGTTGACTACCATCAGAAAACGCCCCGGCACACGTCGCATTATCAACCCAAGTCAGGTTCACCTTTTGTAGTCTGTCATAGGCATTATAATAAGAACGGGTATCGCCATGACCGACCGTCGTAAATACGCTTTGAGTACTCCGGTAGCTCTGAGTAAGAGGCTGTACGATGGCTGTGCCCACACTGATTGCCGATTCGAGCTTTAATATCGCGATATCATTCGCCAAAAGCTGCGAGATTCGGTTGTCGTAATTCGAAGGATGATAGATTTCAACCACTCGTTGTTTTTGAGCAGAAAGATAGTCACTTTCATTTTGTAAACCAGGCACAACCATGGTCAACAGCTGAGCATCATCATTATTGTAGATACAATGGGCGGCGGTCAGTACGTATTGCTCGTTGAGCAGCGTGCCACCGCAATAAGGAGAGGTTGAATATAAATTATTGTACTCAATGGCATCATAGAACAAGCTTACAAACGAGGGATAATCGCTGACGTTGGCATTACTGCCATTGACAATATACGGTGAAATATCCACGACAGGGCTGACGGTATCTCCGGCAACAGCGTTAAATGCTAGCGCGGTAAAGAGAAGAGAGGTTAGCGATGGTTTAGTTAATAAAAACGACACGAGATAGTGACTCCTTGTACATCATCGTATTAGATTTAGATTCCGGTCTTGTTAATATCACTCAAATCCTTTGTATGCAACAGAGTCGCACCATTAATGCTAATAAGTCTCATTAATAATACGAACTCTCCAATGTACCGGTCATTTATAGCTAAACACAAAAAAACACCACTGTAACGTGGTGTTTTTGTATTTTCGATCCATGAGTCACGACGAGGAGTAGTACTCCCTAGACACTGGCGTCTACCCGCGATAGTAACGCTGAGGAACAAATGGCATTTTCTCAATAGTCATTGCCAGCTTTTTACCACGAACTTCGGCAAAGACTTCTGTTCCCAACGGGGTGAATTCTGTTCTTACGTAACCCATCGACACTGGTTTACCTGCAGTTGGACCTGCAGTACCACTTGTCACGACACCGATTTCGTTATCATCAGCATCAAACAACACCGCACCTTCACGCACTGGCGCTTTAGTTTGGCCAACTAGACCAACGCGCTTACGGTCAACCGCTTTTGTGGTAATTTGCTCAAGGATAATATCAGCGCCAGGGAAACCACCAGCACGTTCACCATCCAAGCGGCGAACTTTTTGAATGCCCCACAACAGACTGGCTTCTACCGGCGTCGTCGTCGTGTCTAGGTCATGACCATATAGACACAGCCCACACTCAAGTCGTAATGAATCGCGAGCACCCAGGCCAATCCATTCCACTTCGTCTTCAGATGTCAGCTTACGCGCCAACGCCTCGGCGTGTTCAGCAGGGACAGAAATCTCATAACCGTCTTCACCGGTATAACCACTACGTGACACAATGCAATCCGCGCCCAGTAAGCTGATGTTTCTCACATCCATAAACAACATATCGGCGACTTCTGGTGCAAAACGAGCGAGAACCTGTGCCGCTTTAGGGCCTTGAATGGCAAGCAGTGCTCGGTCTTGAATCACTTCCATCTCCACACCATCGGTTAGGTGCGCTTCAAGATGAGTAATATCTTGGTCTTTACAAGCAGCGTTCACCACAACAAAGAGATGATCGCCAAGGTTAGCCACCATCAAATCATCCATAATGCCACCTTGGTCGTTGGTAAAGAACGCATAGCGCTGCTTACCAACAGGTAAATCGACGATATCAACGGGAACCAGTGATTCAAGAACCTTTGCTGCATTTTCGCCATGGAGGCGTAGCTGCCCCATGTGTGACACATCAAATAAACCCGCCGCATCACGACAATGCAAATGCTCTTTTTTAACGCCTAATGGGTATTGAACCGGCATATCATAGCCAGCGAATGGCACCATTTTAGCGCCGACTTCGACATGAAGGGCGTGCAAAGGGGTAGCGAGTAGATCTTGAGTCACTTGTTCTTGAGCCATTTTATTCTCCGTAAGCTGAATCCAGCCTCTATTAATCTTTCACGTCATCTTTATTTTCAATGCCAGCAAGCACTGAAAGATAATTATTAGGTTGGGTAATATTTCACCCCTCACCATTGAAGTGAGGAATATTTAAGCGTTCACCCAATCAGAAATCTTGTTTCCTATAATAAACAAGAATGCGCCAATTTTTCATCATTAACAAGATTTGAACTGCCACAACTGTGACATTTAACATATTTTTCACAAGCAAAGCTCACACAAAAGCGAGCAATGTTGGACCTTTTAAAGCCCATTCATTGCGATTTCTTCGCTTTTCGCCACAAAAGCAAACGTTTGCATTCATTATAATAAACATTGCCGTTTGGTTGTTATTTGGCCGTAACCCATAGAATATGTGCATCTGCCTCACTGACGGATATCAACATATGTCCCATGTTTGCATCATAATAAACGCTATCACCAGCGGTCATTTCTACCGGTTCGTAGAACTCAGAAAAAAACCGTACTGCACCCGAAATAATCAGTAAAAACTCTTCTCCATCATGGCGAACCCAGTCATTATATTCTTCAAATGAACGTGCTCTCACCGTACTCTTAAATGGCATCATTTTTTTATTTGAAAGCTGCGTCGCCAACAATTCATGCTCATAAGTTGGCGTTGGGTGTGGTTTCCCCTCGCCTTGCTTCGTCAGGTCTCGTCGACCCGTCGCCACCTTTTTCTTTGGCGGTTCAAACAGTTGTGGCATATCAATTTGCAATCCAGTGGCTAATTTTTGCATCGCCTGAAAAGTGGGAGATATTTGCTCGTTTTCTATCTTACTGAGTGTCGAACGTGCGAGGCCCGTACGTTGGCTGGCTTCTTCTAACGTTAAGCCCATTTTTGCTCGAATATCTTTGAGGCGCTGACCAAGTTTAAGCGGTTCAATGTGCTCATCTGCCGCGTCTTTTGCTAGCGTCAAAGATGGGTATTCATCATAGATGTCTTCAGACATACTTCCCTCGAAATAATGGCTTCCTTTAAACTGTCCACATTGTTGCATGAAGCAGGTTATCCATTAAAGCCCATGGTCAAAAATAAAGCGTGCTCTAGCTAGCAAAACTGGAAACTGTGTTTCCTATAGGAAATTTTTGATTGATTGTTTGCTTCGCGCAGGGTATGTTACCGACTTGTTAGATGAAGAGATGCGTTGACGCAATCAGGAACGAGGCAGCCAATGTCGGTTTCTGGATGATTTTAGTTCTACTAATTAGAGCCTATTCACGCTGCATTTTTGAGCATTACTTTTTTGTTCACGCAGTACAACGACACCGCTTATTCAATATATAAAACAGCGGGATTAAACCGCATAGACGACAAGTCATATTGAATAACCGTCATATGAATAAACAACGGAAGGTAAACTGCCATGACTGCTCAGTACCTAAAAAGCTACCAAAACCACAGCTTAGAAAACTTCTTCTCAACCAATCTTTCTGCAACTGATGACGCCGTCTTTACCGGCATCCAAGCTGAATTTACTCGTCAAAACGAACAAATTGAGCTTATCGCTTCAGAAAACATCGTCTCAAAAGCGGTCATGCAAGCTCAAGGTACCTGCCTCACGAATAAATACGCAGAGGGCTACCCTAACCGCCGTTACTATGGCGGCTGTGAGCACGTTGATACGGTGGAAGCCATTGCTATTGAACGGGCAAAAACACTGTTTAAGTGCGATTACGCTAACGTTCAGTCTCATTCCGGCGCACAAGCCAACGGCGCGGTAAAACTCGCACTGCTTCAACCAGGTGACACCATTATGGGCATGTCACTTGACGCGGGTGGCCACCTAACTCACGGTGCGCGCCCTGCTCTATCGGGCAAATGGTTTAACGCCGTTCAATATGGCGTAGACAAAACCACACTCGAGATTGATTACGATGCCGTTCGTGAACTGGCTATCGAACACAAGCCAAAAATGATCATCGCAGGTGGCTCTGCTATTCCTCGTACGATTGATTTTGCTAAATTCCGTGCTATTGCCGACGAAATCGACGCGATCTTGATGGTCGATATGGCGCACATTGCCGGTCTTATCGCAACAGGTGCACACCCAAGTCCACTTCCACACGCCCACGTCGTGACAACAACAACGCACAAAACCTTGCGCGGACCTCGTGGCGGCATGATCTTGACCAACCACGAAGACATCATTAAAAAAATCAACTCTGCGGTCTTCCCTGGCTTGCAAGGCGGTCCGTTGATGCATGTGATTGCCGCAAAAGCAGTGGCATTTGGTGAGGCGCTTGGTCCTCAATTCAGTACTTATATTGATTCAGTGATCGCGAACGCAAAAGTTCTTGCTGAAGTATTGCAAACTCGCGGTTGCGACATCGTAACGGGCGGCACCGACACTCACCTGATGCTGGTTGACCTAAGACCAAAAGGCCTTAAAGGCAACAAAGCAGAAGAAGCGCTTGAGCGTGCTGGCATTACCTGTAATAAAAATGGCATCCCATTCGATACCGAAAAGCCTATGATTACATCTGGTATTCGTTTAGGAACACCGGCTGGAACCACTCGTGGTTTCGGAACTGAAGAATTTAAACTCATCGGTGAGTGGATTGGTGACGTTCTGGATGGCTTGGTTGAATCCCCTGAGGGCAACCCAGACGTTGAGCAACGCATCAAGAAAGAAGTGAAAGCCCTATGTGCTCGCTTCCCACTGTACCAATAAAGAATAAACATCCTTAAAATATTTGGAGATACAGCAATGGATAACACTTTGAAGTTTTCTGACAGCCATGAGTGGGTACGTGATAACGGTGACGGCACCGTGACTATCGGAATTTCAGAGCACGCTCAAGAAATGCTGGGCGATGTGGTATTTGTTGACTTACCAGAAGTCGAAGACGAAGTAGAAGCAGGCGAAACATTCTCTCTTGTTGAGTCTGTAAAAGCTGCGTCAGATATCTACGCGCCAGTGACTGGTGAGATCGTTGAAATCAACGAAGAGCTTGAAGACAGCCCAGAGCTTATTAACGAAGAATCTTATGACGGTGGCTGGATTGTAAAAGTGAAGATGTCAGACGAATCTGAACTAGACAATCTAAAGAGCGCTGAAGACTATCTTGCGTCTATCGAAGACGAATAAGCCAAGCACGAATTAAAGCTGCCCAATCTTGGGCAGCTTGTTTTTTAAGGGTCTCGCAGAAGATCTTTGAGAAGGTAAAGGAACCATGACTGAATTACTTAACACGCTAAGTACACAAAACGAGTTTGTTACTCGTCACAACGGTCCGAATAAATCTGACCAACAAAAAATGCTGGATGCCATCAATGTTCAAAACCTTGATGCGTTGATCAACGAAACCGTACCAGCACAGATCCGCCTAGAACAACCAATGACACTGGCCGCGCCAATGAGCGAATCGGACATGTTAGTTGAGATGAAAAAGTTCGCGAATCTGAACCAAATCAAACGTACATTTATCGGTCAAGGTTACTACAACACCTTCACACCAAACGTAATTCTGCGAAATGTTTTTGAGAACCCAGGTTGGTACACGGCTTATACGCCATACCAGCCAGAAATTTCTCAAGGTCGCCTAGAAGCCCTGCTTAACTACCAACAAATGGTCATGGACCTGACGGGTATGGAGATTGCCAACGCTTCTCTACTCGATGAAGCAACGGCAGCAGCAGAAGCCATGACGCTGTGTAAACGCGCAGGAAAAAGCAAAAGCAAAACGTTTTTTGTTGCTGACGATGTTCACCCACAAACCATTGAAGTCGTCAAAACTCGTGCAGAGTTTATTGGCTTTAACGTCGTGGTTGGTACGCTGGAATCTTTGCCAGAGCAAGACGTCTTCGGCGCACTCGTACAATACCCAGGCACAACCGGTGAGGTTCATGATCTCACTGACATCATCGCCAGCGCACAGGCCAACAAGACACTGGTCACCGTTGCCACTGACTTACTTGCATCAACGCTTCTAAAACCGGCAGGTGAAATGGGCGCAGACGTTGTGATCGGCTCGGCTCAACGCTTTGGCGTACCAATGGGTTACGGCGGTCCGCACGCAGCATTCATGGCAACCAAAGACAAGCATAAGCGTACGATGCCGGGTCGTGTTATCGGGGTGTCTATCGATACCAACGGCAACCAAGCTCTTCGTATGGCCATGCAAACCCGTGAACAACATATTCGCCGCGAAAAAGCGACGTCTAACATCTGTACCGCGCAAGCGCTCCTTGCCAACATGGCGTCATTCTATGCGGTTTACCACGGTGAAGAAGGCCTAAAAACCATCGCCCGTCGTACTCACCACATGACAGCGATTCTTGCTGCTGGCCTGACAAAGTCTGGCTTTGAGCTTGTAAACAATAGCTTTTTCGATACGATCACTATCAATACTGGTGACAAGACTGACGCGATCTTCACTGCGGCTCAAAATGCAGATATGAACCTGCGTAAGCTCGATGCAAAACTTGGCGTGAGCTTTGATGAAACGACGACCGTCGACGACATCAATGCCCTGTTCGCAGTATTTGGTATCGAAGAGTCGGTAGACGAATTGTCGACAGAAATTGCTGGCAACGAATTCGCGGCAATCCCTGAAAACTGCCGTCGTACCACACGCTACCTGAGTCACCCAGTATTCAATACGCATCACAGTGAAACACAAATGATGCGCTACCTGAAACAGCTAGAGAACAAAGACTTCTCACTGACGCACGGCATGATTCCACTAGGTAGCTGTACAATGAAGCTGAACGCCGCGGCGGAAATGATTCCCGTTACTTGGCCTGAATTCGGTTCCATTCACCCGTTTGCGCCACTTGAACAAGCGGCTGGCTACACGGCACTCGCGCAAGACCTTAAAGAAAAGCTTTGTGAAATCACCGGTTATGATGACTTCTCGTTGCAACCAAACTCAGGTGCGTCTGGTGAATACGCGGGTCTCATCGCGATTCAACGCTACCACCAAAGCCGCAATGAAGGTCACCGTAATGTTTGTCTGATCCCTAGCTCAGCACACGGTACTAACCCTGCAACGGCATCAATGGTCTCAATGAAAGTGGTTGTGGTGAAATGTGATGACGCCGGTAACATCGACATGGTCGACCTAGCCGCGAAAATCGAAAAACACCGCGAAAACCTGTCTAGCATCATGATCACCTACCCATCGACACACGGCGTGTACGAAGAGCAAGTGAAAGAGGTGTGTGAGATGGTTCATGAGGCTGGCGGTCAGGTTTACCTTGACGGTGCGAATATGAACGCACAAGTTGGTCTAACGACTCCGGGCTTTATTGGCTCTGACGTGTCTCACCTCAACTTACACAAAACCTTCTGTATTCCTCACGGTGGTGGTGGTCCAGGTATGGGACCTATCGGTGTTAAATCTCACCTTGCTCCATTCTTGCCAGGTCACATTGAAAATGGTGTAGAAGGCGAAGATTACGCCGTTTCAGCCGCCGATTTAGGCAGTGCATCTATTCTACCAATCTCATGGGCCTACATTGCCATGATGGGTGAACCAGGCCTTACCGAAGCCACGCAAGTCGCTATCTTAAACGCCAACTACGTGATGGAAACACTGTTACCTCACTACCCTGTTCTGTACCGTGGAACCAATGGTCGCGTTGCGCATGAGTGCATCATTGACATTCGTCCGCTGAAAGAAGAAACAGGCATCAGTGAAGAAGACATTGCTAAGCGCTTGATGGACTACGGCTTCCACGCTCCAACCATGTCTTTCCCTGTAGCAGGTACATTGATGGTTGAGCCAACTGAGTCGGAAGACTTGGAAGAGCTAGACCGTTTCTGTGAAGCGATGATTGCGATTCGCAAAGAAATGACTCAGGTAAAAGACGGTGTATGGCCACTGGAGAACAACCCTCTTGTGAACGCGCCACACACCCAAGTTGATTTGTCATCTGACACATGGGACCGCCCATACTCTCGCGAACTGGCTTGTTTCCCATCGAAGCAAACCAAAGCGTCGAAGTACTGGCCAACCGTAAACCGTGTTGATAATGTTTATGGCGACCGCAACTTAATTTGTAGCTGCCCAAGCATTGATAACTACGTCGATTAATTGATTGATTTGAGGCTAACCCATTAATTTGATTATCTTCTAGCAATACCTAAAGCGAACCTAAATGGGTTCGCTTTTTTGTTTTGTTTTGTTTTATTATTTTTAGGCTTTAACAGCGGATTAACTCGATAGAGCGTAGTTTCAGAGCCCTCCTTTCGATAGCTGTAACAACCACATGAATTAATTACATTATTTTTAGTGTGGATTTAATTATATTAATTTCACCACTTAACCATTCAATAAAGCCAACCACCTTATATTATTA
>NZ_JBFROV010000018.1:3997-5851 GCF_041471725.1 Vibrio sp. 10N.261.51.F12 | reverse complement strand
CCTATATCAATCTGTGTGGACACTTGTTGATGATAATCATTACGTTTGCTTCTGCTGCAAAGTAGAAACGAACACTTCTTCGGAAGTAAAATGGTTTTCAATGAACACGTGACCTAAGGGTAGTAAGCTCGCTTACTGTCACACAGTCAAAAATCATTATCGTTCTGTTGGAACGATAATAGCTTTAAAATTACTTCTTACTTTTTAAGTAAGGGACAGTTTTGAAGTCAGTATTCATTGAGCCGACAAAATCTTAAATTGAAGAGTTTGATCATGGCTCAGATTGAACGCTGGCGGCAGGCCTAACACATGCAAGTCGAGCGGAAACGACAACATTGACTCTTCGGATGATTTGTTGGGCGTCGAGCGGCGGACGGGTGAGTAATGCCTGGGAAATTGCCCTGATGTGGGGGATAACCATTGGAAACGATGGCTAATACCGCATAATGCCTTCGGGCCAAAGAGGGGGACCTTCGGGCCTCTCGCGTCAGGATATGCCCAGGTGGGATTAGCTAGTTGGTGAGGTAATGGCTCACCAAGGCGACGATCCCTAGCTGGTCTGAGAGGATGATCAGCCACACTGGAACTGAGACACGGTCCAGACTCCTACGGGAGGCAGCAGTGGGGAATATTGCACAATGGGCGCAAGCCTGATGCAGCCATGCCGCGTGTATGAAGAAGGCCTTCGGGTTGTAAAGTACTTTCAGCAGTGAGGAAGGTTCATGCGTTAATAGCGTATGGATTTGACGTTAGCTGCAGAAGAAGCACCGGCTAACTCCGTGCCAGCAGCCGCGGTAATACGGAGGGTGCGAGCGTTAATCGGAATTACTGGGCGTAAAGCGCATGCAGGTGGTTCGTTAAGTCAGATGTGAAAGCCCGAGGCTCAACCTCGGAACTGCATTTGAAACTGGCGGACTAGAGTACTGTAGAGGGGGGTAGAATTTCAGGTGTAGCGGTGAAATGCGTAGAGATCTGAAGGAATACCAGTGGCGAAGGCGGCCCCCTGGACAGATACTGACACTCAGATGCGAAAGCGTGGGGAGCAAACAGGATTAGATACCCTGGTAGTCCACGCCGTAAACGATGTCTACTTGGAGGTTGTGGCCTTGAGCCGTGGCTTTCGGAGCTAACGCGTTAAGTAGACCGCCTGGGGAGTACGGTCGCAAGATTAAAACTCAAATGAATTGACGGGGGCCCGCACAAGCGGTGGAGCATGTGGTTTAATTCGATGCAACGCGAAGAACCTTACCTACTCTTGACATCTAGAGAAGCCAGCGGAGACGCAGGTGTGCCTTCGGGAGCTCTAAGACAGGTGCTGCATGGCTGTCGTCAGCTCGTGTTGTGAAATGTTGGGTTAAGTCCCGCAACGAGCGCAACCCTTATCCTTGTTTGCCAGCACGTAATGGTGGGAACTCCAGGGAGACTGCCGGTGATAAACCGGAGGAAGGTGGGGACGACGTCAAGTCATCATGGCCCTTACGAGTAGGGCTACACACGTGCTACAATGGCGCATACAGAGGGCAGCCAACCAGCGATGGTGAGCGAATCCCAAAAAGTGCGTCGTAGTCCGGATTGGAGTCTGCAACTCGACTCCATGAAGTCGGAATCGCTAGTAATCGTGGATCAGAATGCCACGGTGAATACGTTCCCGGGCCTTGTACACACCGCCCGTCACACCATGGGAGTGGGCTGCAAAAGAAGTGGGTAGTTTAACCTTCGGGAGGACGCTCACCACTTTGTGGTTCATGACTGGGGTGAAGTCGTAACAAGGTAGCCCTAGGGGAACCTGGGGCTGGATCACCTCCTTATACGAAAGATTGTCTTGATGAGTGTTCACACAGATTGATTAGGTTT
>NZ_JBFROV010000018.1:0-3283 GCF_041471725.1 Vibrio sp. 10N.261.51.F12 | reverse complement strand
ACATGCTCTTTAACAATTTGGAAAGCTGACGAACAACAACTTGATTGGTTGTTGTTCAAATAAAAGTTCTCAAATCCTATTTCTGACTCTTTTTATTAAGAGATAAGAATTAGGTACCAACACACATTCAAGTGTTCTTGGAAACACCACAACTTCGGTTGTGATGTTTATATTTGAGTCCGGCAAAATCGAATGCTATCTCGCTCATTCAAATAATGAGATAGCGACTTTGGTTGTTTGCCATACGTAAGACCTTTTGGGGTTGTATGGTTAAGTGACTAAGCGTACACGGTGGATGCCTTGGCAGTCAGAGGCGATGAAGGACGTAATAACTTGCGATAAGCCCAGATTAGGTAGTAATAACCTGTGAGTCTGGGATTTCCGAATGGGGAAACCCACGTGCATAAGCACGTATCATTAACTCAATACATAGGTTAATGAAGCAAACCCGGGGAACTGAAACATCTAAGTACCCGGAGGAAGAGAAATCAACCGAGATTCCGAAAGTAGCGGCGAGCGAAATTGGAGTAGCCCTTAAGCTTTTAATGATGCAGGTGAAGAGTCTGGAAAGTCTCGCAGTAAAGGGTGATAGCCCCGTAACCGACACATCATAATCAGTGAAAACGAGTAAGGCGGGACACGTGATATCCTGTTTGAATATGGGGGGACCATCCTCCAAGGCTAAATACTACTGACTGACCGATAGTGAACCAGTACCGTGAGGGAAAGGCGAAAAGAACCCCTGTGAGGGGAGTGAAATAGAACCTGAAACCGTGTACGTACAAGCAGTAGGAGCACCTTCGTGGTGTGACTGCGTACCTTTTGTATAATGGGTCAGCGACTTAATTTTAGTAGCAAGGTTAACCGTTTAGGGGAGCCGTAGGGAAACCGAGTCTTAACTGGGCGTATAGTTGCTAGAATTAGACCCGAAACCAGGTGATCTAGCCATGGGCAGGTTGAAGGTTGAGTAACATCAACTGGAGGACCGAACCGACTAATGTTGAAAAATTAGCGGATGACTTGTGGCTAGGGGTGAAAGGCCAATCAAACCTGGAGATAGCTGGTTCTCCCCGAAAGCTATTTAGGTAGCGCCTCGGACGAATACTACTGGGGGTAGAGCACTGTTAAGGCTAGGGGGTCATCCCGACTTACCAACCCTTTGCAAACTCCGAATACCAGTAAGTAATATCCGGGAGACACACGGCGGGTGCTAACGTCCGTCGTGGAGAGGGAAACAACCCAGACCGCCAGCTAAGGTCCCAAAGTATAGCTAAGTGGGAAACGATGTGGGAAGGCTTAGACAGCTAGGATGTTGGCTTAGAAGCAGCCATCATTTAAAGAAAGCGTAATAGCTCACTAGTCGAGTCGGCCTGCGCGGAAGATGTAACGGGGCTAAGCTATACACCGAAGCTGCGGCTGCATAATTTATTATGTGGGGTAGGGGAGCGTTCTGTAAGCGGTTGAAGGTGGTCTGTAAGGGCTGCTGGACGTATCAGAAGTGCGAATGCTGACATGAGTAACGATAAAGGGGGTGAAAAACCTCCTCGCCGGAAGACCAAGGGTTCCTGTCCAACGTTAATCGGGGCAGGGTAAGTCGACCCCTAAGGCGAGGCCGAAAGGCGTAGTCGATGGGAAACGGGTTAATATTCCCGTACTTCTTATAATTGCGATGGGGGGACGGAGAAGGCTAGGTGGGCCTGGCGATGGTTGTCCAGGTTCAAGTACGTAGGCGGGTGGTTTAGGTAAATCCGGACCACTATTAACGCTGAGATACGATGTCGAGTCACTACGGTGATGAAGTCATTGATGCCATGCTTCCAGGAAAAGCCTCTAAGCTTCAGATTATAAGAAATCGTACCCCAAACCGACACAGGTGGTCGGGTAGAGAATACCAAGGCGCTTGAGAGAACTCGGGTGAAGGAACTAGGCAAAATGGTACCGTAACTTCGGGAGAAGGTACGCTCTTGGCGGTGAAGTCCCTTGCGGATGGAGCTACTAGGAGTCGCAGATACCAGGTGGCTGCAACTGTTTATTAAAAACACAGCACTGTGCAAAATCGTAAGATGACGTATACGGTGTGACGCCTGCCCGGTGCCGGAAGGTTAATTGATGGGGTTAGACTTCGGTCGAAGCTCTTGATCGAAGCCCCGGTAAACGGCGGCCGTAACTATAACGGTCCTAAGGTAGCGAAATTCCTTGTCGGGTAAGTTCCGACCTGCACGAATGGCGTAATGATGGCCACGCTGTCTCCACCCGAGACTCAGTGAAATTGAAATCGCTGTGAAGATGCAGTGTACCCGCGGCTAGACGGAAAGACCCCGTGAACCTTTACTACAGCTTGGCACTGAACATTGACCCTACATGTGTAGGATAGGTGGGAGCCTTTGAAGCATGCACGCTAGTGTGTGTGGAGGCAATCTTGAAATACCACCCTTGTATGCTTGATGTTCTAACGTTGGCCCCTAATCGGGGTTGCGGACAGTGCCTGGTGGGTAGTTTGACTGGGGCGGTCTCCTCCCAAAGAGTAACGGAGGAGCACGAAGGTGGGCTAAACACGGTTGGACATCGTGTGGTTAGTGCAATGGCATAAGCCCGCTTGACTGCGAGAATGACAATTCGAGCAGGTACGAAAGTAGGTCATAGTGATCCGGTGGTTCTGAATGGAAGGGCCATCGCTCAACGGATAAAAGGTACTCCGGGGATAACAGGCTGATACCGCCCAAGAGTTCATATCGACGGCGGTGTTTGGCACCTCGATGTCGGCTCATCACATCCTGGGGCTGAAGTCGGTCCCAAGGGTATGGCTGTTCGCCATTTAAAGTGGTACGCGAGCTGGGTTTAGAACGTCGTGAGACAGTTCGGTCCCTATCTGCCGTGGGCGTTGGAAGATTGAAGGGGGCTGCTCCTAGTACGAGAGGACCGGAGTGGACGAACCTCTGGTGTTCGGGTTGTCATGCCAATGGCATTGCCCGGTAGCTAAGTTCGGAATCGATAACCGCTGAAAGCATCTAAGCGGGAAGCGAGCCCTGAGATGAGTCTTCCCTGGCACTTTAAGTGTCCTAAAGGGTTGTTCAAGACTAGAACGTTGATAGGCAGGGTGTGTAAGTGCTGCGAGGCATTGAGCTAACCTGTACTAATTGCCCGTGAGGCTTAACCATACAACACCCAAAGGGTTTTGATTGGACTCAAAGCAAGAACATAATTGAATGTGTATTAAGAACTTTTATTAAGCTTTCCAGATTAATTTTGCCTTTAGCTTTTTCTAAAAGCTGAAAGTAAAAGA
>NZ_JBFROV010000017.1:66514-127524 GCF_041471725.1 Vibrio sp. 10N.261.51.F12 | reverse complement strand
CTAGTTGAGTCCTTTATTGTCACCTCGGCGGACGGTACCGAGCACACGATTAGCGTGACGGTGAACGGCGCGGAAGATGAAACGTTTATTAGCGGTGCCACGACAGATGTTGTAAAAGAAGACACAGGCGCTGTCGCGGGTGAGCTGCTGGGTGATGGCAAACTTGATATCGCCGATTTGGATGCGGGTGAGAATGTCTTCAGTACAGCGGTGACTAAGGTTGCGAATGCCGATGGTCAACTACCGCTAGGTGAGTTAACCATTCAAGCCGATGGCACTTGGTCTTACCGAGTCGTGAACAGCCTTGAAGGGGTTCAAGAGTTGGGTGACGGTGAGACTCGAATAGAGCGCTTTGAAGTCACCTCGATTGATGGCACGAAGACAGAAGTCATCGAAGTCACCATTCAAGGTACCAACGATGCACCTGTAATTGGCGGACTAGATACCGGCGCTGTCATTGAAGATACCGCTGTTGATGCAGGCAAGCTGATCGATAAAGGTTTCTTAAGCATTAGCGATACCGATCAAGATGAAGCAAAGTTTGTCTCAGGTTTGGCCTCGCCGATTAATGATAGTGATGGATTTACACCTGTGGGTGAAATCATCATTGAGCCAAGCGGAGCATGGACTTATAAAGTCGATAATGCGGACCCATCTGTGCAAGGGCTGTCAGCTGGTGAGACAAGGACGGAAACATTCCGCGTAGCAAGTGAAGACGGGACAACTCACGATATCGTGATCACCATTACTGGCACCGATGATGAGCCTGTTATAGGGGGGACGTCATACGGTGAAGCAACTGAGGACAAGCAGACGCAAATCGATGGTGCTGGCAATTTGTTCTTTAATAGCCAAGCCACGATAAGTGATGCCGATGTAGATGAAGGGGCATTCGATCCTACGTCGGTTACCCCACTAGTCGGTAACTTTACAGATGGCTCGTTAACAATTGACGCTGCTGGTAATTGGTCCTATCTCATCCCTAATACCAGTGACAACGTTCAAGGGTTGGCATTAGACGAAAGAGCGACCCAAACCTTTACCGTCAAAACACTTGATGGTACAGAGCATACTATCGTCGTTGATATTGTGGGCGTAAATGATGCCTCTGTTCTTATCAGTGATCCAAGCCAAGCGGTGGGTGACGTTAAAGAAAACGACGCAATAGTTGAGTTGACAGACAATGGCGTTCTCCAGTTGCAAGATACCGATGGCAGCGATGAGCAAGTCTTCCAAACGGATCCAAGCTCAATTACGTCCGTGAGTGAGCTTGACGGTGCAACAACAGAAGCGCTAGGTACGCTGACAATCAATGCATTGGGTGAGTGGGATTATTCTATCGCCAATGCTTATGTTGAATACCTAGGCGAAGGTGATAAGGCAACAGAAACCTTTACTGTGCTGTCTAAAGATGGCACAGAACATACCGTCACGATTACCATTGAAGGAACAAACGATACACCGACGATTGTTAGCGGCACATTTGCAGAAGGCACCGAAGATCAGGGCTTAGTTGGCGACGATATTAAAGTGGAAGGCCATCTTGTTATCGACGACCCAGACGCGGGAGAGAATACCTTCCAAGCTGGAGTGGGTACCGCGAACGCAGGTAATTCGCTAGGAGGAGTGCTTTCGATTGCAGTGGATGGCAGTTGGACATATTTGGTCGACAATCAACAAGCGGCGATTCAGTCACTAGATGTTGGTGACTCTCTGACCGAGACCTTTACGGTTCAGAGTGTTGATGGCACAACAATGGAGATCGAAGTTCAGATTAATGGCGCTGAAGATAATACCGTTATCACCGATTACACCCAAGGTAGTGTTAAAGAAGAAGATTCAACACCAACTTTGTCTCATGTTGGTGCTCTTACCATTAGTGATGCTGATACTGCAGAAGACAAATTTGATACCACTCGCGTTGATCGACTAACGAATAGTGACGGCGTTACCTCTCTAGGGGCGGTCACTATTACCTCATCTGGTACTTGGACTTACACGATCGATAACAGCCTGACAAGTGTTCAGGAACTAGGAGCGGGGGACAGCTTTACCGAGCGCTTCCGTGTGTATTCGATCGATGGGACGACTTCGCAAATTGTGGAAGTGGTCGTCAACGGTACGAATGATGGTGCATCAATATCAGGAACTGAAACAGGCTCGGTAACGGAAGATGTGACTCTCGTGGGAAGCAACCTTCAAGAAACAGGCAATCTGCAAGTGAGCGACGTGGATACGGGTGAGAATATTTTCTCGACCACGGTGACGAAGGTATCGGATGTAAATGACGGTCTACCACTAGGAAGTGTCACCATTACTTCGGATGGTAACTGGACTTATGTTGTCGATAAAGACAACGCGACAGTCCAAGCCTTAGGTGTGGGTGAAACGAGAACAGAGCGTTTCCAAGTGGTCTCAACCGATGGGACTGCAACAGAAGAGATTGTCATCACGATTTATGGAACCAATGATATTCCTACGGTAGCGAGTACTAGCGTAAAACAAGGCAGTGTGGTTGAAGATTCTGATCCAATTCCTACCGCAACAGGTCAGCTCGCACCTAGTGATATTGATACGAATGATACCCACTCTTGGGGCATTATTAGCGGATCTGACGTTGTCGGCGTGGCAGATGGTACCTACGGAAGTCTATCTCTTGATTCTAGTTCAGGGGTATGGACGTATTCTTTGGTCAACAGTGCTGCGAACCATTTACAAGCGGGTGAAAAAACGTACGAATACTTCCAGGTTCGAGTGTCGGATGGAAATGGAGGCTTTGGTTTTGAAACCGTCACGATTGAAATCGAAGGGACAAATGATGCTCCTTCCATCTCTGGTGATAATTCTGGGGTAGTGATTGAAGACGGTGGTGCACTGAGTGTTGCTAAAGGCAACCTTGAGGTGGCCGATGATGATATTAAAGATACTCATGAATGGAATGTTGTTGAGAGTGACGGGCGTTATGGTTCGCTGACAGTCAACGATGACGGCGAGTGGACGTATACTCTAGACCAGGATAAAGCCAACTTTATGGAAGAAGGGGTCATTTATGCTGAAGACCCATTTACTATTACTGTGGACGACGGGTTTGGTGGCACAGATAGCTATATCGTTAACGTTAATGTCCAAGGTAATAACGATGCCCCAGATATTCGTAATGTAAACCAAATTCGCATTAATGAAGATACGGGAAACCAATTTAAGCAAGGGCGACTGTTCGACCAAGACCCAGATGAAAATGAAGACCACACTTGGACTATATTGGATGCCAATGGTAATCCACTAGCGATCGAAAATGGCGTCGCCGTTGGTGTTTACGGCAATATGTCATTAGTCGAGAACCCGAGTAATGGTCGTATTTTCTGGCGTTATGATTTGCAAGTTACCGATGACCAAAAAGACAGCACTCAAGCATTAGAGCGTGGTCAGCCTGATTTTGAAACCTTCACCATTCAAGTGACAGACAAATACGGCGCGACCGATACTCAAGTACTACAAGTTCGTGTGACGGGTACCAATGATCAACCGCAAATTGAGGGGACAGTTGAAGGCACGGTAACGGAAGATGCTTTCCCGAATGGTGATACGTCGGCTGATATTGTCACTTCTGGTACATTGCAACCGGGAGATGTGGATACAAACGATAAACACACTTGGTCAATTGACACAAATACTGGTGACTACGGAACTATCGTTATTACGTCAGATCCAATCACAGGGGAAGCAACGTGGACCTACACGCTAAACAATAACAACCCCGCGGTTCAAGCACTTCGAGATAGCACGGAGACTTTAACTGAAACTTTTGTTGTTAAGGTTATCGATGACTCGCGAAATCGCAATATAAATTCAGACCAGATTGATACTCAAGAGATTAAGGTGATAATTGAGGGCTCCAATGATGCCCCTATCCTCAGCGGAGAGGTAGCGGGTAGCGTGATTGAGCCTGTTGGTAAAGACCCTGATACAGAGGTAACCGCTACAGGCGCACTCGCCGTCTCTGATAAAGATGCAACGGATACTCATTCTTTTAGCGTGGACTCGGTTAACGTTGATGAAACTGATCCTAGCCAAGGCGAGTTTGGTTCTTTGACCGTCGATGCTAATGGGGTTTGGACTTATGTACTTAACAACGCGCTTGATGCGACAAAAGCGATTCCACCGGGCGAGACAGTTACTGATTCGTTTACGGTAACGGTGACGGATGCTGGAGGGTTAACCAGCGAAGTAATAGTGAATGTTTCGGTTGCGGGTACCAATAATGACCCAGCCATCTCTGCTTCGAATATGTACAGCGTAGTCGAAGATGGTGATGCGCTTGAAGGTCGATTTGTTAAGGGAACGCCAACCGCTGATGAACTCGCTAACGGAGATATCGGAACCGGTGATTTGGACCGTGGTGATGATGCCACTTGGAATGTCGTCCGTGATGGACAATATGGTAGCTTTACGGTGAATGATGATGGCACATGGACCTATACCTTATACACCCTTGCCGATGTCAGCGCAGACCCTAGTAAGCGCGATGCTTACAATGTAGTCAACGCTTTGGCAGAAGGCGAGTCGTTACCTAGTGGTGATACTGTTGAGCTCCGTGTGACGGATGAGTTTGGGATGACGTCCACGGAAGTACTTAATATTGACATTATTGGTGCTAATGATGCACCGGTGATTGGTGGCCTGAACAAAAACTTCGCAGAAGACAATCTAGAAAATGGTGTTTATCAAACATCAGGCCAGCTCACCGATGGCGATGTTGACACAACGGATGACACGCATATGTGGACATTGGTTGATGCTAATAATGGACTAGGGGATTACGGGGTATTGGTGCTAAACGAAGATGGTTCGTGGACTTACCAAGTGGACCCAACGAAGTACGATGAAATCCAAGCGTTGAATCCAGAATTTAATCAGAAATTTACTGACACCTTTGAAGTTAAGGTCACTGATGGGTTTGGTGGAACAGCAACCGATACGGTTACTATCAATATTACCGCAGACAATGATATTCCAGAAGTGACTGGAGGCTTAGAGGGCGCTTATACGGAAGACGACGGCGGCGTTGTTGAAGGACAGATGGTCATCACTGATCTCGATACCGGTGTTGCTGGAGACGCGAGCGATGATGATACGCCAGAGTTCTTAGCAAGGTCATATACAGGCGCCTTCGGTACATTGGTTGTTGATGTTGATGGGAAATGGAGTTACACACCAGATGATGCGTTGCTTCAACCACTGGCTGAGGGCGAGGTGCAAGAAGACAAATTTGTTGTTCTCGCTCGAGATGACAACGGAGCAACCATCACAGAAGAACTTGTGATTGATTTAACGGGCAACAATGATCGCCCAACAATTGATGGTGAGAATGAAGGTACTGTAATCGAAGATGGTACCGAAGATATATTTGGTAGTGATTTGACGCGAGCGGAAGGGCAGCTTTTTGCCTCGGATATTGATAATAACAGTCCTTCACGAAACTGGAGTCTTGTCGGGGGAACTAACGGCGATACAAATGCCACAGGTGAAGGTACTTACGGTACGTTAAGTCTGGATAACAATGGTAAATGGGTCTACACGTTGGATAATGAAAGCCCAACGGTTCAAAATCTGGTTTATGATCCAGAAAACCCAGTAACAGAAACATTTAAGGTTGTAGTCACCGATAATGTGACTGATTCAGATACGAATGTTCCTGGTATCTCAGAAGAACTCACTATTACCATTAATGTCTTCGGGCAAGACGAAAATGGCGGTAGCGGCGGTGGAAGTGCCGATTTCACGATTGTGGCAGAGGTTAAAGAAGACGGAACAGCTGATCAACCAATCGATAAAATTGACGAGGGTATTACCGAAAATAGCTCAAATATCGTTGAAAGTTCGATAGCGCCTACGGTGGGTGGCTTTATGGGTACCTTAGTGGTTGACTCAGACGATCCAACGAAGTGGCGATATGTACTTGATAATGATTCAGACATAGTTCAAGGGCTGGAAGAAGGCGACGTCGTCACTGAAGTTTGGCGATTCACAACAGACGATGGTATGACTCATCGAGTTGACGTAACGATTCATGGTTCAGCGGATAAACCTGAGATCTATGTTGGTGACACGGAACTTGTTGATGATACAGTGATTGGTGAAGTGATTGAACAAACGGTCACGAGCACCTCTGGTCGATTGAGTGTTGAAGACCCAGACAATGATGAACAATTTACTTGGAGAGTATTTGATACTGATACTTTGACCGGTGGTTCAACTGCAACAGGAGATTATGGGCAGCTTGTTATAGATCCAATCACGGGAGAATGGACCTACCAACTTAACCCTGGGGTCGCCATTCCTGTCGGCACGGAATTGGAAGAGACATTTAGAGTTTCTGTTACGGATTCAGATATCGCATCGGGTGAGGCATTAGCAACAACCGTCGACACTCATGATATTAAAATCCGAATTGTCGGTACCGCTCAAAATGTAGATAACCCAATCGATCAAGATGTACCACTTATCGTTGCTCGTGTGAGCGCGACTGAAGACGATAATGTTGCTGACTCTCAGCCGGATACTGTGGTTTCAACTGGCACCTTATTGGTTGATGATATCGTTGATTCAGACAATAACGATGTAGATATTGCACTTGGTGATACGATTACCTGGACTCTCATTGATGGCTCAAGCCCATATGGTTCTATGGTAGTTGATGAGACCACCGGTGACTGGACCTTTACGTTAGATAACGATAGCAATGCGGTTCAGAGCTTGCGAGAAGGCGAGGTAGTGAGTGATACCTTCGAAGTCTACGCGATAGACCAATATGGTAAAACGGTCGTGGACGATAACGGCGTGCCGCAAACCTTGCAGATTATTGTCGATGTGACGGGCTTAAATGATGCGCCAGTGGCGTCATCGTTTGTAGAAAGTTTGATTGTCGATACGGATACCGGTGGCACGTCGCCGGTACTTGATGGCCAGTTAACAGTCAACGATATTGATGATGGCGATTCACATAGCTGGGCTGATTTACAACCCGTTACGGCAAATCCTGATTATGGTTCGTTGGTCGTTAATAGTGATGGTACTTACCATTTTGAGCTCACGACGACATATGGTCCTAATGGGGATGAGCCGCACCCTGATATCGTGGCGTTGAATGAAGGTGAACAGCTCTCTCAACAGTGGACGGTCATTGTCTCTGATGGCGCGGGCGCGACCGCGACACAGACGCTCAACCTAAATCTTGTCGGAACGAATGAACTTCCAGAAATCACAACGACAACGTCAGCGGTTGATAACTCGATATCAGAACCGTTAACCGGTGATGTCGACCAAACCCCAAGTATTGTCCGTGATATTACTTTGAGCGATGCCGATAATGCAGGCGCGTTAGGTGATAATGTCACTCTACAGGCGGCTGACTTGAATGGGACATATGGGCAATTTGTTGTTGACCCAGCTACTGCAACGTGGAGCTACCAGCTTTACGATCAGCCACACGTTAATGCCCTTGCTGAAGGGGTTAAAGTCACGGAAACATTCGTTATTCGTGCAACGGATGAGTATGGCGCTGAAGTGATAACAAGCGTAGAAATCGAGGTTGTTGGAACGAACGACCAACCGTCACTAGAAGGCAAGGTCATCGGTACGGTTGTTGATTCTCCTAATGATTCGGTCACCGGACAGTTGGTAGTGTCTGACCCTGATATCGGCGATAGCCATACTTTTGCGTTTGTAGAAGAAGATAGCTCTCTTGGTACGTTCACTATTGATAACGCGGGTAACTGGGAATTTACTATCGATAGTGACAGTGAAGTGGTCAACAATTTGCCGAAAGGCGAAACGATGCAAACGACTATTTCTGTGACGACCACAGATTTGGGTGGTAGCGGGCTAACCAGTGAAACGAAAGACATTGTGATCACGATTGTGGGTACCAATGATGCACCAGCAATTAAAGATGTTGATGTCCAACAATTAACTGAAAATGTGACCACTACGCTAACAGGTCAGTTTGATAGTGGCGATCTCGATAATAACGCTGACGGTGCCGATGGCAGTCGTGCCGAAGACCAGGGAGCGACAGATTCTGATGACCAAACCTGGGAAGTGGTCGATGGAGACGACAGAGGTACGCTGACCGTGAATGCGTCAACAGGTGCGTGGGCGTTTGAGTTAGTCGACCCATTTGAAGAACTTTCGAACGGCGAAACGCTGGACACACCGCTTCAGTACACCGTAAAAGTGACCGATGAATTTGGTTTGTCCTCTGAGAAAGTGATTGAGTTCCAAGTGACGGGGACCAACGATGCACCGACCATTGTGGTGGGAGAAACCAATGTTGTTGGGACTGTCTCTGAGGATCCGACGGGCTCTGAAGTCGATGTCGTTGGTGGTGTGATCACTATTGAAGACATTGACGCGAGTGACACGCACAGCTATAGCTTAGCGAGTGATAGTGTCGTCACCGAAATTGATGGCCTATATGGAACATTAAAACTGGTGAGTGGAGATACGCCAGATAGCGTTAAATGGGAGTATGTGGTCGATCAAGCGAAAGCCGATGCGCTTAATGAAGGCCCACAAACAGAAGTATTTGATGTGTATGTGGAAAGTTTGGTGAACGGTGTCGGTCAAGGTGACACTATCACACAAACTATCAACGTAACCGTTGAAGGCAGTAATGATGCCGCTATGGTCGACGTCGGTGACGTCACCATTGTGGAATCAGATGCAGTGCTCTCTACGGGCGGTCAGCTCAGTGCAACCGATGTCGACAATACGGATGATATTTTTATTCCGCAAGCTGATGTGAATGGTAGTTACGGAGTATTCAACCTGGGTACTGATGGTACGTGGAGCTACACGACCACGACGGCAATGAACCAGTTGGCGCAAGGAGAGGAAGCCACGGAGGTCTTTAATGTGGCCTCTGAAGATGGCACGCCTTCGACGGTGACGGTGACAATAACGGGTACTAACGATGCTCCGGTCATTGAGTCAGGAAATTCTACCACCACAGGCACTGCATTTGAGAACGCCACAGAAGGCAATGATTTTGTTGCTGGCAATGTGAATTTCTCTGATTTAGATACGACCGATACGCACCGAGTGAGCTTAACCGAATCAGGCACCACGACCTCCATTGATGGCACTTACGGTACATTGGTCTTGGTGGCTGGTGATAACGCTAAAGATGTGCGTTGGGAATATCAATTGGATGCCACGAAAGCCGCGGCGTTAGGTGATGTTAGTGTCCAAGAAAACTTTACCGTGTTTGTCGAGAGCATTCATGATGGTCAGCTTCAAGGTGATTTTGTTTCACAACCAATTGTCGTGACGGTCGATGGTTTCAATGACACTCCGGTTGTGACAACGCCAGATAGCGAAGTGCTAGGAAGTGTAGTCGAAGACAGTGGCCCACTCACTGCAACCGGGACACTAACGTCAACGGATGCTGAGTCTGAAATGGTCACTTACTCATTTGATACCGCGCAACAGTCGCAATATGGTTCATTTGAGGTGACCAGCGCCGGTGTATGGACATATACATTGGACACCGAGGATAGCCAAGCACTGAATGCCGGTAACGTCACAGAAACCTTTAGTGTGACGTTGACTGACAGTGATGGAAATTCGACAACAGAAGACATCACAATCACGCTAACAGGGAACAATGATACGCCAATCATTACTTCTACCGATGCCGATCGAATGGGCTCTGTGGAAGAAGACAATGGACTTGCCTCCGTCGCAACCGGTCAGCTTTCTGCTACGGATAGTGAATCAGAAACCATTACCTACCAGCATACTTCTGGCAGCGCTCAGTATGGGGTGTTTAGTATCAATGCATCTGGTGGTTGGACGTATACTCTGGACCCAGACTTAAGTCAGGGTCTCGATGATACAGGGGCTGTTGAGTCGTTCGTTGTCACCCTGACTGATGGCACCAATACCACGACAGAAACGGTGAATGTTTCTATCCAAGGGTCTAATGATGGCCCAGTCGTTGATGTCCTTAACTCAACCGTTACTGGAACCGCCTATGAGAACAGCAGTGAAGGTGCTGGGTTTGTTGCTGGCAATGTGATGTTCTCCGATGCGGATGCTAATGATACTCACCGTGTTAGTTTATCTTCGACAGGAACCACCACCACGCTGGTTGGTGCATACGGTACGCTAGAGTTAATCTCTGGTGCAGACGCTAACGATGTTCGCTGGGAATACACACTCGACCCAGATCAAGCCGCGCTACTCGGTGATGTGGTTGTTCAAGAGAACTTTGATGTCTTTGTTGAAAGTATTCAAGGCTCAACGTTGCAAGGTGATACCGTCTCACAACCAATCACAGTAATGATTGATGGCTTTAACGATACGCCTGTAGTGACCACTCCAATGGGTCAAGATGAAGGGGCTGTCGTTGAAGATGGGAGCCCACTGTCTGTGACCGGAACGTTGACCTCAACGGATGCGGAATTAGAGACGATCACCTACAGCTTTGACCCTGCTCAGCAATCTCAATATGGCACATTTGCAATCACAAGTGCGGGTGTTTGGACTTATAACTTGAGTGCAGATGATAGCCAGGCGCTGAACACGGGTAATATCACGGAAACTTTTGCAGTGACGTTGACGGACAGTGATGGTAATTCAACAATAGAAGATGTGAACATCACGTTAACGGGTGAAAATGATGCGCCTATTATCACGTCAACTCTCTCAGATCGTGCGGGCAGTGTAGAGGAAGATAATAGCTCGGCATCCGTCGCGACAGGCCAACTATCGGCAACAGACAGCGAATCTGAAACCGTGAGCTACCAGCTAACATCGGGTACGCCGCAATACGGCACATTCAGTATCTCGGCGGCAGGAGCCTGGACATACACCTTGGATCCTGTGCTGAGTCAATCGCTTGTTGATGCCGGTGCGGTTGAGTCCTTTGAGATCACATTGACCGACGGAACAAACTCATTAACTGAAACAGTAAACATTAATATTCAAGGTCACGATGATGACGTTGATATCACAGGCGACTTTGTCGGTGATGTTCAGGAAGGAACGCTTGAAGAGGTTGATGGAACGGTTACTGCGAATGATATAGATGGACCCGCGACAACGATGCGCTTGCAAAATCCAACGCTTCCACAAAGTGGTGATGCATTTGAGCGAACGGGCAGCTACGGTCGATTATCGTTTAACGCAGCAACAGGAGCATGGATATATGTTCTGCTAACCGACAAAGCCTTGCCAGCATTTGGTGAGACAGAAACCGATAGTTTTACGGTTGAAGTTCTGCAACAAAATGACGCTGGTCAGCTAGTGGTCACTGGTACTCAAACGATTAATATTGCGGTTGCTGGTAATAATGTCGTGAGCGGTGAAAGTGATATGAGTGATTTGCTTGCCGCGACCAGTGATGATGAATGGCTATTTGGCAATGATTACACATCTAGTGGCGATATCACTGCAGACGCTAATGCTCGCGATAGCTTTGTTTGGGAAAGTGCGACTTTAGGTGGCGCAGACATTATCAAAGATTTTGATACCAAGCACACAGGTCCTGTGGCAGCATCGAACTTTGATAGTGTTGACTTGAAAAATGTCCAGTTCTCAGATGCGTCTCGCCTTGATGAACAACTGTTGGTGACGGAAGACTCAGGCAATACAGTACTGACGATTAATGGTGTGCAAACAATCACCCTCGAGGGCGTCACGTTAGAAGGTCTGCTTGATATGGACCGCAGTGATATCGATGCGCTGTCCAATGCTGAGTTAATTGTTGCACTTCACGAGACTGGCCAGTTGTTACTGCCGAGTGAAAGCGGCAGTTCACAAGTTCAAGCTGGAGATGCTTCAGACGACAGCTTAGTCGGCACCGCCGGTAGTGATATTATCTTTGGTGGCGGCGGAAACGACATCTTAACGGGGGGAGACGGGCATGATCTGTTCTTGTTTACCGAAGATTCGGCGGGCACTGATCAAAGTCCTGCGACGACAACCGTGACGGATTTCCACATTGGTGATGATCTGTTGGATATCTCGGACTTGTTACCGGCCCACAACAGCCTAGGTGATTTGCTAGGGAATATTACCGTAACCGTCAATGATGATATTAACAATGACAGTGATGCAACCAGCACCGTCATTAGTGTGACAAAAGGGAATGAACAAACGGACATTACACTAGAAGGGGTAGGGTGGAGCGACTTGGGTATTTCTGATGCTAACGTCATCAATAATCAAGCGAGTCATCAAACCGATCTCATTAACCAGTTAGACACACTCAATATCATTAAGGTCGATTTATAACGCCTGAATGAGCAGTATGAAAAAAGGCGGTACATCAAATGATGTACCGCCTTTTTTATTGTATTTTAACTATTTTATGTGATTGAACAATCAACCTAATTTTTGCTGTTCTGCTTTACAAACCGCAGCCGTAAACACAACATCAGTTGAGCTGTTCAGCGCTGTCTCAGCAGAATCTTGAATCACACCAATGATAAAGCCAACCGCAACGACCTGCATTGCTACGTCGTTTGAGATACCGAATAGGCCACAAGCCAGTGGAATCAGTAGCAACGAACCACCAGCAACGCCTGATGCACCACATGCAGAAACGGCAGCAACCACACTGAGTAGCACGGCTGTCAATAGATCAACCTCAATGCCCATCGTATGCACCGCAGCTAACGTAAGTACAGTAATCGTAATTGCCGCACCCGCCATGTTGATCGTCGCGCCTAGTGGAATAGAAACAGAGTATGTATCTTCGTCCAACTTTAGTTTTTCACATAACGCCATGTTAACTGGAATGTTAGCGGCGCTTGAGCGAGTAAAGAACGCAGTGACGCCACTTTCACGTAGGCATTGAAAAACCAGTGGGTATGGGTTTTGTTTTGTTTTCACGTAAACAATGATTGGGTTCACGATAAGCGCAATGATGGCCATTGAAGACAGCAGAACGAACAGTAGTTTCGCGTAGCCAGCCAATGCTGAGAAGCCTGTTGTTGCGAACGTAGCAGCAACAAGACCAAATATACCAAAAGGTGCTAGACGAATAATAAAGCGAACAATTTGAGATACGCCGTGGCTCAGATCTTCGAAAACGGCTTTCGTTGTATCTGAAGCATGATGTAATGCAATACCTAATCCGACAGCCCAAGCGAGGATACCGATGTAGTTCGCATTCATGAGTGCGCTGACTGGGTTATCAACAAGCTTAAATAACAGTGTGTGAAGTACTTCAGCAATGCCTTGAGGCGGTGTTGCTCCTTCAGCACCTGCAACGAGCGTTAGCTCAACAGGGAAAAGAAAGCTTAATAACACGGCAGTTAACGCTGCGGTGAACGTGCCAATGAGATATAACACCACAATTGGACGCATGTGTGTGGTTTGATTTTTCTTTTGGTTGGCAATGGAAGCGGCCACAAGAATGAAGACTAAAATGGGAGCAACGGCTTTTAACGCTCCCACAAATAAGCCACCCAACATGCCAAAACTTTGCGCAGTTGCTGGAGAAGCAACCGCTAGGATGACACCAAAAACGATACCCGCGAGGATCTGGAGAACCAGATTGCCATTGGCATAACGGGCCAACAAGCTAGAGTTCTGCATTTTTTTACCTTTATAGTTGTTTTATATGAATGTGTGTTTGCGCTTGTTATATTATCGTTGCGAATATATGTGTCCAGTTCTAATTTGTTTGTGGTGTAAAATAGTGCGATATGTTTTACTGTGTAGGTTTTAATGTTGCAAATTGGTTGCAAATAAGAATATAAAAAAAGACCCTAGTAAATAGAGTCTTTTAGAAGTGAAAGGGGGTTTATTCGAAGGCTAATTGCTAATCAATAACCTTTTTTCGACCTCGACTTTCAGTTTGAACGGAGCGGATGAACTTGCCAAATTGTTTATCGGTGCTGCGTCTCTCTGCTAGCGAAGCGCTATTATGCGCTTGCTCGCGAAGCAGTTTGTAATAGTTATCTAATCGTCTTGTCTCGATAGTCCCAGCTTCCAATGCCTGTCGAACAGCACATCCAGGCTCGCTGTTATGCTGGCAATCACTGAACCGACACTGAGTGATCAGCGCTTCAACGTCGCTAAAGGTTTCGGCTAGCCCGTCTTCACTTGCGGTGAGTTGAATCTCTCTCATCCCTGGAGTGTCGAGAAGCAACCCGCCGTCCATCATTTTGTGAATTGAACGAGACGTTGTGGTATGGCGTCCTTTGCTATCATCTTCGCGAATGCCGCCGGTCGCTTGAGCTTGAGTCGCCATTAAACTATTAACGAGTGTAGACTTACCCACGCCTGAAGAGCCCATAAAGGCAACCGTTTGGCCGTTTCCACACCAAGATTTTAATCCGTTTAAGGTAGCGCTATCGAGTGCATTCACCATTTCGATCATCAGAAATGCATCTAAAGCTTGGACCTGCTGGCGTTTTTCGTTGGCATCGTCGCAAATATCGGCCTTTGTTAGCACGATAACGGCTTCTGCTTGCGATTCGTTGACTAACGTCAGATAGCGTTCAATTCGGCTTAGATTAAAATCATCGTTTAGAGAGCAGACAATAAACACGGTATCTACATTGGCCGCGATATACTGTTCTTCAATCTTTGACCCTGGTGCTTTGCGGCTGAATAACGATTTTCGCTCTAATGCGCGAAGAAAACGTTGATCTTCATGAAGTAAAATCCAGTCACCAACCGTCATCGTTGGGTGTTGTGAGTGATGTTCCATGTGGAATTCTTCGTCTTCGGTACAGACGATGTAACCACTACGGTGGTGCGCGATCACGCGCCCAATCACAATACCTTCGTATTCATCAAGGGTAAGCTGCTGTTGAAAAAAGGACTTCCAACCAAGTTCATTAAGAGAAATAGGGTGGGTAAAAATAGAATTCATTGCTAGTACCTAAAATATTACATTTTTAAAATTTAAATAGGGTCAGGTACTTACATGTGTAAGTGTGTGCGTTCAGCACATAAACCCCGGATGTTAAACACCGGGCAAACAGAGAAGGCTACAAACAAAAAGGTGCAACTGTCGTTGCCACTTAAAGCGTCATTGCTGCCAGAGTTGCCGGGTGGCGGTGTAATACAATCATTTTGTTCTCCTTTTTGGGTCGTTTTGGTGATTCTAACATCATCCTCAAGAGCGTTCATGCTCAAAATCTTGATGTAGCATTGATGCGGTATCGATGGAGAAGGTACAGCGTGCAGTGATGGAAATTAAAAAGCGCATCTAAGTATGCGCTTTTTAATTTTATACGTGTGACTATGTTACTCGTTAGAATCAATGATGCGCATGCTTCATTCTACTCATACCCGCCATGACTTTCTTCACTGGAACCGTGACAACTTGCACTTCACCGTTTGCAAAGGTGAGTTCTACATCAATGGTTTGGGTTTCTTTCAATGGCTCGTTTATATTTAGCAGCATGATATGCAGGCCACCTGGTTTTAACATCACGTGCCCGTCTGCGGGAATTTCAATGCTTTTAACCTGACGCATTTGCATAACTTCACCGTCCATCACTACATCATGAAGCTCAACTACCTCTGATGCTTGTGAATTGGCTTTCACTAACGTTCGTACTGTGTCACTGGTGTTTTCAATAGTTGCAAAAACGGCACTGGTGGTCGCATTTGGTGCGGTCGCGCGTGCGTAAGCGTCTGTGACATCAATGGCGGCATTGGCAAAAGACAAGGGTGCAAGAGCAATGAGAGCGAATAGTGTTTTGTTGAGCTTCATGTTGATTCCGATTCTTTTTGTTGTGTTATCTATCCCTGATTATTCAGCCTTTTAATCGCCTCAATAATAGGAGCAGGAGTAAGAGTGTGCGGCACCTTTTCAATCAGGGTGCCATCTGGTTTTAGAAAGTAGAAATACGAACTGTGATCGAGCGTGTAGTCGAGCTTGGAGCCCTCCAGTTCGGTTTTTCGAAATATCACACCATATCGATGAGCAAGTGGTTTGGTCGTATCAAGTGGCGCAGATAAGCCTTCAATCATCGGATGAAAATAGTGCGCGTATTCAGCAGACGCAGAAGCCGCGTCGCGTTCCGGGTCTAGCGAGATAAATAACGGACGAATATTGGCTTTAGCAGTGTCATCAATTTGGTTGAGAGCACCAGCAAGCATAGCAAGCGACGTCGGACAGACATCTGGGCAGCGAGTAAAGCCAAAGTAAACGATTCGAGTTCGCGGATCTTGTTGGTCGAAAATGGCCACGGGCTGCTCATCTTCGCCAAACAAAATGGCATGGTCGGTTTCAGCAAGCAGGCGTTGGGCGTCGTCTTGCTTCTGTGCTTTGTCGTGTTGTTGCAAGTACAGATTAGCCCCTAGCCCAATGGAAAATGCGCCAATAAGTAGTAGAATCCATTTTTTATTCATCGTGTCATCCTAACCGCGGCTTGTACCGATTTATCCCCATTTTCGATAGTGCCATACCAAGTCATACTGTCTTCAGTACAGACGGGTAACACAATCTCACCTTGGTAAACATCGGGTTTAATCATTTCTAGTTGGTACTTGGCCATGCCCATGTCCATTTCTTTGCCTTGCAGGGAAATCATGAGGCTTTCCGCATCGGCTTCTGGCCAAAACACCTGAACTTGGACTGGTATTAATGGATGGGCTCGGTCTTTACTGAGCTGAATCTTAACGCCATCCTGTTCGCAAATCTTGGTCGATAGCATGCAATACTCAGTCAAATCAACATGGTTATCTTGAGCTTTATTGAGAAGATTTGGCAGCACAAAGCCAGCACCAAGTGCCAGCGCGACAAACGAGAACTTTACTTTGTTGTTCAAATTGTTATCAACTCAGCAGGGAAACGTAAGCGCATCGTAACATAATCTCAAGAGGGCGCTGTGCGGTTTACCTAATAGTGTGGCTTTTATACCGAAATTTGCTGGCTCCATAGTATTTTGCTGGCTTCATAGTATAAAGCCAGCATACATGGCAAACAGAAAGGAGAGGATAACTAAAAGCTATAGGTCGTTTACCTCTTGGTGGTCTGATGCTAAAGATTATGCGACGTTGCCGTCGTTATCTTCGTCATAAATAAAACCGCCGGTTTGATGTGCCCAGAGTTGCGCATATACCCCTTTTTGAGCGATCAACTCTTGATGTGTTCCTTCTTCTAGTACTTGCCCTTGGTCCAATACGATTAAGCGATCCATTGCTGCAATGGTCGATAATCGGTGAGCAATTGCAATCACGGTTTTACCTTCCATCAATTCGTTGAGGCTCTCTTGAATAGCTGCTTCTACTTCGGAGTCGAGAGCGGATGTTGCCTCGTCTAGAATGAGTATCGGTGCATTTTTTAATAGTACGCGAGAAATCGCTACCCGTTGGCGTTGCCCCCCTGATAGTTTAACGCCACGCTCGCCAACTTGAGCGTCATAGCCAGTGTTACCAAATGGGTCCGTAAGGGTGTCGATAAATTCGTCGGCATGGGCTTGCTTCGTTGCGGCATAAAGATCCGCTTCTGAGGCATCTGGCCTGCCATACATGATGTTATCGCGGATAGAGCGGTGCAACAGCGAGGTATCTTGCGTCACCATACCAATCTTGCTGCGCAGCGAATCTTGTGTGACGTCAGAGATGGTTTGACCATCGATACGAATTCGGCCGCCCTCGACGTCGTGGAAACGAAGCAGAAGGTTCACAAGTGTTGACTTCCCTGCACCGGAGCGACCAACCAATCCTACTTTTTCACCCGGTTTGATATTAAGGTTTAGGTTGCTAATGACGCCTTTATTTTCGCCGTAATGGAAACTGACATCATCGAATTCGATGCCTCCTTTATCCACCACAATCGGCTTTGCGTTAGGCTTATCTTGAATTGCAATTGGTTTCGACATGGTTTTAATACCGTCAACGACGGTGCCCATATTCTCAAATAGTGCACCGACTTCCCACATGATCCACATCGACATGCCATTGATACGCAAAGCTAAACTGATAGCAATCGCAATAGCACCAATACTGATGGCACTGTCCATCCACAAATAAATAGAAATACCCGCAATGGAGAACAATAGGATGTAGTTGGCAAGTTGCACACAAACATCGAACCCAGTCACTAAGCGCATTTGTCGATGTACGGTATCGAGGAATCCATCCATGCCTTCTTTAGCATATTCGGTCTCTCTTCTACTATGAGAGAAGAGTTTGACGGTAGATATATTGGTGTAACTGTCTACGATACGGCCGGTCATCAAAGAGCGAGAGTCTGCTTGTTCTGCCGCCACTTTTTTAAGTTTTGGGACAAAGTAAAGCTGAATACCAATATAAGCGAACAGCCAAAATAGCATTGGAAGCATGAGCCAAAGGTCGGCTTGAGCCAAGATAAACAGCATAGAGGTGAAGTACACCATGACATAAACGAAGACGTCAGCCGTCTTCATTACCGTCTCGCGAACGGCTAATGCGGTTTGCATGACTTTAGTGGCGACTCTACCGGCAAAATCATCTTGGTAAAAAGACAGGCTTTGCTTGAGCAAATAGCGATGCATTTGCCAACGAATAGACATGGGGTAATTGCCAAGCAGCGTTTGGTGTGTCAGTAGCGAATAAACCAAAATGAGTGCAGGCATGACAAGCAGAATCACCAGTCCAACCCAGAAAAGAGTAGAGCCATTTTCTGCCATAAAGGTTTCGGGAGTACTGGCTGTCAGCAAATCGACCAATTTACCCATGAAGCTAAATAAGGCCACCTCAATAATGGCGACGGTGGTACTAAGCAGCGCCATAATAATTAATGGTTTTTCAAAGCCACGAGTAAAGTGTCGGCAAAAAGCAATAATACCCTCAGGCGGTTGATTGGGATCCGGTTCGGGGAAGGCTTTTGTGAATGATTCAAAGCGTTTAAACATGTTTCACCTAGGTGTTGTCAGTGCAGAATGTGCACTCTTAAAGTAGCGAGGAGGCATCTTTGGTCGCAATCGAAAACGTCTCCCTATAAGCAATGTTTATTGATTGTTTTTATTGACTATTTACATGGTGAAGATTCCGTTTCGCAGAGAAGGTGACGCAGACCAGCGTGGCATTGGGCGCGCAACTAAGTGTATAGCGTTCGACCAAATGGCTCAAGTGATGTCATAAACTTTGTTAAACACCAGGCGATACCTGTTAATAATAAGGTAGTGTTTGTTAACGTAAAAATAATTCATTTGACTTCTCCCCCTTCACCCTAAATCTGACCTTTTCCTGAGTTTTGTGGATATTCAGTGAATATTGCTGAATATTTTGACTCACAAAGGTAATAGTTGGTCTTTATGATCTTAATTAATCTGTAATTCAGTTATTTTGTGATTAACATTTTAATTACAATTTAAAAATTGTTGATGCAAAAATTGTTGATGCAAAAATTGTTGATGAAGTTAGTAGATGAGTGGGATCAATATGAATCAAGGAACCGCTATAAGCCTGAAGTGGCACCGTCAGTCTCAACCGTTAAACACGGTACAAAACGCAACCTGTGTAGTCATGGTTCCACCTAAGGAATTTGGTTTTAATGCTGAAACCGCACAGGATAACGAATTTCAGCAGTCGTTAACTTTAGACGCCAACACGGTGAAAGCACAAGCGATGGGTGAGTACATGGCTATGGTTGCATCACTTCGTAAGGTTGGTGTGCAAGTTGTCGAGTTTGATTACCCGCAGGGTGATCAAGAGACGCCGGATGCGGTTTTCCCAAATAACTGGTTCAGCACCACTCAAGACGGGGTGTTCTATACGTTTCCAATGGCCTGCAAAAATAGGCAGTATGAGGTTCGCCCTGACGCCTTAATAGAGCATTTGCGAGCGGCGGGAAGAACTGTTGTGTCTACGGATTCGCTGGAGAAGTATGCCAAGCAGAGTGCTTTTTTAGAAAGTACGGGCGTCATGGTCAAAGATCATGTCAATCGAACGATCTACGCTGCATTATCTCAACGCTGTGAGAGAGAGGCCTTAGAGGATTACGCGAAACGTATTGGTTATCATCGTGTGGTGTCGTTTCAGACTGCGTTACCATCAGGACAACCGATTTATCACACGAATGTAATGATGGCGATTGGTGAGCACTTTGCTGTTATTTGCGCGGACCTCATTCCAGAATATGAGCGACGGTTTGTCATTAAGTCACTCGCGAAATCCAAGCAAGTGATAACGATTAGCGAACAGCAGATGAACCAGTTTTGTGGCAATATTTTACAGTTGGAAACCGTGAATGGGAACAAGGTGATTGCGATGTCGCAGTCGGCGTTCAACGCATTTACTCCCGCGCAGAGGCAACAATTAAGTACTCATGGCAAATTGTTAGCGTTTGATGTTTCGACCATAGAAACCATCGGAGGCGGGAGTGTGCGGTGTATGTTGGGGGAAGTATTTTTGCCAACAAGGACTCAATCGTTATAGCAAGACGGCTCTGAGAATAGTTTAATTGCTAAGCGATGATTAACCAAAGCGACGTAGCATTGAATGTTGCTTTGGTTTTAAAAATGAACAATAAAGACGCTCGAAGCTTAATAACCCAGGGGGCTCGCAAGCTTTACCACGGTTTTTTGATAAGTGTTGCACAAACGTTCGCCTGAGCACCGCTATCCATCGTCGCGCTTGCGTTCGTCTCAACTAATAAAACGCGATGAATACAACACTTCCCACCATAATGATACCGTTCCCCAATTTGCTTATTGCTAGGTCTAAATAGTCGTAGATTCGCTTTGAGTGTTGGTCTTAATCGGCGGATCAAAGAGGAATTAAGCGAGGTGCTGATTTAAGTTTTATCCTTATTTTTTAAAAGGTCAAGTGTCAATACTGAGATTTTTATCACGAATTGACGGTGTAAATGTGACATTTGTTCGATTTTGATCAATTGTTTAACATCTAAGCCAAAGGTTTATACACTAGACCGCTGGAGTGCACCAAAGATAATAAACCGAAGTGAATAGGGATATGATGCTTAAGATTGTGACGGTAGTACTCGTAAGTGCAGGGGTGGTCGTTGGCGCGAAATACAGCAATGAGGTGAACAGAGTGCTCGATATTGATGGGTACGCGAATGTTGTTGATCAAGTACTGGAAAGCCGCACTGTCATTGAGGAGTGGGGGGAGGAGCTTGTTGGCATGTTTGATCGGTAGATAGAACCAGCAAAAGTTTAACGAGACTCTTTTGCTGGTAATACAATACGAGATTCACTGTCTGAAATGAACTTGTTATTATCGTTCGCCTTGTACTTCAAAATCATCGCTGTCTAGGCGAGCAAGGCCATCTTGTCCTACGACCCAAAGCTCTCTATGGACAACACCAAAAGCCTTGTTCATTGTCCATTTTGACGTTAGAACATAGCCATTATCACCATGGGCTTCCCATTGTGTTTCCGTGTAATCCACGTCTTTAAATCCCTGATCCATGATGTTTTGCCAGAAAGCTTGAATCGCATCCCTCCCTTCAAAGGTGCCAAATGGACGAGCTTGCATGACACAGTGTTGGTTATATTGTTCAGCACATCCTTGCGCATCTTGAGTGTTGAATGCTTGTTTCCAGCGTGCAATACCTTGCTTACATGCGTCGAGTACTTGATTATCTGACATGGTGATTCCTCAATAAGATGTCTGAATACGGGGGTAGCTTAACGCTATTATTAGTGCGGAAAAATAGCTATATTAGAAAGGAATGTTTAATTAAACAGAACAATAGTAATGAATCAATTAAGACAAATGTCAGTCTTTGCTCATATCGTAGAAGCTGGCTCTATTTCAGGTGCTGCAGACGCTCTCGATCTCTCTAAATCGGTGGTGAGTCAACATCTGAAGGCTCTGGAGCTTGAATTAGGTTTAACCTTACTGAAGCGCACGACACGACGACAGGTACTTACTTCAGCTGGAGAGCACTTTTACCACCGTTGTAAATCTCTTAATGAAATTGCTAACTCTGCTTGGACTGAAGCCCAACAACGAAAAGAGGTGCCGCAGGGAAGGGTGCGAATTACCGCGCCGAATGCCTTGATGGAAACACTCATCACTCCTGTGATTGGTCGCCTGATTCAGCAATACCCATTGCTTGAACCTGAACTAGTGAGCAGCGATGACCAGCTCGATTTTTATGAGCACAATATTGACCTCGCGATTCGCGTTGGGCAGTCAAAAGATAGCAATCTAAAGCAACGGCGATTAGGGGAGTTTAGAGATGTACTATGTGGAGTACCGTCGATATTGCCTGATACAGATTTGGTTGATTTAAACTATATCTCAAATAGTTGGCAAGGAAGGAAGATCCATCACGTCTTTAGAAATCAGCAAGGCGATGAAAAGGAGTATCACCAGGAGGCTCGCTGTTTAACCAACTCATTCCATAGCTGCCTATCACTAGTAAAATCTGGGGCGGGTATTGGTCTGATTCCCGATTTCTATTTGCCTTTTGTTGAGCCAAGCCTTGTTGAGATCCTGCCTGATTATCAGCTACCACCAAATACGATCTATGCTTTAAATCCATTTGTTCAACATGTGCCGATGTCAGTGAATGTTTGTATCAAAGCGATTGAGGAGCAGTTAAGGGCGTTGGTGGTTAATGGGTGATCTGCATATCTAGAATTATAGAAATATAGCGTATTTAAAAGTCGACTAAAGCATCGATAGGTTTTTTTGAATTGAATTTTGCTAGGGAATTTGTTTTTTAGAGGGGGTAAAACGGAAAAGTGGCGCAAACAGTAAACTGCTTGCGCCATTTTTGAAACTTAGATAGCTACTACGTTTGCAGCTTGTGGGCCTTTTTGGCCTTGCTCTACTTCAAAAGACACTTTTTGGCCTTCAGCAAGAGTTTTGAAACCTTCAGAAGCGATAGCACGGAAGTGAACGAATACGTCAGCACCGCCGTTGTCTTGAGTAATGAAACCGAAACCTTTCTCTTCGTTAAACCATTTTACGATGCCAGTAGTTTTGTTAGACATGAGAGCCCCTTAATATATTAAATTTTATAAAGTTATCGCTAAATTGCGATGCGCTGATAGCTCGAATTATTTAATGTTACGATGAAGCAAGGGAAACACTGAGAATAACAACACTAACGATGGCATACTAAGGCTTTACTTTCACTTGATGTTTCATTAATAACTCTGTACAACAGAGCGAGACGAATAATACCCGACCCTCAGTGTATGTAAAGTATTATTTTATTGGTTTTAAAATTATTTTTTCAGTTTTTTGCTGAGTATATTTTTCATGTATGAGGTTTTTGTTTTTAATATCTTGATATTAAAGCTTATTTTTTGTTTTCTCGAGAAAGGTAATGAATGGTAAGCGATAATATTCATATCGGCTCGCTTACCGTTGAGGATGTTAATTACACCATTTTATTGCTTCTTTGATGACTGACGTAGGGTGGCAATTTCATCGGCATAGATGTTCAGCGATACGAGGAACATAAGCTTGTGATAGACGATGAAAATGGGAAGACATACATGACCGCATGGTAAACTGAGACGGACGCACAAAGTCGGCACTGAGAGACGGCTCAGCCTAGATGTTTAAAGTGTCATAACCGAAGCTCTCCTTTCTAGTCGTCTCATTAAAATGAGTCAAAATATAAGAGAAGGATCACCCGCGAATTCAACTACCCATCCCCCTGCCTTTTTTGAGTTCGTTACTAGGCATGACATCGCTATTATTGAGCTTGACATAGATTCGCGAGCGCTCCTTTTATTAAGGGATGGCGTGGCCTCGAGCACTTTCATAGAGCAGATACCACTCTTCTCTGCTCAGTTTGATATCACTGGCATGACCACAAGCAAGGATACGTTGTGGATTTGTGGTACCAATGACCGGTTGAATATTAGCGGGATGACGCATTAACCAAGCCAGCACGATGGCTTCTTTAGACGCCTCATGGTGCTGGGCTAGCGAAGCGACGACATTGGCGGTGTTTCTAATATTGTCAGGCTGCTGTGATATGTCGCGCCCAGAAAATAGCCCCTGGCTAAGACTTCCCCATGCTTGCAAGGATATTTGCTTCATTTGGCAATACTCGAGCGTCCCTAACGCTGAGCTGGCAAATGGGGTGATGCTTTCCTCTAGCCAATTGAGTTGCGTTAGACTCATCTCCAATTGTGAGCAGACAATCGGGGTATTTAATGCCGACTGCAAAAAGCGGATTTGATGGACATTCATATTGGACACCCCAAGGTGGGCAATCTTTCCACTGCTTTGGAGATATTCGACCGCGTCAGCAACCTCATCGGGCACCATCAAGGGATCGGGTCGATGAAGCAGTAGCGTGTCGAGTTGCTCTATTCCCAGTCGAGTTAAGATGTTGTCAACGGCGTCAATAATCCATTTTTTAGAGAAATCATAGCGATTAGGACCGTGTTGATCGGCGAATCGAATCGCACACTTTGACTGAAGTGTGATGAGGTCTTTTAACTCCGGCCTTTGTGAAAGAACCTGGCCAAAGACTTGCTCTGCTTTGCCTAGTGTGTAGATATCGGCATGATCAAAAGTCCGTATATTCGCATCGAGTGCTGCGTCGATAACCTCGTGAGCTTGTTGCACATGCGCGGCGGAAAGAGTGCTATTGTCCCAGCCACCGCCTAACCCCATACAGCCATAAATCAATGAAGACTGCTGGTGTGTTGATATCGTCATAATTCATGTTATCCAAATAAATGTTTGATGAACCCAGCATGCCTGAATCTATTGTTTACAAAAACATCGCCAATAGAATTCATTGTTTGGTATAACAAACAATGAATAACGAAGAGAGAAAGAGCAATGCAACATAAGAAAATTGAGCGTTTGATGTTGTATTCGGAAGTGGCGAAACAACGGAGCTTTACCAAAGCAGCGGAAACGCTGGAAATGTCAAAAGGTTACTTGTCAACGCAGATTAAGCAGCTTGAGAAGGACTTGGGTTACACATTGATGATTCGCTCGACGCGAAGCCTTCGCCTGACCCCGCAAGGTGAACGTGTGCTGGCTGGTATGGAATCGATCCAGATGACGTTGCTTGATCTTGAAAGACAAGCCGATTACGAAAATGAAGCACTGGAAGGGATCATTCGTATCACTGCTCCGTTGCAGTTTACGCAGTCGAAGTTGACTGATTTATGTGCGCGCTTTAATGAGCGGCACCCACAAGTGCAATTTGAGATTGAATGCAGTTACCAAAGCCATGACTTGGTCAAAGATAATTTTGATGTGGCTTTTCGTGCCACACAAGCGCCACCTGAAAATATGGTTGCTCGTAAACTGTTCAGTTATAAAAAAATAGTCACTGCTACAACAGGTTACCTTTCTATGCACGAGCCGCTTATTCATCCCAATCAACTCATCAATCACAATTGCCTTACCGGAAACAGCATCACGGAGTGGGGGTTCAAACAAGGCCGTTATCCGATAAAGGGCTGGCTCTTTACCCAAGAGAATACTGTGCTTAAATCACTGGCACTTGAGGGGAAGGGGTTGATTTATACCCCCGATTATTTTGTAGCCAAAGAGGTGGACGCTGGCACACTTCAACCCGTGTTGAGTGCCCATACCGATATAGAAAACGATATGTATTTACTGTATCCGTCACTGGTCAGTCGCTCAAAACGGTTAAGTACATTTATAGAGTTTGTACAGCATCGACTGAAACGCTGATGTTGCATGATATTCGATCGCGAGTGTGCAGAGCGAGATGCCTGAAATAATACATAACCTGTCATCTGCAGGCGTCACCCAAGAACGTCATCTTGGGTGACGGGTTGTGTCATCACTGATAGCGATTGAACGTGTTGTTTAGTTGCGAGCCTTGCCTTAACTTATATGCCTTACTGGACAGCTTTCATCGTTGGCAGCAAGCGTACGTTATCTTTAAGCACGGCGTCACTTGGCTGATAATGACGAATGCCGATGTTAAACTCCCCTGAGTCGTTCTTTGTTTGAATGTTATTGGGCGCAGCGTCGCCACAACCAAAACTAATCGTGTAGGTACCATCAGCATTTGGTGTCGCGGTATTAGAGCTGTAGTTCGCTAAATCGTTGAACATAAAGCCAGCTTTGTTGTAAACGGTGATAGACCAAAATGCGTGGTTATTGGGATCGTTAAACGTCGCTTGGTGGCAAACATTATCAGGGAAGTTTTTTGATATTTCATAAATATTATCAACGGCCTGCGCTCCACCCCAGCCAACGGCTGCACCCACTTCATATTTTTCTTGGGTAAAATCTTGCTGTGAATCATCGGTTGGTGCGGTAAACATACCTAATAGTGCATGACTACCATCACGTTGAGAGATGGCTGGCATTTTTGCTTTCAGCTCACTTTCGATGTTCTTAAACGAGGCGGTGTCGACGGGTTCTGCCATGAATGCTTGGTTGTTGGTAGCAGTGATTGTCATCTGGTCTTGATATTTCGCCGCTTCAGCTTCAGTAAACGTTGAGTCTAATCGAACCACCAGGTACACATGATTACCAGCGTGTGTTGAGAGTTCAAAGGTGCCCGATCCATAAAACATAGGTTGAATACGATGGTCTTCGGTCACGGGTTGAACGGAAATGTATTTGCCTTCGGGCACGTTAGGCATAGTGACCGTTGCGCCTCCAGAGACATCCACCACAGCCATAGAATAATATGTATCGCGGTTCATTCTAACAACGGGTTGCTGATCAGTAGGCGTGAGTTGTCGTTTATGTAAAAACTGGTTTACGCCCACCGCATCTTGATTTTTTAGCATCTGATGGGCGGTTTCTGCCGTTGGGTAACTCGCCGTGGTGACCGTTTCACCCGTATTGCTCATAAATGCTTGAAGTGAGTCAACCGGTTCCGCTAAAGCAACAGAAGCATTTAAGGTAAGCATAGCGAGTGTTGTGCCTTTCATGACATTCCACGCACCAGTTTTTGAAAACACATTCATCTGATTAGCACTATTCATATTGAGCCCTTTTAGGTTGTTCACTGTTAAAGTCAGTGGATACCAAAAAGAATAGGACAGAAGAGATATGATTAGAAATGAATAGTTTTTATTTCTAATATGCATGAAAATTATATCACTGGAGACAGAGTCTTTACCTCAATAGTGCGCCATTGACTTGAACATGCATGCTTCAAAGTTATACTAAATTGAATGAAGTATACGTAAGGTGCATATCACATGGTTTCTTTAGAGCAACAACTATCACGGCTCGATCTGAATTTATTAGTGTCTTTGAGCGTGTTGCTCAAAGAAAAAAACGTGACGAAAGCAGCCCAAGCGCTGTATTTATCACAACCGGCGATGAGCCGAACGCTGGGCCGTCTCCGGACCTTGTTTGATGATCCGCTATTTTATCGTGAATCCGTCGGTCTGGTTCCAACTCAAAAGGCGCTCGAACTTGAAGAACCATTAGATGCAATGCTACGGTCGGTGCAAAGCCTGATTGTTCAAACCGCATTTGATCCTAAAACCTGCGAACAGAGTTTTACGCTCTCTTTGCCACCGTTAATGAGTCAATGGTTGTCTGTGCCATTGGCTAAAGCTTTTATCACACAAGCCCCGCGAGCCAGTTTGTTGGAATACCCCATAAGCAAAGACCCCGGACAACAGCTTATCGAAAGAAAAGTCGATTTCTCTATTCATATTACCCAGCCCAATGATCATGAAGAATTGCCAAGCACGATTATTGGCCACACGTACCCTGTATTTTATACGGCGGTGTCACATCCATTAGCCCAGCAGAGTATGGTCACGTTAGAAGACTGCTTAGCCTACCGTTTTGTCGATCTGACGTTGGATATACGCTCAGGATTTAGTGTCCAAAACCCCATTGATGATTACCTGTCTAAAGTGGGGTATCGCCGTGATGTGGCCTTTCGAAGTGGGCAGCTAATGACACTCGTTGAAGTGATGCAAGAGACAACATGCGTCCTAGCTTCTTCACATCAGCTCTCACAACTAGAGTGCGTTGCGAACAAGCTTGTTCCGGTATTTGCTATTGATGATGTTGAGGCGATGCGCATTACGCTCTACCTTATCGAACATAAACGGACAGCGTCGAGTGTGGCACATCAGTGGTTAAAACAGCTTATCATCGAGACCACAAAGTCGTCATCAAACGTGTGCACATAAGAAAGGGCGAAGAGGCATAGAGCCAAAAGAGGGATAATTGTAAAGGTGGTATTTCGAGGTGACAAAAACAACAAAGCCCCGTAAAAACGGGGCTAAGGATACAATCAACTCAGTGTCACATTGTGTGACCGGTAAACCGGTATTGCTACTGCAAACCGGTGTTAACCGTGTGAACTGATGTTAGCTACTTGCTTGTAGCTTGTCGTTGCCGCCAGATTTTGCTGCATTCATCAGCAAGATACCCACGACTAGAACAATTGAACCACATAACAAGAACAATAAACGGCCTGTTGGTTCATTTGGAATCAGAGCCATCGCTAAGATACCGAAACCAGCAGTACTGATTAGCTTACCAAGCATTGAACGTTGCTTAGTATCTAGGTTCTGTTGCTCTTCAGACTCCGCGATAACTGGTGTGTTCCAGTTCTCGAATAACTTCTCAACTTCAGCTTCACGTTCAGGAGTGCGACCTTTGTAAGCAAGCGTTGTTGCAATGAAGAAACCACCTGTAAACACAACGTGTGCACATAAGCTCAGCGCTACTTTCAAATCAGACCATTCACGACCGGTTAGAGCGTGGTCTAGGTTGAAGAAGTTCTCAATATGCTCTGCTTGAAGAGAGATACCGAATATCCAAGAAACCACACCACCCACAATCAGTGTAACCCAGCCAGCCCAATCTGGAGTTTTACGAATCCACATACCTAGTAGCACAGGGATAAGCATTGGGAAGCCAATAAGTGCGCCAACGTTAAGAACGATGTCGAACAAGCTTAGGTGACGTAATGAGTTAATGAACAGGCCAATAGCGATAACAAGAAGCGCCATGACAACCGTTGTTAGCTTACTGACCACTACAAGCTCTTTTTGAGAGGCGTTTGGACGCACTATCGGGCTGTAGAAGTTCATTACAAAGATACCAGCGTTACGGTTCAAGCCTGAATCCATAGATGACATCGTAGCCGCGAACATCGCAGACATTAGCAAGCCAACCATACCTGCAGGCATGATGTTTTGCACAAACGCTAGGTAAGCTGCATCTGCACCCACAGAACCGTATTGGTCTGCGAAGTCTGGCATAAATGCACTAACATACCATGCTGGTAGGAACCAGATTAGTGGACCGACAACCATTAGCACACAAGCAAGACCTGCTGCTTTACGTGCGTTCTCACTGTCTTTAGCACAAAGGTAACGATAAGCGTTGATGCTGTTATTCATTACACCAAATTGTTTGATGAAGATGAACACAACCCAAAGCACAAAGATACTCATGTAGTTTAGGTTATTACCAACGTAGAAATCACCTTGGAAGTTATCAACGATATTGCCGATACCACCACCGTGGAAGTATGCCGCAACAGCACACGTGATGGTGACCGCCATGATAACAAGCATTTGCATGAAGTCAGACGCAACAACCGCCCAAGAACCGCCAGTTACAGACATTAGCATTAATACTAAGCCGGTAACGATAATGGTCGCTTCCATTGGAATATCAAAAACAGCGGCTACGAAGATAGCAAGGCCGTTTAGCCAGATACCTGCAGAGATTAAGCTGTCTGGCATGCCTGCCCAAGTGAAGAACTGCTCAGACGTTTTACCAAAACGCTGACGTATTGCTTCGATTGCCGTCACTACTCGGAGCTGACGGAATTTCGGAGCGAAATACATATAGTTCATGAAATAACCAAACGCGTTGGCTAAGAATAGGATAACAACGACGAAACCATCGCTGAAGGCGCGTCCTGCGGCTCCCGTAAACGTCCATGCTGAAAACTGTGTCATGAAGGCGGTTGCACCAACCATCCACCACAACATTTTGCCGCCCCCTCTAAAATAATCACTCGTGGAAGTGGTGAACTTACGGAACATCCAACCAATTGCGATTAAGAAAAAGAAGTAGGCGAGTACTACAAGAGTATCAATAGTCATGATTCAGCCTTTTTATATCATTCATACTGAGTATGATAATAGCAATTCGCTGGGCTTATTGTATGACAATATAGCATTTATGTGATGTAGAACATGTTAATTTCGTAGGTAAAAAAAAAAGCGAGCACTCGGCTCGCTTTAGTTTGTAACAGCAGATTTCAATTAGTTTACGTGTGCAACGGCATCTTTTACTAGTTGGCCTAACTCTTCCCAACGACCTTCGTCCATGAGTTTAGTTGGAACCATCCAAGTGCCACCACATGCAAGAACAGAAGGAATCGATAGGTACTCGTCTACGTTCGTAAGACTTACACCGCCGGTAGGCATGAAGTTTACTGGATAAACGGCTGTCAGTGCTTTTAGCATGCCAACACCACCTGATGGTTCTGCAGGGAAGAACTTCAACGTGCGCAGACCCATTTCCATTGCTTGCTCTACAAGGCTTGGGTTGTTTACGCCGGGTACGATAGCAACACCTTTGTCGATGCAGTATTGAACCGTGCGAGGATTAAAACCTGGGCTTACGATGAAATCAACACCAGCTTCGATTGACGCGTCAACCTGCTCGTTAGTCAGTACCGTACCAGAACCGATTAGCATGTCTGGGAACTCTTTACGCATTACGCGAATGGCTTCAATTGCACACTCAGTACGTAGTGTGATTTCAGCACAAGGCATGCCGTTGTCAACCAACGCTTTACCCAGTGGGATCGCATCTTCAACTTTGTTGATTGCAATGACAGGAATTACTTTTAGGCTTGCTAGCTTGTCGTTCAATGTTGTCATGTTATTTGTCCTACTAATCGATTGTTGGTGTAGCTTCTTTAGGAATGATAGCGCCTTGGTGCTGGATAACCGCACCGGCGACTTTATGACCCGTTGCAGCAGCTTGTAACGCAGTACCACCAGTCAGACGCTTTGCAAGATAACCCGCGCTGAATGAATCACCCGCTGCAGTCGTATCGAGCACGTTGTTTACAGGCTTAGGAGCAACATAGTTGGCTTGGCCTTCAGCAACAACGAGACAATCTTTAGCACCACGCTTAATTGCAATCTCAGAAACGCCGGCTTCGCTAGTACGTTCAATACACTGTTCAACGAACATATCACCAAATAGCGCTTGATCATCTTCAAATGTAAGCAACGCGGTACTGGTGAGTTCAAGCATCGCAGTATAATTTGTGATCGCTTGTTGTCTGTCAGCCCAAAGTTTTGGACGGAAGTTATTGTCGAAGAAGACGTGTCCGCCTTTTTCTTTAAACGCTTTAAGGAAGTTAAACAAAGTATCGCGACCTGATTGTGTCAGAATCGCTAGTGTGATGCCACTTAGGTATACCGCGTCGTATTCTAGCAAAGATTCAATCAGTGCTGCTGACTCTGGTTGGTCGAATACGAATTTAGCGGCTGCATCGCTGCGCCAGTAAAAGAAGGTGCGCTCACCGGTATCATCAGTTTCGATGTGATAAAGACCTGGCATTTTGTCATCAAGCTTAAGAATAAGGCTGGTATCAATGCCTTCGCTTTGCCACGTCGCCATCATCTCATTTGAAAAAGGGTCGTTACCAAGTGCAGTAATGTAGCTAACAGTGAGGTTGTGTTGCTGAGTGAGGCGAGAAAGGTATAGCGCAGTGTTGAGTGTGTCACCGCCAAAAGATTGTTTTAGCAGCTCACCTTTACGTTGTAGCTCTACCATACACTCGCCAATGATTGCGATTTTGTACTGATTCATTAATTTGTCATCCACTTTGGAGCGATCAACCAAGAAAGTCTTCACGCGAAGGAGAAAAAATATCGAGTATCACACTGTCTTGTTCCAGCGCGGTCACTCCATGACGTAGCAGTCTTTTTACCATAAAGGCATCGCCCGCTTTTAGTTCACGTTCCTCGCCATCAACGACGGCATCAAAACGACCACTGACCACATAAGCAATTTGGTCGTGGATATAATGTTGATGCAGTGCACTGTGTGCACCCATATCAAAGCACAAATGTGCCGCCATTAAGTCGTCGGTAAAACCAACTACTTTTCGCTTGATGCCTTGTTCAACCTGTTCCCACGGGTGTTCGTCGGCGGAGAAAAAAGTGTGCACTAACAGCCTCCCAGACTACAGTCATTGTGTACTCTTAATTACGTTGCAAGTATCATAAAGGTATAATTCAAATTGTCATACAATAAGTTTACAGCTTTGTGATTGTGATCAATTTATAATTGCCTAACACCACAAAACTACGTTGTTAATAGGGTTTTAAGTAAAACACAATGTGTTTAAACCGCAATTGTGTGAAAGTTAATTGTGATTAAAGTCCACTTTCCACCACTTTTTTGTATGACAATAAGGCATATTGTATTACTTTATATGGTAAATTATTGCTGCATTGAGAGTCGAGGGTAAACATGTCTACATTGGTTCAACCCATTTTGCTGGGTGAAGATGAAATCGCTGAGCTAAGAAAAGAGATTGGTCGCGATACCTTAATGGGTAAAGCTATTGCAAAAAATATCAAGGATGCTGAAGCATTCATGAAGCTGCCACTTGAAGTGCCAGGACACGGTGAAGCGGGCGGTTATGAACACAATCGCAATAAGCAAAACTACATCCATATGCACCTTGCAGGCCGTCTCTTCTTAATTACAGGCGAAGCGCACTACGCTAAATTTGTGCGTGATCTTTTGGCATTGTACGCAGAACGTTACCTCACCTTTGACTTCCATGTTCAGAAAAACACCAACCCAACAGGTCGTCTTTTCCACCAGATTTTAAACGAACACGTTTGGTTATTATACACCAGTATTGCCTATTCTTGTGTGGCTTCAACCATGTCAGAAGAAGAGCGCCAAACGGTGATTGACCGTATCTTTGATCCAATGCTTGAGATGTTCACCGTAAAATATGGTCATGATTTTGATCGTATTCATAACCACGGCATTTGGGCAGTAGCCGCTGTCGGTACATGCGGCTTGGCGATCAACAAGCGTGAATACTTAGAGATGTCAGTGTTTGGACTTGAGAACAACAATACTGGCGGCTTTTTAGCACAAGTATCACAATTGTTTGCACCATCAGGTTATTACATCGAAGGTCCGTATTACCACCGCTATGCTATTCGTCCAACCTGTGTATTTGCAGAAATCCTTGATCGCCATATGCCTGAAATCGATATCTTCAATTATAAAGATGGTGTGATTGGCAATACCGTTCAAGCGATGCTTTCTACGGCTTATCCGAATGGCGAGTTCCCAGCATTAAATGATGCTTCTCGTACAATGGGTATCCGCGATTTAGGTGTTCAAGTGGCGGTCAGCCAATACGCAAAACATTATGGTATTGATGATAATCTACTTGGTATGGCTAAGATTCAAGATTCAGTATGGATGCATGAATGTGGCCTAGTGTTGTCTCGTGCGTTTGAGAAAGCAAACGACCTAGACATGCCTTTCTGGCCAAGCGTTGAGCTGAATGAAGGCCCTAACGGTGACCGTGGTGCTCAAGGTTTTATTCGTGTTCAAGATGACAACAAAGACGTCTTCCAACTAGTGATGAACTACGGCCAGCATGGCATGGGGCATGGAAACTTCGACACGCTAGGCATTTCCTACTTTAACCGTGGTGACGAAGTACTTCGTGAATATGGTTTTGCACGCTGGGTAAACGTCGAGCCAAAGTTTGGTGGTCGATACTTAGATGAAAACAAGACCTACGCTCGTCAAACGATTGCTCACAATGCAGTAACGATGGATGAAACGTGTCAGAACTACTTTAATGTAGAGCGTGCAGACAGCGTACACGGTATTCCACACTTTTTTGAAACAGACAGTGCTCAGATCTCGGGCATGAGTGCGTATGCGAATGGCCACTACGATGGCATGAAGCAGCAACGCAGCGTGTTCTTGTTTAAACACGACGAATTTGAAGCACCATTGCTTATCGATTTGTTCCGCATTGCCGGAGAAGGTGAGCATCAATACGATTATTCACACCAGTACGATGGCCAAATCATCCGTACCAATTTCGAGTATCAAGCGCACAAAGAACTTAATACGCTGAGTGACAACCTAGGTTACAACCATTTATGGAACGTGGCTGAAGGTGAAGCGAATGATACGGCGTTGGTCAGCTGGGTACAGAATAACTCGTACTATACTTGGTCAGGCACAAGCTCGAACGATAACGGTAAAGTGATCTTTACTCGCACTGGTGCGAATGATCCGAGTTTCAACCTACGTAGCGTACCGAGTTTCATTCTTCGTTCAAAGGGCGAAAGCACTTTGTTTGCCTCTGTGTTAGAGACACACGGCTATTTTAACGAAGAATTTGAACAGTCAGTCAATGCTCGCGGTGTTATCAACAATATTAAGGTGATTGGTCATTCTGATGAAGGCTCAGTCATTACATTTGAAACAGAAACAAAACGCTTCACGCTAATGGTCAGCAATAACCCAGATGCGGATAAGAACACAGAGAACTCTGTGGCGCTTGCCGGCAAGTCTTATTCATGGGCAGGCTACTTTGCAGTTGAGCAGGAGACACTAATATGAGTTACCAACCACTATTACTAAACTTCGACGAAGCAGGAGAGCTTCGTAAAGATCTCGGTAAGGACACATTACTAGGCAACGCTTTAGCGCGTGATATCGCACAAGTTGATGCTTATATTGCGCAGGTTGGTATCGAAGTTCCGGGACACGGCGAAGGCGGCGGTTATGAGCATAACCGTCATAAGCAAAACTACATTCATATCGATTTAGCGGGTCGCTTGTTTCTTATTACGGAACAAACAAAGTACCGCGATTATATCGTAGATATGTTGACGGCTTACGCGAAGGTTTACCCGACGCTAGAAAGTAACACCAGCCGTGATACTAACCCTCCTGGTAAGATTTTCCACCAGACGCTAAACGAAAACATGTGGATGCTGTACGCATCATGTGCATATAGCTGTGTTTATCACACGCTTTCTGATGATCAAAAGCACCTGATCGAAACCGATTTGTTTAAGCAGATGATCGATCTGTTTGTTGTGACTTACGGCCACGACTTCGACATCGTTCATAACCACGGCCTTTGGGCTGTGGCGGCGGTTGGTATTTGTGGCTACGCCATCAATGATCAAGAGTCAGTAGACAAAGCACTCTATGGCCTGAAACTAGACAAGGTGAGCGGCGGTTTCCTTGCACAATTAGATCAATTGTTTTCGCCAGATGGTTATTACATGGAAGGCCCGTATTACCACCGCTTCTCATTGCGTCCAATTTACTTGTTTGCAGAAGCGATTGAGCGCCGTCAGCCGGAAATTGGCATCTACGAATTTAATGACTCTGTAATTAAGACAACATCTTACGCGGTATTCTCTACAGCGTTCCCTGATGGCACATTGCCTGCATTGAATGATTCGTCTAAGACGATCAGCATCAATGATGAAGGCGTTATCATGGCAACAAGTGTTTGTTACCACCGTTATGAGCAGAACGAAACGCTGTTGAGCATGGCAAATCACCAACAGAATGTTTGGGTTCATGCATCCGGCGCAACCTTGTCAAATGCGGTAGCAAACGCGACAGAAATTAAACCATTTAACTGGGGCAGCTTGTACGTAACAGATGGACCAAAAGGCGAGAAAGGCGGGCTTACAATTCTCCGTCACCGTGACGCTCAAGATGATGATACGATGGCTTTGCTTTGGTTTGGTCAACACGGCTCTGATCACCAGTATCACTCTGCTCTTGATCACGGTCATTATGATGGGCTTCACCTAAGCGTATTCAACCGCGGTCAAGAAGTCTTACATGACTACGGTTTTGGTCGTTGGGTAAACATCGAGCCTAAGTTTGGTGGTCGTTACATCCCAGAGAACAAGACTTACTGTAAGCAAACGGTCGCTCATAACACCGTAACGGTTGATCAAGAGACACAGAACGAATTTAACACTGCAATTGCAGAAAGTCGTTTCGGTGCGAAGCATTTCTTTAAAACAGATGATGCAAAACTGCAAGGTATGAGTGGTAAAATCAGTGAGTACTATGCCGGTACTGACATGCAGCGTTCAGTATTGCTGGCTGATATCGAAGAATTTGAAAAGCCACTAGTCATTGATGTTTACCGCATCAAAGCAGATAAAGAACACTCTTATGATCTACCAGTTCATTATTCTGGTCAGATTATGCGTACTGACTTTGACTACAAAGCGGAATCAACGCTACGTCCAATGGGCGAGAAATTTGGTTATCAACACCTATGGAACCTAGGTTCTGGTCAGGTTGAAGGTAGCTCGTTGGTCTCTTGGCTACACGGCTCTAGCTACTACAGCCTAGTGACTACGGCAAACAAAGGCTCAGAAGTCTTCTTCACTCGCACTGGTGCGAATGATCCAGATTTCAACCTACGCAGTGAGCCTGCATTGATTCTTCGTCAATCAGGTCAAGACCATGTGTTTGCTTCGGTATTAGAGACTCACGGTTACTTCAATGAAGAAATTGAAGCATCAGTAGGCGCTCGTGGTTTGGTCGAGTCTGTGAAGACTTTGGCGAATAACGACGATGCAACGGTGATTGAAATCAATACGACAAGTGGTAACCAATACCGCTTTGCTATTAGCAACAAGGACGAAGCGGCGCAAAATGAGCGTCACGAGCTCACGATCGAGGGTGAACTTGTTAGCTGGAACGGTTCGTTCGCTAGAGTATAAAACGTTTTGAATTTTAAGCCGGGCATTGCCCGGCTTTTTTTCGTTATGGGATAAGGAAAAGGAGAATCATGGAGACATTAGACGGGATTATTATCCTAGGTTACTTCGTTTTTATTTTAGCAGCAGCGTTAGCATTTAAACGCTTTGCCACTGATTCGTCTGGCTTTATACGTGGTGGTGGCGCGATGATGTGGTGGATGGCCGGGGCAACCGCCTTTATGACTCAGTTTTCGGCTTGGACATTCACGGGAGCTGCGGCAAAAGCGTATGAAGATGGTTTGACGGTATTGTTTATCTTCTGGGGTAATGCATTGGGCTTTTTCGTTGCGGCTTGGTTCTTTGCTGAGCGCTATCGGAAGCTTCGAGTCGAAACGGCCATGGAAGTCATCCGTGTTCGATTTGGCAAAAGCTCTGAGCAAGTTTACACCTGGATTTCATTCCCGCTCACGATTCTTTCGTCGGCGATTTGGTTGAATGGTTTAGGTATCTTTGTTTCCGCGGTTTTCCAGGTGGATTTGTTCGTTACGATTATCGGAGTGGGGTGTTTGGTTACCTTCATTGCGGTGAGTGGCGGATCTTGGACCGTGTCGGCGACCAATGTGATTCAACTTATTCTGTTGCTCGCGATTACCTTGACGGTTGGTGCCTTTGCCTTGGTTGAAATTGGTGGGCCATTGTCGCTTGTTCACTCGTATCCGACTGAAAGCTTTATGGGTCATGATATTAATTATTGGCAGATTTTCTGGATCTGGGTGGTCGTGATCATGATGAAGCAAACCATGAACACCAATAACGCGTTGTCGTGCTACCGATTCTTAGTGACCACCAACGAGCGAGAGGCAAAGAAGGCGGCTTTTGTCACCGGTTTATTGTTTATTATTGGCCCAGTGATGTGGTTTATTCCCCCATGGGTGACGGCGTCAATGGGCGTGGATTTAATGGCGTACTATCCGATGCTGGGAGAGAGTGCTAATAATGCCGCCTACGTGTATTACATCGATCATTATCTACCAACCGGCATGCTCGGTCTTGTGCTGGCGGCGATGATTGCAGCGACTATCTCACCAATGACAACGGCGCTCAATCGTAACGCGGGTATTTTTGTTCGAAATGTCTATCAATCGGTGATCAACCCGCAAGCAACAGAAGCTCAGCAAATGCGCATGGGTAAGCTGTCGACGGTCGTGAATGGTGTGTTATCGGTTGGAGCGGCATTGCTGTTTGCTTCGATAAAAGAATACAGCTTCTTTGATATTATGATGTTGTTTGGTGCGTTATTGCAGACGCCTCTGTCAGTGCCGTCTTTGCTGGCGTTTGTGACTCTTCGTACGCCTGATTGGTCTGGATGGGCAACGATCGTTGTGGGCTTGTTAGTCTCGGCTTTTATGCACTTTATCTTTGAAGTCTCTTGGTTGTTACCGCTATTTGGTGCTGAAAGCTTCACTCATCGAGAGACGGTGGATTTACAAGTTGCGGCAACATTAATTGCTCATCTGCTGATTACGGGAGGGTTCTTTATGCTTTCTCGTTACTTTTACCGAGAGCCGGTTGGTGAGCGTGAAGGCGAGAGAAGGAAGCTCGAACATAATCTACAAACACCGATCAGCGCGGATGAAGAAGCCAAGGTCGATTTCAGGCAAGGGGCTTACTTAGGTAGAATGTGTCAAGCATTGGGGATGCTAGTGATGGTATTAGCGGTGACGGCGGGCACGGTGTCTGGTGGGGTAATTTTTGTTGTGATTGGGGCTTTAATTGCTCTGGCTGGCACCCACTTGTATCGAACCCGCCATGGTGGGGGGGATCGTGAAGCGCTGGGGCAACCTTAGCCCTTCCTCCCCTATCTGACTACCTCTCTATTGCCAAATCTATGAGTTGGCGATAGAGAGCCTTTTCGTTGTCATCCTCTATGCTCTTTCATAAGCTAATGACAAGCCGTTTACCCTGATCTAATAAATAATAATTAATCATGGTGGTGAATTTCATTATTCATTATCATTCGTGCTGATTATTTATAAATCTTGGAACTCAACTCTTGCATCGTTATCAAACAGAAGCTAAAGACCTAATAAAACTGGCTTCCCCCGTTCTTATTGCCTCCATTGCTCAAACTGGGATGGGGTTCGTCGATACGGTTATGGCTGGTGGCGTAAGCGCTGTCGACATGGCGGCGGTTTCAATTGCAGCAAGCATATGGCTTCCTTCTATATTATTTGGTGTTGGCCTACTTATGGCGATCATCCCGGTAGTTGCCCAACTTAATGGTGCCGGAAAACAAGACCAAGTGCCGTTTCAAATCCATCAAGGCATTATTCTCGCGTTAATGATCAGCATTCCAACTATTGTGGTGCTTCTGCAAATTGAAGGCATACTGAATGTGATGGACATTGAGTCGGTAATGGCCGAAAAAACGGTAGGCTATATCTATGCCGTTATATTCGCGGTTCCCGCTTTTTTGTTGTTCCAGGCATTAAGAAGTTATACCGACGGGATGTCATTAACTAAGCCTGCTATGGTCATCGGTTTTATTGGGTTAGTCGTCAATATTCCTCTTAACTGGGTGTTTGTATATGGGCAGTTTGGGGCGCCAGCATTAGGAGGGGTAGGATGTGGTATCGCGACGACTATCGTTTATTGGTTGATGTTTTTCATGATGCTGTTTTACGTTGCGACGACCCAAAGACTCAAACACATAGGCTTGTTTAGTGCATGGCACAAACCTGATCGTAAAGCATTAACACGATTGTTCAAACTTGGGTTTCCGATTGCAGCGGCCATTTTCTTTGAAGTGACGTTGTTCGCCGTCGTTTCATTGCTTGCTGCGCCTCTGGGGTCGTTGGTCGTTGCGTCTCACCAAATTGCGATGAACTTCTCTTCTCTAGTGTTCATGATACCCATGAGTATTGGTGCCGCCGTCAGTATTCGGGTTGGCCATAAGTTGGGCGAAATAGATACAGCGGGCGCCATTATTGCTTGTCGAGTAGGGTTAATTGTCGGCCTAGCCGTTGCTATGTTTACGGCGACGGCAACGCTACTTTTCAAACAACAGATCGTCTATCTGTATACCGATAATGCCGAGGTGGTGACACTCGCTATGCAGTTGCTTATCTTCGCCGCTATTTATCAATGTACCGACGCCATTCAAGTTGTCGCGGCTGGTGCGCTGCGTGGTTATAAAGATATGAAAGCGATCTTCAATTGCACATTTATTGCTTATTGGCTGATTGGACTTCCCCTTGGCTACCTGCTTGCGATGACGGATGTCATTGTTGATAAAATGGGCATTGTTGGCTTTTGGTTCGGATTCATTGTCGGTCTGTCAGCCGCTGCGCTTATGTTGACGATTCGCTTGCTTTGGATGCACAGACAAACGGATGAACTGCAACTTGAGTATGCAGAGCGCTAACCCTCGCTTCTAAAAGCGTTGAAAAAAGGCACACGGCATTGCTGCTATTTCTGATCGATAATAAGCGCACGTCACGTAATAAGTGGATACTAGTAAGCACTTAATACCTGTAAACGTTTAATGTCTGTAAACACTTAATACTTGTAAACACTTAATACTTGTAAACACTGGAACCTAATGCTCGGTGACCCGGCTTAGGTTTTCAGACGGTTTCTTGAATGCGTAACAAGGTAGAGAGAGCGAATACGCAACGTCAGGTGGTCGCGATGTCAGCAAGAAAAATAGCCAATAAACGAAACTCGACGTGGTGTAATGTGCGTCGACATTTGATGGTATGGATGACTACGTCGATCGCTTTATCTGGTTGCTTTCAGCCTGACACCATGACGGAAACCTTTACAGACTACCAACGTAAGGTCGCATCAATCCAAGAGCGACCCTTGTTGGCACCACCAGAAACCCCGCTGGTTCTTTTACCCGGTAAACGAGATATGCTCCAGACGATACCTGTGACAACGCTGGGTATCGTCGACACGTACCAACTTCGTCAGTGCCAATTGTTTGGCATTATCGCAGAGCGAAACTCTAGCCTTGGCAAGGTACAAGACGCCTTCAGAAACTTTGACTACCAAATTCAACTCATTGAAGGCTTAGAGCGTTGTATTGGCTCTAGCCAAATTGATAGTGCGCTTAAGCAAGATTTACAGGTCATTCTCGGCATCAAATATCGCTACCTTTCGAAGAATTTCTACAATTTACTGTTTACCAGTGATGCGATGAGAACCCAGTTAAACAGTAGTGGCTGGCTAGAGCCCACCTCCGGCAGTGTCATGATGAAGGTCAAACCATCGTTGCTTGCACTGAATGATATTACTGAGTCTATTGCGCAATTAGAATCTGATGGTGTTCTCATGCCATTTCCTCCCTTCATTATGCCGTTTCAAGAAACGCTTGAAAAAAATCCTGTTATTGGCAACCTTGCTTATTCATTGCAAGCCAGTACGCAATGGCTCGATGCTGTTACCAGACAGCTAAGCCAATATGACTCTGCAATCGTGTGCGGTGAACATCGCGATACCACTCGTTTTAACTATCTTGTCAACGTATTTAATCAGGTGTTTATCGCCAAGATCCAACCTTATCTCTCGTTTCTAGATTCGGAGTATCGCGTCGTGTCTGGTGAGTTACGGTTTATCGAAGCGGCAAGTAAATACAATAAGGCAGACAGTGTTTATGACGTTCGTGCGCTGTATCATCAGTTTTCATTGTCGAATCGAGAGCACGTCAATTATTGGCAGGCGTTGTTTTCTCGTTGTGGTAAAACCCTACGAGATGTTCGCAATCACTGATTCGAGGCGGCGTAATGGGGCCTAGATATGTGGGCACCAATAAATAGTATGTGTTGCCGGAGCAGATATCGACAGGACCGCGCCGATATCTGCTGTTAGACATCTGTTGTTAGATATCAGTGCTCAAATACGACCTCAGACATGGGTACACGGTGTCGTTCCCCATATACACCATCTTGAGCGCCAACCCCACAGCTGATGATCATGGTAATCTCGTGGCGCTCATCAAGCCCTAGCAACTGCTTGGCACGACGAGAGTCAAATCCTTCCATTGGGCAAGTATCATAACCTTGCTCGCGCATCGACAGCATAAATGTCATTGAGGCCAACGCCGCACTTTTGTGTAAGCACACACGTACATCTTCTTTGCTCACTTCGCGCACCATCGGTTTTTTGCGGCCTATCCACGAGGTGTATAGCTTGCGAGCGATGCCTCTTAGGCCGACTCTGTCGTTGTTGTACAGTGTCGGGATCAGTGAGTCGTAGTATTTTAAGGCACGTTTAGTGGTGTTGTCTTCACGCCCTGCAAATGCAGCCCTCACAGTTTCTGCGTTCATTTCCGCGCGTTGTTTCCAAATGTTGGGTGTTACGGTGACAACAATCAGTTCATTGGCCGTTTTTGCGGCGTTTTGACCCATACAAATGTCAGCAAGCTGGTGGCGTTTTTCTTCACTGATCACGCGGTGAAATGCCCACATCTGCATGTTGCTGCTGTTAGGGCTTAGTGTGGCAAGTTCTAATGACTTCTGCACCGCTTGATGGTCGAAATTTGCCTTCATATCGTATTTACGAACGGAGCGGCGCGTATTGAGGATGTGCTCGAGAGAGGGGGATGTATTCATAGAAAAAGTGACCAAACAGGAAAGTTGGCCACTTTCTATCAGTTATTTAGGGGTGGTACAAGTGCTAGTAGGTAACGCTTGTTTTTGCTTCCTAAATGAGCGGGTCGACAGCGGCGTTTTTTCGAGAAGCCACACCAAGATTGGCGTCACCAAAACGGTGCCAAAGAAGACCACTGCATCTCTTGCCATATATTCCATGCCATAAAGGCCGGCAAGGTTATTAAACCCAATTGTGACGAGCAAATGAGCTGCGTAGACCGGCAGTACAAGCTTAGCGAGCTTATGGACAATAGGTGTGTTACCTAGGTTCGGCTTACTCTGTAACCAGAAGAAAATACCGGTTGCCCAAAATGGGGTGCCAGCAAGAAAATCGTTGCTGTTAAACTCTTGCCCTAATGGGTGTAAGTAAAATGCCTCAGCAAAGTGGATAGTCATCCCAAAAATAGCGAGAAGCAGTGCTTTGTTTGATGACATATGCCAGTTTCGACGTCGAATCTCAAACCCAATAGACACCATTAGAAAGCTAATAAACGGGCCATTACGGGTGAAAATGGCGGTCTCATCTTGAGTGATAACCTGGTAACTGCCTGCAATAAGACCGTACGCATAAATAATAGCGGCGAACGGTATCAAGAGTGTGCGGCAATGATTATCAACAAACCACGCGATCATTAATACGGCTAAGCATAAAGAGGGGATAAACCAGAGGTGGACTAAGCCGCCCTCAAATAATGTATTGAGTGGGTTTTGTAATAAGTAGCCCCAATACCCCATCCTTTCTGCGAGATAGCCATGCTCGGCGACAACAGCAAAATTGAATGGGGTTGCAAGACAAATGACGCTCCATACCAACCAGATCATCATAAGAGGATAGCTGTAGCTCTTGGTGGTTTGATAGGGCTTATTGTTAAGCTTGGGCTGTATCAAATAGCCAGCAATGATGAAAAACAGCGGAACGGCAAAGCGAGCCGCTTGATTCGTAATGTAGTTGAGCCAAGGCTCATCGTTAATGAAACTATGAGTCAAAAAAAGCTGACTATGGATAGATATAACAGCAATTAAAGCAACAATTCTGGCAAGTTCAAAGCTGCTCACTATCTTGTTATTCGTCACACTGACTCCTATTAATTGACCACAAAAATAATGTAGCCCGTTCTCTCAGGCTCCCTCAGATTGTCTCATGTGTTGCATCAATAGTGGCAACGCTTGGTGCGTAAAGAAGTGTAACAGTTTGGCATTCGTCGCATATTTAGGGCTATCTTTTCACGTCACTGTATAGATTCAATGACAACGCTTGTCTTGAGCACTAATGAAGTGGCGAATGTTGTTCGATGATGAACCGCATAGTACTTTCACGGCACATCATCGTTGCTACGGCCTATTAATCACTATGCCAACGGCCGGCATAAGCTTGCTGATAATTGGGTGCGGTGATCTCGGGGTTGAGGTCGTCGCAAGGTTCCAGAGGGCCAATGACCGTCCGATAGGGCAAAATACCAGCCCATACTTTCACGTCCATATCACAAGCGTCATCATTGACTCCATGCCGACCAATCTTGACAGAGGCCTCTGTTAATTCGATCGCTAACAAATCCGTTGCTGCCAGCTCCTTATCGTTGCTCAGTCTTACCTCATTCGTCCGTCCGGGTGCAATATGCTCGATGAAGTGATTGAGTATTCTATCTTTGTCTTGTTTATCCTCAACGGAAGTAAACGTGCCAAATATCATCGCACTGCGATAGTGTGCGCTATGGTGAAAGGCTGAACGAGCTAACACCCAGCCATCAAATAGCGTAAACGTTAAGCAGGTTGCTTGTCCCGACTTTAATGAGCGTAACAAGCGGCTGTTTTTTGCTCCGTGAATATATACTCGTTTATCTAAACGCCACGCCAACATCGGTATGACCACAGGCCCGTTTTCATCAGTGATGGCGACATGGGCGATAAGCGATTCATCAATAATATCGTAGAGCGCTTGTTGCTCTAACACCGCTTTGTGACTGCCTTTTTTTATCTCTGTGCGTTTAGTCTGTGAAAGCATACTTTTATTCCTCAATCCATGTGATGTAACAAAAGTAAGTGAAATCTGGTACTGTTATTAGAGCCAATTAATACAAAAGGATGGATCCAAAGGTGAGTGAGATTGATGTTGGTGATATTACGTTATCGACGCAAAAACAGACGCTTCAACGCAGCTTATTTGAGCAAATCAGAGAGAAGATACTTCAAGGGCATTGGATATCAGAAGCGAAACTGCCCTCAACACGAAATATGGCGATTGAGCTCAAAGTGAGCCGGAATACGGTGATACAAGCCTATGATCAGCTGGTGGCTGAAGGGTATTTGATTGCCAAACCAAAGGCGGGTTTCTTTGTTGCAGTGGCGTTGCCAGACCGTTTTCTTTCGGCTCACTCTTCACCTGCTGAAACCATGTTGGGAACGAGTCGTGCCCCAAGTAATGGCTTATTTTCTCCCGGTATTGCAGACTTGTCGCTATTTCCAGATAAGCAGTGGCAACGCTGTCTACAAAGACACGCTGGACGAACGTCGCTGTTAGGTAATCAAGATTTACAGGGGTTACTGACACTTCGAGACGCGTTAGCTCGCTATCTATCCAGCAGCCGTTCCGTCGCATGCAGCGCCAACCAAATTATTGTTACATCGGGGGCGCAACAATCCATCGCTATAGCGTTACTGGCCACTCAAAGTGAGAACGCACATTCACCGCGTCATTTTTTGGTTGAGCGACCGGGATATCACCAAGTTGTTAAAGTCTTAGATCTGTTCTCTATCGCTTATGATTATGTTGATGCGACAGCAAAAGACGGCTTAGATTTGGAGGCGGTATTATCTAAATCAGCGTCGGGTATTTATCTAACGCCAAGTAACCAATATCCAATGGGCTACTCACTGAATACTGCGCAAAGATTGCAACTGATCGAGTGGGCTAAAAAGAACGAAAGCTGGATCATAGAGGACGACTATGACAGCGAGTTCCAGTTTGATAGCCGCCCTTTCAGTAGCATGCAAGGGTTGGCGGAAAAAGCTGATGCAGCAAAGCAAGTTATCTATATCGGCTCCATGAGTAAGGTGATGTTTAACGCATTGCGAGTGGGTTATATGGTGGTGCCTGAACATCTAGTGGCTAAGTGTCTGGAAATCAAAGATGCACTAACAGGAGATACCCCTAGTCATATTCAAGCGGGGTTGGCCGACTTTATTGAAGAAGGCAGTTTAGTGCGTCATATTAGAAAAATGCGGCGTGTTTATGAAGACAAATGTCAGGCAATGACGCGTGCGATTGAAGACCATTTTTCAGGTGACTGGAGCGTCATTTCTCAAGCCGCTGGGCTGCATACTACGGTTCAATGGCATAGCGGAGTGGACGAAGAAGAATTATCTAGACGAGCCAACGAAATAGACATAATTGTTCGTCCGCTGTGTTTTTATGAGCCTAAAGAAGACAAGGCAACAGGGAAGCATATCTCACTTCGCAAACAAGGCGCATTGGTGTTGGGTTTTGGAAATGCGTCGATGGATGATATATCGCCATGTATCAAACAGCTTTCTATTCTTTACTATGAGTTGCTGGTCGCTATTTGATCAATGCTAATAACGCTCGAAATTGATCGCCTTCGGCGACCTTTTGCAGCTCAAATAAGGCCATCTCTGTCGAAGTGAGTGTGGCGCCTTCTCGCGCTAGGCGTTGGATGGCGAGTGCTTTATTTTCTGCGGTTCGAGATGAAATAGCATCGGTTACTAGATGTACCTCAAAGCCTTGTGCCAATAAGTCCATCGCCGTTTGATGCACACAAATGTGTGCCTCGATGCCGACCAATAATATCTGCTTTTTATTGCTATCAATACTGTCGCGAACAGAGCTTTCACCCCACGCGCTAAAGCTACTTTTAGCCATTGCCTTTCTATCAGGTAATTCGCTTGCGATCTCTTGTATTGTTGGACCAAGTTTGTCTGGGATTTGCTCTACCCAAACAATAGGAAGATCCATCAAAATCGCGGCTCGTGTTAGGCTGTTTAAATTTGAAAAAAGGGACTCTCTTTGATGCATAATCTGGGCAAGTGTGCCCTGTACATCAATAATCATTAATTGCGTCTTCGCCTGATCTAACATTGAGAACCCCTTTATCTTTAGGTCTTGGATTAGTAAAAATTATCGGTTAGGTATCATAACGGAGAGTACTCATTTGTTTAACTAGACCAAGGTCTAAATAAGGTTAAGTTCTTGATTTGTTAAAGCCAAGATAAGTAGTGGAAAAGGGGGAGGGGCAATAACTTTGAATCCAGAGCCTTATGCTGCAAGGGGTTTACACTGTAAATCTATCTGGTGTTATTTGTGGCATGAGTGAATGATTAAAGCAGATGAGCAAAGAGCCGGTTTATGTTCTAGAGTAATAATTCCAAAAGGGATTAGAGGACATTCATGAAATCATTACAAGAGTGGCTGAGTGCTTATGGTGAAAGCCATCAACATGAGACCAATCGGAAAATTCATAAAATAGCGGTGCCGGGTATTTATTTGTCGATTGTCGGGCTGATTTGGTCATTACCCCAATTTTCAATCGTGGGTTTTCAGATAAATTGGATATGGATTGTGATGGTACCTGTGATGATTTTCTATGCAAAATTGTCAAGTACAGTGTTGATTCAAATGCTGGTTTTCACCATGGCGTGCCTAGCCGTTATCTCATTTCTCACGCTGCTTGGCATACCCATTTTTCCGGTGTCGAGCGTGTTGTTTGTTTTATTATGGGTTCTGCAGTTTGTGGGGCATAAAATAGAAGGAAAGAAACCGTCCTTTTTTGATGATGTTCAGTTTTTACTGATTGGGCCAATTTGGGTGTTTCGACAGAAATAATACTCAAATTTATGAACCAGTTATTAGAAAAAGGGCCTCGCGTTAGCGAGGCCCTTTAAGTGTCAATCCATATCAGGAAGGGTCAACAACGGTTCGAGCGAACATACAAGGTTAGAATAAGTGATCGTTCAAACTCAAATGAGCCAAAATACTCGCCGCATACCCTAGCGCAATAACAGGTGCCCATTTTAGGTGCCCAAAGAAGGTATATTTTCCATGTGCGGCGCCCATTAAAGCGACGCCAGCAGCGGAACCAATAGAAAGTAAGCTGCCGCCGACGCCTGCGGTTAAGGTAACGAGTAACCAGTTGCCGCTTGAAAGTTCTGGGCTCATCGTCAGAACAGCAAACATCACGGGGATGTTATCGACAATGGCAGAGAGGATGCCCACCATCACGTTCGCCCATATTGGATCCCATTGCGTGTACATGATTTCAGAGACCACGCTAAGGTACCCAAGTAGACTCAGTCCTCCCACGCACATGACCACGCCATAGAAAAACAGCAAGGTGTCCCATTCGGCATGGGATACGCGACGAAAAACATCGAATGGCACGATAGACCCTAATCGCTTAAGCGCGGCATCATCGTTGTTGGCGATGGCCATCGCTTTCTTTTTAGCGATAGAGACGGGTAAAGTTCGGCGTAAATAGAAGCCAAAAAATTGTAAATACGACAGGCCCATCATCATTCCGATGACGGGTGGGAAGTGCAGAACCGCGTGAAAGGCGACAGCGGTTGCTATGGTTAAAATGAACAGCCCCACTATCCGGAACGCCCCACGCTTGAGCTCAATGTGTTCGTGTACGGCGTCAGGTTGTGTCTTAGGCACAAAGAAAGACATGATGACCGCAGGGATAAGGTAGTTAATCACAGAGGGTATGAACAGTGGCATAAACTCAGAAAAAGAGACGTGTCCAGCTTGCCAAACCATTAGCGTAGTAATATCACCAAACGGGCTGAATGCACCGCCAGCGTTAGCGGCAATGACGATGTTGATACAAGCAATATTAACGAATTTTAAATTGCTTCCTCCAACTTTGAGTACCACGGCGCACATCAATAAGGCGGTGGTGAGGTTATCAGCGATAGGTGAGATAAAAAACGAGAGAATACCTGTCAGCCAAAATAACGTTCGAAAATTAAACCCTTTGCCGACCATCCAAGATTGTAAGGCATCGAAGAGCCGCCTTTCTTCCATTGCGGAGATGTAAGTCATTGCGACAAGCAAGAACAACAATAACTCAGCGTATTCAAGTAGGTTGTGTTCGAGTGCGGCTTTGGCAACATCGATCTGATCAAATTCTTTGTAAACAAATCCAATCATGATCCAAATAAGCCCTGCGGCTAACAGGACGGGCTTAGATTTTCGGAGTTTTAGGTATTCTTCCATCATTACGAGCGCATACGCGAGACCAAATATCAGCAATGCGGCGTAACCAATCGTCGATTGTGTCAAGTCTAGGGCGTGTATAGTGCTAGTTTCAGAGGCGAAAGTAGTGGTACTGAAGAGCAAGCTGGCCAAAAAGGTAAAAACTAAAAAGGGGGGCCATTGACGCGTTTTCATCATGTTTTGATCCTTCAAAAGCAAATAAAATCAGTCGTTAACATTAACTACACGATATTTTAAAGTGAATTCAACAATTTCTTTGTGAGCTAACGCTAATCTGAAGAAAACATCGTTCATTTTTTGACAAGTCTTAGTGCTCTTCTAGGCTCTCTAAAGAGGAGGACCGAATATGTGGAAGTTAGGGCTAGTCATAGTGATACTGATGGCAAATATTGCAACGCTACGTGCTGAGCCGTCGGTCTGCGTTGCATCAGAGAATGAGCGGTCTCAGGGGATGATATTGGACACACAATGTCCAATAGGAAAAGGGGTGTGGGGGCCTGTCGATAGCTCGTTACATGACGAAGCATATTGGTTGCAATGTGGTTTTTTAAAGCATGAGCCGTCCCAGCGCCTCTTACAGAGCATCGCAACGACAGTTGGTGATAATGTATGGCTAAAGGCTGAAACACAAGGGCACCGATGCCTAGTGGGACCGTATAAACAATACCGCGATGCAAAGCGTGCACAGGCAAAGTTACGTGCACTTCCTGGATATCATGATTCTTTTTTACGAGCCTTAGCTAAGCCAATTGTGGTACAGAAGGAAAATCATAACCAATATTCAGAGCCAGTGACCGTGTTAGCCGCGACACCTTATATGATTTCTGGTGAACATAGTCGTCAGGATTGTATGTGCCTGTTTTAACCATCGCTATTTAGACTCGCGGAGCCCAATTAGTAAGCTTTGATACCAAACGGTCGTAATTTAATTGGTAATACCGTGTCGAGTTGTTCGAGATCATCAGGGTAAACCTCAATGAGTTCGAAATTATGGTCGTGATAAAGCTGGCGTGTTTTTTCGATTATTTTTGCTTCAACCGTGCCGTTGTCGGTACCCCAAAATTGAATGTAGACCTTCCCTTGGGGCAGATAAAAATCACTGATGACATCGTCTTCAATCGGCAACTGACGCTGGTAGGCGTGCAATACTCCTCCCATGTACAACCAATTATCAATAATAAGCTCGCCTTTTGATTGCACATAGTGGCCATCGAGTGTGCGATGCTTGGCGGAGAATTTTTGCTTAAAGCGTGAGAATGAACGGTCGGTAGAGTGGTTGTCGGCGTCATTACCTTTAAACTCAACGACCGATTGCTTGAGTCTTTTATTGCGTAACACACTTGGGTGCCACATAACAAAGGCGATATTTTTATCGGCGTCTGAGCGTTGTAATGCACCTGCCCGCAGGCCACTCGTTGTCGCAAGCCACTGGCTGCCGTCGCGTTTTATCCAACCTAATTCACTAAGTAGTAAGTTGATTTTCTTTGCCGGCATGGAGAAATAATCCCCGACCTGTGTTGCGTTTAGGTGGGCGTCTGAGATGAGGGTGTCATCAATGATGAGATTACTTGGCCAGACAATAAAACGTCCGTATTTCTCACTGTCACGATACTCTCCACCAAAACGACTGCCGATGTCGGTCAGTAACCATTTTGACTCATGCCACGATACGTAACCGGCACGTTTTAGTGTCGTGAATAAGTCTTTGGCGATGATATCTCGGCTTTTGGCCAGAGCGGATGTGGAGAGTTTGTCGTTCATTTTTGTCCTTATCAGCGCTGGGTTGGTGAAGCTTGAGTAAACAAATCGATGAGCTCACGAGCGGCCAGTTGTGGCGATTTGGCATGGCTGATAGCGGAAACTAAAGCCACGCCATCAACACCAGTTTGTGCAATAGTTGCTAGGTTGGAGGTATTGATCCCACCAATCGCAACAATGGGTAACGTGGTTTGCTGGAGTGCAAATTGCAATCCTTCAAGTCCCCATTCTTTTTTGATATTGGTTTTCGTTGGCGTTGAAAAAATGGCGCTTAAGCCGATGTAATCGATAGGTAAAGTATTTGCTTGCTCAAGCTGTTGTTCATTTTCAATGGAGAGGCCAAGTAGCTTATCGTTGCCAATCAGGCGACGAGCGAGATGAACAGGCATGTCCGATTGCCCCAAATGGACGCCGTCTGCGTCAACAGCGAGTGCGACATCGACACGGTCATTAATGATCAAGGGAACGCCTGAGTCAGCAAGTATTTCCTTGACCGCTGCTGCTTTTTCAATGAACGCACGAACATCATGGTGTTTTTCGCGTAATTGCACCATGGTGACGCCACCTTGCGCGGCTTGCTGTACAACGTTGAGTAACGTATCGAGGTCTTGTTCGTCGTCTGTCACTAAATACAGGCGATAAGGATTGTGAGTCATTGATGGCCTTAACTAACGGTGATATTCAGTTTGTCGAATAGCGTCTCGGTGTCGAGTTGATACAAAGCATCAAGCAAATTAAGTTGTAAAGAGCCAGGACCTTTAGATTGTTCAGCAGCCAGTTCGCCAGCAACACCAAACACGGCAGCGGCAGCGGCTCCTGTTGTATCGCCTACGGCGGCAAATGCGCCAGTAACCGCAGACAGAGAGCAGCCCATGGCCGTCACGTAAGGCATCATTTCATGGCCATTGTTGAGCGCAATCGTGTCATTAGGTGTGACGATATAATCGGTTTCTCCGGAGATCACAACGCTGCATTGATACGCCTCGACTAAGGCTTTTGCCGCGTGCAATGCCATCTCGCTGCTGTCTAGCGAGTCTACACCTTTATTACGGCCTTTTTCGCCTGCCATTGCGATGACTTCAGAGGCATTTGCTCGAATAATTAGGTGCTTGGCGGTCTCGGCAAGTTGACGCGCAGTCGAGGTTCTAAGCTGACTCGCACCGCAACCTACAGGGTCAAGTACCACTACTTTACCGTGCTCATTGGCTTGCTCTACAGCAAAAAACATACCTGGGCGCCAGACGCTATCGATGGTGCCGATGTTGATCACTAACGCACCAGCGAATGACATCATCTCAGCCATCTCTTGTTTAGAGTGTGCCATGATTGGCGATGCGCCAACGGCGAGTAATGCGTTGGCGGTATTATTCATCGCAACATAGTTGGTGATGTTAACTACGAGTGGCTTGGTTTCGCGCACTTGTTGTAAAAATTCTGCAATCTGTTTTTTGTTCATTGTTCGGTAGTCTGCTAGTTTGACGAGATGCCAGTATTCTAGCAGAGTGCCTTAACAAATATGAATGATTCTGCGTTTAAGTCTAGGTATTCAAGAGGAAGCTTATAAAAGATTCATTGACGACAAAATAACAATGCCAAGTGTGCATGTGATGGCTGATAAAACAGTAGAGAAGGCAATGATGTTGGCAGCAAGTGTTGAGTTGGCTCCCATTGCACGCGCCATGACATAACTTGCAGCGGCGACGGGCGCAGCGTTCATAAAGAAGATGACACCCATTTCAATACCTTTAAAACCCATCAAGTACGCGGCAAAAGTAATACAAAGTGGCGCAAGAACCAGTTTGTAACCCGTCGCAAACCAAGAGGCGCCTTGCTCTTTTTTCATTGAGCTGAGATTGAGTGAGCCACCAGTACACAATAAGGCGAGTGGCAGTGTCATACGAGCAAAATAATTACCGGCATCAACGGCAATTGTTGGGACTGGAATAGACAGCAAATAGAACGCCATGCCTAACACAATCGCGATGATCAACGGGTTTTTGGTTAGTGTTCTAACCATCACTTTACCAGCTTGTGCCCCCGACGCTTCCGATTTTGGTGTGAGGCAGATGACTGCCTGAATGTTGTATAAAAATGTGGTAGCCGCGACGTATAAAGCGGCGACGGCAACCCCTTGGTCACCATAGGCGTTGGCCACATAAGCTAACCCAATAATTGCAGTATTTGAACGGTACCCGCCTTGGATAATTACGCCTTTATCGGGTGAGTTTTTAAACCAGTAATTGACGGTTATGGTAGTAAAAATAAAGAAGGTGATACTGGCAATGAGGCTAAAACCAACAAACTGACTAGCGGCAGAAAAATCATGTTCTGAGGTGACGATGCTCAAAAACAACATAGCAGGCAGAGTGACCTGAAAGACTAATTTGGAGGCAACCTCTATGAAGTTTTCGTTGATCAAGCCGACGCGTTTAAAGACCACTCCCAGAATCAACATGAGACAAATTGGACCTGTGATAGATAAAGAAAAATGCAGCTGATCCAAGAGAAAGTTCATGAGGTTATCCATAGTTAATTGAGGCATAACAATGTTGAGTTTTTGAGGTCGCGTTTAGCGTTATTAGTGTCCCATATATTGTCATACAATTAAACGCTTGTTGAAAAATAGTACGGTCGTGCTAAATTCTTAGTAAGCAGTAAGCAGTAAGCAGTAAGCAGTAAGCAGTAAGCAGTAAGCAGTAAGCGATATAGTCGAGGTCTAATGAGCAAAGGAATAATTACTAAGGAACATATCCTGAGTCAGGCGTTTGAATTAGCAAGCCGAGATGGGTTGGAGAGTTTGACTATTGGCGGGTTAGCAAAGCAGTGCGGGTTATCCAAAAGTGGTTTGTTTGCGCATTTTAATGCCAAGACAAACCTACAGGTTGCTGTCGTTGAATTTGCGGATATTACTTTTCAGCAGCGGGTGATCAATCCGGTTCGTGAGTCACAGTACCAACATAGTCGCGTGAAACTAAACCATCTTATCGACAATTGGATGAGGTGGAATCAATCGTTTCAAGGCAGTTGTATGTTTATTGATGCTTGGCGTGATAGCCGACAAGATGAGCTCCAAGCAGCATTGCGCAACGCTATTTATCGCTGGATAAGCTATCTGACCATTCAAATTGAGAAAGGCATTGAGGCGGGGGAATTTGAACCAGACCTTGATCCTCGGCAGGCCGCTTTTGAGCTTTATGGGCAGTATTTAAGTGCTCACGTCTTTTATTCGTTGGTCGGTGAAGAAGAAAGCAGTCAGCGCTTTTGGAAAAGTGTTGAGCGTTTAATGGACTCTTGGATGAATGATTCTAGAGACTAACCCTATTTACGCTAAAATTTATTTTAAAAAAGCACGGTCGTACGAATCGAGCGAAAGGAAATCAGTCATGAGTGACAAAATATATTTCAATACATCGAAGAAATTCAGTTTTAAGAAACGCATGGTGAACCTCACAACCGGCGCTCATTATATATTGGCCCCAAATCATGCCAAAAATACAGCAAGACGATTGTTGCTTACGCCTGTGCGTTCGAAGCCTAAGAATGTGCAACCTGATGGTCTTGTTGTGTCTGATGTGAAAACGACAGAAGGTGTGCTGAAAACGTATCGTTTGGGGCAGGGCCCTGTGTGGATACTGACGCATGGTTGGTCTGGAACGGCGAGTCAGTTTTATCCATTGATGGAGCACATTGCGCAGCAGGGGTATACCGCATTAGCCTATGATCACCCAGCACACGGGGAAAGTGAGGGGCAATACGGTCACATTCCTGGTTTTATTGGTGGTTTGGAAGGGCTGCTTGATAACGAAGGTGATATAGCCGGGCTGGTTGGACACAGTATGGGGACGGCCTCAGCACTTGAGTGCAAACATGCCAAGCTGGTAGATAAACCGTTCTTATTGATCGCACCCGTCTTGGATTATGTTGATAATTTGTTTGGTAGCGTCGCGCGCTCGGGTTATTCAATGCGACTATTTGAAGCCGTCGTCGGTGATATTCAAGACCAGTACCGGTATCCAATCCAATCCATCGATCCTTATCAGAAGCTATCCCTCCGACGAGTAGATACGATCATCGTTCATGATAGAAATGACAAATTCACTAAATATGATGTTTCAGAGAAAGCCTCAAAAGAAATGGATAGTGTCACGTTGGTGACAACGCAAGGGCAAGGGCACGGGCGAGTGATGCAATGCCAAGAAACGAAAGAGAGCTTTGATCGATTGATAAGCAACAAAAGTTAGCTCCTTATGGGAACAGCTAGCAGAAGGTAAAACGTTGAAGTCTTTAATAAAGGGATGCAAATAGAAAATCGAACATGCAGAGTGCGTTACGTGAAATTGTTGCCAATATATCCATATTGTTGATGTGGTTAACAGAATGATAAATTTGTATTATGCGCTTGATTGGCTATGTGGGATCATTTACAGGTTCCACAAGCCTTAACAATCGAGTATCACGCTTTGCCTTCATTTTTATTATTATATTGGGCAGTGTTAGCCTGTTTGATCGAACTGAGGTTCCGGTTTTTATTGAGTGCTTGTGGTTTTGGGGAATTCACCCCAGGGGATTCCACCCCATTTAACAAAAGGAAGCCATAATAATGAATAGAAACGATAGTGTCCCGTTACCCTCCAATACCCGAGAATGGTTTTTAAATCGTAACAGCCTGATTATCCTTGCTGATATTGCGTTGTTTTTTGTCCTGTATAAAACCTTGCCGTTTGATCCTAATGTTGTCCTTGGGATCAGTATCTTGGCGTTTGTCGCCGTCCTTTGGTTGACTGAAGCCCTTCACGTGACGGTCACTGCAATCTTGGTCCCGATTATCGCGGTGATGTTTGGGGTGTTTGATACCCAAACGGCGCTTAATAACTTTGCGAATTCCATTATTTTCCTATTTTTAGGCGGTTTTGCGTTAGCCGCCGCCATGCATCGGCAAGGCCTAGATAAGGTCATCGCTGATAAAGTGTTAGTGGTTGCTAAAGGGCGAATGAGTGTTGCTGTATTCATGCTGTTCGGGGTTACTGCTGTGCTATCGATGTGGATCAGTAATACGGCGACGGCGGCAATGATGCTGCCGCTAGTGCTTGGCGTACTGAGCAAAGTTAATGAAGAAAGCGGACACAACACCTATGTTTTTGTTTTGCTTGGTATCGCCTACAGTGCCAGTATTGGTGGTATTGCAACCATGGTAGGTAGCCCTCCAAATGCCATTGCAGCCGCTGAGGTTGGGTTGACGTTTACCGATTGGATGAAGTTTGGGCTGCCAACCGCTATGATTTTATTACCGATCGCGTTAGCCGTTCTCTTCGCAGTATTGAAGCCAAAACTGGATGGTGAATTTGAAATCAACCGTGAAGCTGTCGAATGGGATAAGGGCAAGATTGTCACTTTATTGATTTTCGGCTTAACCGTTTTCTTTTGGATATTCAGTAAACCGATCAATGCCATGATCGGCGGTTATGCGAAGTTCGATACCATTGTGGCACTCGGTGCGATTGTCGCGGTGAACTTTGCTCGTGTCGTCCACTGGAAAGACATAGAAAAAACAGCAGATTGGGGCGTTTTACTCTTATTTGGTGGTGGTATTTGTTTAAGTAATGTTCTTAAAGCAACAGGCACCAGTGTCTTTCTCGCGAATGAATTGAGTGGGCTTATTTCACAGTTTGGCTTGTTGTTCATTATTCTCGTAATCGCGGCGTTCGTTGTGTTTTTGACCGAGTTTGCCAGTAATACGGCCAGTGCTGCTTTGCTTATTCCGGTATTTGCTGGGGTAGCAGAAGCCTTTGGCTTATCACCCGTCGTCTTGTCGGTCTTGATTGCGGTTGCCGCATCGTGTGCGTTCATGTTGCCGGTTGCGACACCACCGAATGCTATCGTATTTGCCTCCGGTCACATCAAACAACAAGAAATGATGAAGATTGGTATTATCTTGAACATTGCTTGCATCATGGCGTTGACCTTGATCGTAATGATGTTTTGGGCTTAAGAAGCTAAGAAGCTAAGAAGCTAAGAAGCTAAGAAGCTAAGAAGTCAAAAATCCCCTTATTCGTTATCGCGATAAGGGGATTTTTACATTGTAGGATTGTCTAACGTGAGCGAGCGGCAATGACGGGTTTCAATTGCTTAAATATAAGTGATGCCCCTTGCTCAGATAAATGTATACCATCAGCTTGATAGAGAGGGGAGTAGCCATGCTCTGCAGCATAGGCTTCAAAGGCTTGATAAATGTCGACAATCTCTAGCGCGCTTGGGCCGTTTCCGTACATCACCTCCAGTTTCTTTGCGTGCACGGTACTGAGCGTATTTACAGCATGTCGTATCTGATCGACAACGTCTTGCTGTTGACCAAATATAGGCAGTGCGTTAACTGGGTCAATCGCGGAAGTGATTATCACGATAGGGTGGATATTATGGTGTTGCGACTGCGCGATCATGGCGTTGTAATTACTGGCGATATCGTTGATAGAACCGTGCCAATTGAGGTCATTTAATCCTCCAAAAATCACAACAATATCCGGTTTTTGCGCAATGACTTGTTGCTGAAATCGAGACAGCATCCCAGTGGTGGTGTCACCAGGAATACCTCTGTTGATGAATTGATAATCGACGAATTCTGACACCAAAGAATCTGACCAGTTTTGTCCTGTAGGCAGTCCCCAACCCGCGGTGAGGCTATCGCCAATCAAGATGATTTTTTTCATGAATACCGCCTTCCTATGTCTTTCCTGGTGTTTTTAGAATCTAAGTATACCGATCATCGACTCGCTAGTAAGCATGACCGTTTATCAAAAAAGCCGCTTAGATAAGCGGCTTTTTTCTGGTTTTTCAATGAGTAATCAGTTTTTGTTTACATACTCTTTAAAGCGAGCTTGTGTTTCTGCATCTGCTTTTTGGTACCAGAACATCAACATTTCTTCTGCTGTTGTACCACCGGTGGGAGCATCTACATTCGCAGGAAGGGTAGCAGGCGTTGCCATTACGGCCGCTGTTGCTCCCGTCGCCGCTATTGCGGCTACGCCACCTTTGCGATTGTAGTCTTCTGCTTCACGATTATAGTCACGACCAATCTGCATACCATCTTTGATGAGTGCATCTTGTTCAACAGATACGACGTTGCCTTGCTCGTCTTTAAGACTCCACGTAAAGGTTTTAATGTCTTTTTTGGCTTGACGTTCATTTTGATAAGTAGGGACTTCTAATGTCAGCGCGGTATTGCTGGCATCAAACTTAGCGATGACCACTTTACTTGGCACACTCACACGTTCTTCACGATTAAGATCAAAATAGGGTTCAAAACGGAACACAATCTGATTCGTACCATCTGGCAATGTTGCGGTTTCGCCTGATGAGAAAAAGCCGTTCGATTTCGAATCAGGATCGCTGGCGTTCACTGATAATAGATCAACAGACTCAGGGACATTGATCGTGACGTCAGCAAACGCCGTCGTGCTGCAGCTCGCTAAAAGAGCGCAGGAGAGAATCTTAAGTGCTTTCATTATGTTTGTCCTTAAAGGAGTGTTCTCTGTAGTTTAGCGCATCCTAGCTTGCCTATATTGCATAATGAATGCAACGAGTTACTGATCGAAAATCAAAAATTGAACAAGAATTAACATACGGTGTTTATTCGGTACGGTGTTGATCAGGTAGCGGGTAGACGTTGTCATACAGTAAATTGAAAAAGTAAGCATAGAATAAGGCGACAACGACAAAACCAATATCAACGAGCAGTGCGTCTATAAATGAAAGCTCTAGAGACCATGCGAGCAATGGTATGGTGGCGAACAGCAACCCAAGCTCAAATAATATGGCGTGATAGACGCGTTGGGTGGCGCTTTTACTGGTGGTACCTCGCAGTTTGTAGAGTATGAAATCAAAGAGATAGTTGTATATAAAGTTCCATGCCATGGCTATCGTCGATAGAGCAACGGCCGTAAATGTAGCACTACTGGCACTCGCCCCAAATATCGCCATACATAATGGCGCAGCAATGAGGAGCAAAAATAATTCAAATAATACCGTGTGCCTTAAGCGATCTGCGGGTGTGCGCATTGCTTTCCTTTTCGTCATTTCATGGTTTCCCTTCCTATCAACATATTTTATAAATGTTATCCGATTTTTTGAATGGTTAGAAGAACTATCTATCTACTAATCGAATTGGTCGGAGGTGTCTTTACTCTAATGCTCGGTCTCGACTATCCAACTGTAATATAAAGGTTTTATCACTAAGTGATTTGAATTTAAAATCTATTTGTATTCACTGCGCTTATGATTGTAGTATTTACTGAAACAATCTATTAATGAACTATATGGTGTCTATATGAAATTTTAATAGATGTGTTTTGTCTATGGACATTATTCTAGTAGCATTCCAAGGGCTTATCACCATAAGCACACACAAGGCATGGTCAAATTGATTCTGCTCGCGGAACGGAATCTCAGTGTGGTACGTATTTAAACACGGCTAATCGAGAACCCTTGTGCAAACGACAATTGTAACGACCTCATTGCTTTCTATGATCCTTCTGGCCTCTGCCTATTCTGTTTCGGCTGCTGAGTCACCTGATCCGCAATCCCATTCTATTACGTCATCTGACGGCCAACTTGTTGAGACTGAACCTCAGTCCGAAGACATTACTGAAGCAGATGAACCACTACCTGATCGCAAATTTGCCGCATTTCCTGTGCCGATTACCGATGACGCCTTAGGAGTTGGCCTAGGTGTGAATGCCATGTACTTACATGACCGCGCCGAAGGAGCAAAAAACCCATCGACGAGTATGTTTTATGGTCAATACACGGACTCTGGTAGTGGTATGGCAATCATAGGGCACGAGCATGTTTTTGCTTATGATGCATGGCGTGCCGGCTTTTGGGCGGGTCATTTTGGCTTGAATCTCAAATATACAGGCCGAGTTGGCATGCAGTTACCCAAAGCTGCGCAATACTCAAGTTATTCCAGTTTTGTGTACGGAGAAGTCCGTAAAGAGTTAGTGGAAAACCTGTACTTCGGTGTACAAGGGTTATGGAGTGGTGGCGATGCCGATCTTAAGGAGAACGCGACCGCTGAGGAAAAGAAAGAATTTGAGCGCCAGATGAGTGGCCATAATAGCGCATTAGGCTTGTTGATGACCTATGATTCTCGAGACAGTATGCTAGGGGCAACCCAAGGCGTTAACTTAGACTTAAGCACTCTGCATTACTCGAAAGACAGCCGGACAGGCAAACGTTTTGACCGCTATGATGCAGAAATGAGTCAGTACTTTCCGGTCGGTGATGATGTTTTTGCGTATCGTGTCATTGGCAAAGAGATCGTGGGTGATGCACCTGAAAATGAATTTGTTACCCCTGATTTACGCGGAGTTGACTGGAATAAATATCGTGGTACTTCGGCCTATCAGGCAGAAATTGAATATCGCCATAAGTTTTCTACATTGTGGAGCGGGGTCGCTTTCGCTGGCGCTGCGATTGTTGAAAATGAAGACCGTCATCTTTCCAATAGTGTGAAGTCTGAAGTTATCCCGAGTGCTGGCGTAGGTGTTCGGTACTTATTGAATGCGAAAGAGCGTTTTTCGATTGGTGCTGATGTTGCGGTATCTAAAATGGGTAACACGAGCTTTTATATTCGATTTGGTGAAGCGTTCTAATAAAGGTTATTTCTCTCACCAATAAACCACGCCTTCCCATTGGCTTGGCTGATAAGAAGGGGTGCAATTATTGTGCTATTGTTTTACGATGGTATGGTTATTAATAAGTGATTCAAAGGGTTGGATATGCTGAACATTGAACAGCTAGTCGCGTTTGTCGCAGCCGCAGAACAAGGGTCCTTTTCTGCTGCAGCACGGCATTTAGGCAAAAGCCAAAGCTCGGTAAGTATTGGCGTCAATAACCTCGAAGTCGATCTCGGGATTACGTTGTTTGATAGAAGTACTAAATACCCGAAATTAACCCCTCAGGGCGAGCGGATGCTGTCTCAGGCAAAAGTGCTACTAAGACAAGCGGAACGAATCCGAAACTATTCGAGAGCGAGCGTAGACAATGTAGAAGATACATTGAGGATAGCGATTGATCCTTTACTACCGTTGAGCTTGCTGGAGTCTGCGATAGAAAAAATGTCGCAACGCTTCCCATTTACTCAAGTTGATGTCTCCCGCCTTGGCGCTAGTCACCTGACATCGGCAGTGGCAAACGATGAGATTGAACTCGGGTTTAACATCGCTTCTGATGCCGTACCTGAAGGTTTAGATTTTGTGTCGATCGCTAGCATTGAGTGGGTGTGTATTTGTAGCCCGGATTCAATTTTTGCGGATATGCAGCAAGTGAGCAATGAGACCCTGATAGGTGAAAGACAAATTGTTTGCCGCAGTATGGTGCAGAATCAGGTGCTTAATTTACAGGGTGCTTTTTCACAAGATATTTGGCAAGCCGATGATCAGGAAGATGTGATTAAATTGGTTGAGCAAGGTATCGGCTGGGCGATTATACCTAAAGACTTCATTGTCGAAAAACAAGCACTGGGTACATTGATTGACTTCAGACCTGAATTTCAGCGCTATGCAATGCTGAACTCTGCAGACGTTCTTTGGAAATCCAATGCACGCCTCGGTCCTGCTGCAAAGTATCTATGTGAAATGTTAGGCGTGTTTTAGACGCTATGTAATGGGCATCAGTAATGCCTAGTCAACGTAATCAAAAAATAACAACGGCTTA
>NZ_JBFROV010000017.1:0-65854 GCF_041471725.1 Vibrio sp. 10N.261.51.F12 | reverse complement strand
TAAGCCGTTGTTATTTTTTGGGTGGGGGATTCGTCGTTCTTCTGCCTGATTCAGCTGTGAAAACAAACTAGGTTTCTTCCTTTTATCTTAGCCTGCTGTAAGCTCTGCTTTGCTCGTCCAAGCACAGCATCTGGCGTTTCCCCAATCGGTGTCGCGCCAATGGTAACGGACGTGTGTATCCATTGGTCATGAACATTAATAGGTTGTTTCGCGATCATCTGTCGCAACCAATCGAGTTGTTTCTCAGCATTGGCTCGGTCGCTTGCCTGAAAAAGTAGGGTGAAGCCTCCATTTTCATCACGAGCGAGGCATAATGCGTTTGGCTTCATGAAGTTGCGTTTAATGGCGTCGACAACATACAAGATGATCGTATCACCTAATATATCGCCGTGCCTTTCATTTATTTTTCCTAACCCGTCAATGTCGATGACCGCAAAATACGCATTGGCATTTCTAAGTTCTAAAGATAACGTGGCCCGCATAGCTTGTTTGTTGTCTAACCCTGTTAGCGAGTCTTTACTATGTAACTCTTGGAATAAAAGGAGATTGGATAAGGCCACTTCCGAAAAGTCACGAATTGCACGCATCACGCCTTCAAAAGCAAAGAAAGCACTCTTTAAGTAAATCACACCAATTAAGGTATCTCGCTGATAAAGAGGCATCGCGTAGTAGTGACCTTTTATTTGCAGTTTTTTCGCAACGGCGTCTGCATCGGTGCTATACACATAGTTAAGTTCTCGGCAGCTAAGTACCGTAGGCAGTGATTTAGTTTGATGGATGACTTTGGTATTACCGTGAAAATCAATAGTTTTGAAGCGACCTGACTCGTGCTCATAAAGGCATAATTGCATACCTTTGTGAAACGTGAACTGGTCAAAAATGGTTTTTAGATCATGTTTAAAATGGGCGATGTCCGGAGATGTATTCAGCTTTGCTAATGCTTTATTAAGCTGAAACGTAATATAATTAATAGACAATAAAATAAATAACAACGAAAAGATAACCACTGCAGTCAGTGAGATTTGGTATGAGGTAAATAAAATGTCAGCTCGGTTAGTACCGGAGACAAATATCCAATTCATAGGGTTCTGTGCATCAAAGACACTGACTTTATATTGCCCGTTATAATAGTACTCGTACTCTCCTCTTTTCTCTTCGTGCTCAATGCGATCTTGTAATCCACTGGCGAAACTCACAGAAGGAGAACCAATTCTTAATGGATTTGGGTGGAAAACCAATCGGCCGGTCTCGGCGTCAATGACAAACACGTACCCATCTTTTAAGGTCTTTAAATTCGCCAAATACTGTGTGGTATGTTGAACATCAAACTCAACCCATACCTCGTGGTCATTTGATTTATTGGCTTGTTTTACTGCGAAAACCCAGAACCCATTGGCTTTCTGGTAGATGCTGGAAACATAATAACTATCTGAAATAGCGGTATATTGGTTCCATTGAATGGTATCAGCAACATGCTTTGATATTGATGCGCCATGCACTGGTTGATAGTGGAATGAGTTAAGGTCGACACGCGCGATATTTTTGTATAAATAACTATTTGAAAGGATGTCCTTTGCTAACATAGTGAAGTCGTCTGAGTTGACGTGAGTTTGTAAAAGGTCAACCTTACCAAACGTGGCTTCAATCTGAGCCCACACCAACGCAGACGCCATTTTTACATTGGATTGTGATTGCGCTACAGCAAGGTCTTGAGAGCGTAAATACTGCTGATATGAGAGAAAAACAAGGCTGGCGATAAGCCCAAAAACAAATGGTCGAAAAACACGCAATAAAATTTTCGGCAAAAGCATAAAATATTCAATTGGTTGAACCGGTGCCCGATAATACTATTTATCTGCAGTATTATTCAAAGGAATATTACATTATTTAATGGTATTTAAGTATTGAATAGATTTAATAAAAAAGAGCCTAAATATTAGGCTCTTTTTATATCAACATTATGACTTGGGCGTGAAATGTAATATGGTCATCGACATTGGTGCTTGTAAAATTTCACCTGCCGCATGACCTACCTCAGACTCAGAAATATGGGTATCACAGATAGTTTTCCAGCACTGATTTCGGTCACTCGGGAGCGTAAATCGAGCTGGGGCTTTCGTTTGGTTAATGAGATAGAGCATCTCATCGCCGTCCTCACCGATACCGATATGCAAAGCGACACTGCTCAATCGGTTCCAATCTTCCATGCTCATAAGCTGACCATCGACTCGGCTCCAGAAAATACGGTTGTTGTTACGACTTTCACCACTGAATGCACGAATAAACGGCACCATGTATTTTTGACGAGCGTTAATCATGTCTGCAAGCCAAGCTTTAAAGTGGTTTTTTGATGGGCTATCGTCCCAGTTCAACCAGCTCAGTTCATTGTCTTGGCAGTAAGCATTGTTGTTACCTTTCTGAGTATGTGAAAGCACATCCGCCGTAAGGATGTGAGGAATTCCGAATGAGAATAATAACGTTGCCATGAAATTGCGTTTTTGCTTTTCACGTGTCGCTAAAATAATAGGATTATCCGTTTCACCTTCCACACCATAATTATCAGAACGATTATCGCCATGACCATCACGGTTATTTTCGCCATTGGCTTCGTTATGCTTGTGTTTATAAGACACAAGGTCTTGCATGGTAAATCCATCATGGTAAGTGATGTAATTAACCGTGAGTTTATAAGGCCAATTCGCCGCGCTGTACAAATCACGAGAGCCCATGATACGTGTAGCGAACTCTTTCAAGTACCCTTGATCACCGCGCCAAAAACTTCGAGTGATGTCTCTTAGGCGATCGTTACATTCGTTCCAACCGAATGGGAAATTGCCCACTTGATAACCATTAGGGCCGATGTCCCAAGGTTCGGCGATGAGCTTGGTTTGTTTTAAGGTCGGATCTTGGGCAACGGCTCTAAAAAAAGCAGCCTCTCGGTTAAAGTTATCCCCATTACGTCCAAGCGTCGCTGCTAAGTCAAATCGAAAGCCATCAACTTTAAATTCTTCAACCCAATAACGAAGTGTATCCATGACTAGATTGAGAGCGGGTTGGTAGTTGAGATCAACGGTATTACCGCAACCGGTGAAATTCGCGAAGTATTCGCCATGTTTTAAGTAAAACTGTTTGTCTAACGCTTTCAGGTTAAAAACGGGGCCATTATCGCCACTTTCGGCCGTGTGGTTATAGACCACATCAAGAATGACCTCAATGCCATTTTGGTGCAGCGTTCGAATCGCGGTCTTAAGTTCAGCTACCGCATCTTTATCGGCATACCTAGGGTCGGGGGCCATGAACACGTAAGGGTTGTAGCCCCAATAGTTGACCTTATCCATGTCTAATAGGTGAGGCTCATGCATGCAAGCCGCAACCGGAAGTAACTGCAAAGAGGTGATATTTTGTTGCTTGTAAAACGCCAGCATCTCGTCACTGACTAATCCAAGGTATTTGCCTTGTTGCTCTTGTGGAATACGGTGATTGAGCTTGGTTACACCTTTGACATGGGTTTCGAATAGCACCATTTCTTCGCGTGGGATGCGCGGCTGTATCGATTCCTGCCAATCGAATGCGTCATCAACCACGACACTTTTCGGCAGTGCTAAGGTTTTAGAAATATCAAAAGGAGGCGTGTAGTGCAGAGACTGATCGAGCGCTTTTGCATACGGATCTGAGATAAACTGCAAGCCTTCTTGCGTTTCTATAACGAAATTGTAACGTTGGTTGGCTTGAATACCACTGATATGAATGTGTTTAATGCCTGCGTATTCATTATCGATAGGGAACAATTGGTACGAATCGTTGTCATTAAATATAGCCAGTTGGAGATCTTCACAATCTGGTGCGTGAATAGCAAAATTACAACCTTCACGATTTAGAGTCGCCCCAAGCGGATAAGGGTTTGACTGAATGTTTGTCATAAGCGTTTTTTACTTTTTAGTTTGTTTGCTGACAGATGTTGTTTTTAATAGTTAATAGGTTTGTAAACTTTAGGTCAAGCCTAGATCACATAATTTTAAATGTAATTTTATTTCAATAAATTTACCAAATCGTTAAAAAAGGTGATGTGACGCTTATTTTGCGCGTAATCTATCACCAATATCTATGGTACTCCCCCCCGAAACTGTGACCCAGCCATAAAAAACACCGTGCGGTTATTTTTCTCATCCTTTCTCATCCCCCCTCTAAACCCCTAGGGTGGAGGACGTCTTACGTGTACTACTTCGTTAATCTTCATTTCGTTCAATGAACTCGGGACCCTAAACCGATATTTCAAGTTTAGAGAGCGTGGTACTGCCTCCATAGCTCTCGACAAGAATGAATATAACTATAAGTTAAACGGAGTTTTCTAATGAAAAAAGTAAGTGTAATAGCTGCTGCAGTGGTTGGTGTACTAGCGTCGGGTGCTGTGATGGCCGAAGACAAGGTTCAAGAAGGTTGGCAAGTAAATGGTTATGGTCACCTTCTTTATAATGCAGGTGAGTCACTTCAATTGAGTGAAACTTGGGAGCACCGTCGTGATTATCGCGCAGCGGGTGCCGCATTCTCAGGTAACCCAAACCAAGTCGAGTTTACTGTTACAAAAGGCGATAACTACGAAAACGGTGCTTGGTCTAAGTATGTTCTTAAAACCGAATATGGAAACAACGAAGGTGGTAATGGTCGTGGGTTCTATGGTTCATCTGGTGGTAATGACGGTCACCTCCAGTCTGGTCAACTAGAATTTAAAGAAGCTTATGTTGAGCTAGGTGACCTGTCGATGTTTGCGGAAGGCACGAGTATTTGGACTGGTAAACGTTACCTTAACCGTCAAGCTGGTATTATTACTAAAGAATTCTGGAAACAATCTTCTGGTCTAGGTGCGGGTGTGGAATATACGTCCTTGGGCTTTGCAGATAAGATTGGTTTTGCTGGTGTTTCTGCGGATGTAGGTGATGGTTACTGTGTTAATGGCAACGGCGAAACGGTAAACGGCAAAGAGTGTGGCACTGTAGGCAATGATAACCAAAGCAGCACGTTAACATCTTTAGATCTGTATCTTTATGGGATAGAAGGTCTTGGTGGCAAGTTTGACTTTGATTTGAAGTATCAAACCCGTGCAAATATGGATGAAGTAAAGGTTGATAAAAACAACCCAGACGCAGCAGATAGTGGCATTGGTGCAGGCATTTCTTATTCTCGTGATTACTACGGATTGGATGGTTGGTCTTTGACTGGTATTACTTATGGTCAAGGTATATCTGCAACTAAAGGGACTAACTTCGGTAACTGGAACGGCGATTGGAACCAAGAAGATCGTTCAATCTTCTTTACTTCGTACGGTGTTCTAAATATTACGGATAACTTCCAACTTGGCTCTGAGATTGTTTATTGGGATCTCAAAGCACAAGACGGAAAGCAAGTCTTTGGGTCACAAGAAACGGTACAACGTGGTTTCGTCGGTTTGACACCGTCATATAAAGTAAGTGAAAACTTCCGTTGGGAAGCCGTGCTTACCTATGCTAACGAAACTCTGGAAGATGGTTCTAGATGGGGACGTGAAAATGACTCAACGTCTTTCTATACAGCAACTTTAGCCCCAGTATTCACAGTTAATGCTGATTACTTCGGACGTCCACAAATTAAACCTTACGTAGCTTATATGTCTTCAAGCGATGATGGGTATGGTTGGTCAAAAGACTCAAAAGGAAGCGAAACCCGTTTTGGTGTTGAAGCAGAAATCTGGTTCTAATCACATAATTTGATTAGACCGTGTTGAGTTTTCAATGAATCAAAGGCAGTCTCATGGCTGCCTTATTCTTTTAAATGGTGGAATATTATGAATAAAAATATTTTGGCGCTAGTACTTGGACTGAGTGTAGTGGGGTGTGCGAGTAATACTGGTGTTGAGCCTGCCATTTCGAAAGCTGATATGAAGACCGCGGATGTTTGCTGTGTTAGCAAAAAAGATCTAGCTTGGGTACCTCTAGACAAAACTGAGAATGTAGGTTTTGCAATAGATGAATCCTCCCCTGTATGGGAGTTTAACTCTGGTAAGAGTTACTTGAATGCATTTGAGTTTTCTCCTCAATCTGGCAAGGTCAAGGTAACACTAAGCAGTAAAATGCTTAAAAAAGAGGTGTTTGCGCCAACGGTTCAGTTGTTGGATAAAGAGTACAATGTTGTACGAACTATCACGTTAGATGAATTCAATGTTCGCTTTTCGGACATGTTTGATGCTAATCGCTATGTAACGAGTTTTGAAGTTGATGCTCAATCACTGCCGTATATGATTGTTTATACCAAAACCTCTGACGTAGGTCAGATTATCTCTGTCCCACACCCAGCAAAGGTAAGGGCACAGGAAAGCGGTGAGCCGCTACCAATAGTGACGGACCCTAAGTTTACTCAAAGTTATACGGGTGAACTGAACATTGAAGTTGAGACGATTAGCTTAGGTTCACGAAAAGTTGCATCTACGCCGATTGCTGAGCCGGCAGCTGCCGCAACTGTTCCTATGACTGTATTACCGGAAACGCAAAATTACTATCATAGCGCTATCCAAAAAGCCGTCGCTGAAGACAATATCCCTAAGGCCCTCAGCCTTCTTGATGAAGCGAAAGCGCTCAACATAGATGGCGCACAGGAAGTCTTCGTTAAAGCAATCAACAGTAAGAAGTAACCACACGCGATTGGCGAGTGGATCACATCGAAAATGAACCCTGGGAATGCATGCTTAAACTCATGACATAGTATCCTAGGGTTTTTTATGAGCGCAAAACCTCATAACCGTGCAATTCTTTCTCTTTATAGCCTTGTATGGAGAAAAAGATGTAAAACCATGTCAGAGATCGCCAAAGTCGCTTCATTTAATACACTTCCTGCCGTTACTATAAGTAGACACTTCTAACTCAATGAGCTTCTTACTTTATGTCGACACTTTCTATTGCCATCGGCGCGACAAGCCTTTCGCTCATTTTGGCGTTTGTTTGGATGTACTCTCTCTCACTGCGTACCAAACGCAAAGAGCAAGAACGCCTACAAAGAGAAGCGGCCTATCGAAGAGCCATGGAAAAAGCCCGACAACAAGAACGCCAGGATCGAATCTTTAAAGCGGAAACGGGGCATGTTCCGACAATTCTTTTTTTGGCCAAAGAAGCGGAGCGTAAAAACGTTCAAGAAGCCTTATATTGGTATCAGAAAGCCGCGCAACTCGATAACATCACCGCTATGTACGGCATGGTTCGTTTGAGTGAATCAAAGCGCGAAGACCTAGTATTACGTGAGCAAGCGAACTATTGGCGCTTATGTATCGCTGGTGCTGAAGGGGACTTACACGCCAAGTTTGAAGCGGCTAAAGCGTTGATTTATGGCCGAGGTGTGGAGTGCAATATTCCCAGAGGAATTGCTGTCATTGAAGAGGTAGCAGAAGAAGGAAATATTGATGCTATGTTATTCATGGGAGACTGGTCGGTGTCACCAGACAATCCAGCGCCGTCACCCAAGCAATCGACACAATGGTTTGAACGTGGCGCTGAAAAACAAAGCACAGAGGCGATGACAAAGCTGGGTCTCAATTACCTTAAAGGAGTTGGGATTGAACAAAATATCCAACGTGGCTGTTATTGGTTGGAACGTGCCTCTGAAAAAGGCAGTGTTGAAGCCATGTTTTATGCCGGAGAAGCATGGCGCGATATTGCACCAAACGGGGCAGCAATCGCTTATATATGGCTGTTTATGTCTGCTCACCTGGGTTACGAACCAGCAAAGTCGCTTCGTGATAGCGTAGGCTCAACATTAGGCGTGGATTCTGTGGTGGGTCTTCAATCACTTGCCAAACCCGTTCTTAAAAAACTTCAGCTTGGGTCGATGGTTAAACATTCACTGATTAAGGCGTTGAACAAACTCTATAAGCGTCAATTACCTCTATTTGAATTGGAAGACAAAGCGCAGCGTGATAACCAAGAGCCTACCGCCGACTCCTCGTTGAATAACGACCCTTCAAATTCAGCCCAATCAGAAGCACCAACGTTTCGAACCAGTGAACAATATTCCACAGAGTCGGAGACCGCATTCTCGATGGATTATTCAAATTATCAGCAATCTTAATAAGCAGAATACGTATTGATTCAACCGATAATCTTTATTTTATAAATGCGACCTGTCGATTCATAATTGATATATATCTATCCATTAATGAGTGTAACAAATCGTTTGTGATTCGATTTGTTTTATATGTTGCGTATTTGGTCTTTTTTGTAGAAAAACATCTTCTTTATGACATTATTCCTGTGATGCTCATCACTTTAACTTTCCGCATGACATTTTCATGACATTGGCGCGGCGTAAAGCCATATTCTGGCCTCCGTTTAGTGTTGCAACGAAGGATGCTTGGCAGTGGCCTTGTTGTTAGCACGTTAAATCTATGCCGTTGGCATTCCTGTTCGATACGGAGCTTTATCATGAAAACATTAAAATTGACGCTAGCAGCAACGCTTGTTGCAGCTGTTGCTTTACCTGCAAGTGCAACCTACGTTGACGTTCGTGGCGCATACAAAACCGAAGCACAAACGTACGAGACTCGTGTACGTGCCGGTTTTGATTTCGCAGAAGATTGGCAGATCCACCTTGAAGGCACACAAAATCAAGGTGATAAGTTGTTGAGTAATTCAGGCAAAAACGTTGCAGCGTTTGAAACTGAGCTTAACTACAACTGGGCGATCAACGACAATGTAACCTTGACTCCTGGTTTCGTATACTGGAATGGTTCTGACCACACAGAATACCGTCCTTACCTAAAAGCGACGTACGCAACAGGTAACTTCTACACGGCAGCACGTTACCGTTACCAAGCGGCTACTAATAGCGTCTCTGGTGGAACAACGAATGACACGAACCAAGTTGACGCTTGGATTGGTTACAACGTGTCTGATTTCAACCTGGAATACAACCCAGCCTACATCAACCAAAAAGATGGCGGCGCATTTACAGGCAATGGTAAAGACCAAGCGGATACTAAATGGGAGCACACGTTCCAAGTTATGTACACGGGCTTTGAATCTTGGGCACCATACGTAGATTATCAAATTCTTGATAAGACTTACGCAAACGAAACATACACGAATTTCAAAACAGAAAACCGCATCCGTGCGGGTGTAACGTTTAATTTCTAAACCGTTACTTATTTCTCGTTCTATCGAGAGTCTGTTAAAAAGCAGTGCCTAGGCACTGCTTTTTGTCGTCTGGAACCTTGGCAAAAAGCCAGATCATTAATCCAAGCTTTTTTTAAACCGCAGCGATGCAACCACAATTCCGCCTAATGTGAAGCACGCCAACCACACGACATCACGCCACACATCCATGAGGTCGGCGCCACGCAAAATAATCCCACGGATCATGCGCATGAAATGTGTCGCTGGTAAAGCCTCTGCTACCCATTGAGCGGCGTTAGGCATCGCCTCATAGGGAAACATGAACCCAGACAAGAGAATCGATGGAAGTAGGATAAATACCGTCATTTGCATCGCTTGTAGTTGAGTTTGTGCAATGGTTGAAATCACTAACCCCAACGTGAGGCTGGCGGCAATAAACAACAAGCTACCAAGTAATATCTGACTGATATCCCCGTTGATTGGGACATTAAAAATAAGCGCGCCAAGCCCGAGGATGATAAAAATTTGGATAAGCCCGATGAAAATATAAGGGACGATTTTACCAATCATCAGTTCTAACGAGTGAATTGGGGTAGTAATAAGCAGTTCTAGATTGCCACGCTCGCGTTCCCGGACAATGGCGGCACTGGTAAATAAAATCATCGTCATGGTGAGAATGACACCTAATAACCCAGGCACAATATTCACCGCAGAGCGCCTGCTGGGGTTATACAGTAACGTCGCTTCAAAAGTCTTGGTTTGGTCGGGATGATAACCCGCGATCGCAAACTCAGCAATCGGCATGTTTTGGAGTGATAGCATTGCTGAGCTGATCATGGTATCCGAACCATCGACGAGCAGTTGACCTAATATCTCGTTGTGTGTGATGCGCTGGGCGAGATCAGAAGGAAGGATCAAGGCGGCGCGAACCACCCCCTCTTTAATCGCCGTTTCCGCCTGCGCAACGGTCGCGTAAGAGGCTTTAACATTCACCACCTGCGTCACTTTTATCGCCTCACTGATGATGCGACCTGGAGCTGAATGACTTTGGTCCACAATAGCAATAGGGATATTTCGCACATCCGTATTCATGGCAAAACCAAACAGGATTAATTGAATCAAGGGGATCATCACTACCATGCCAAATGTAATGCGGTCACGAGACAATTGTCGAAACTCCTTGACCATAATGGCACTCATTCGAGTTAAGCTTTTCATTGTCTTCCCTCCCCAGTGACAGAGACAAAGACATCTTCTAGGCTTGGCCTGGCGGGAGTGAGTTCGGCGCGTGTTAACTCAGGGAATTGTATTCGCAACCAAGCAATAGGATCCAAGATAGATTGGTGAATGGATATGCGTAAGCGGATGCCAATTTGCGCGGCAGCGCGAACCTCCGGTCTTTTAAGTAATTGTTCTTTTAAGGCTCGAAGATTAGTCGCTTTTACTTCAATGATGTTGACACCCATATTACTCATGAGTACTTCAGGCTCACCATCTGCGCGCATCTCGCCTGCTTCCATTATTGCGAGGCGATGGCAGCGCTCTGCTTCGTCCATGTAGTGGGTTGTCACCAAGATGGTGGTGCCTTGATCACTGAGATCAAAGAGTTGCTCCCAGAATTCACGACGATTCTCAGGATCAACGGCTGAGGTTGGCTCATCAAGGAATAACAACTCGGGTTGATGCATGGTTGCAGCGGCTAAACCAAGGCGTTGTTTTTGCCCGCCACTCATCCCGCTCACACGCTGTTTTCTCAAATTGCTTAGGCCATAAATGGCGAGTTGTTCGTCAAGGCGTTGCTTTCGCAAAAGAGCAGGCATTCCAAATATTTGCCCTATGAACTGCAGGTTTTCCACCACGGTTAAGTCGTCGTAAAGCGAAAACTTTTGTGTCATGTATCCAATTTTGAGTCGCAATGCTTCTGATTGTGCGGGAATACTCAGCCCCAATACATCAATCTTCCCTTCGGTGGGTTTTAGTAAGCCCGTGAGCATTCGTATCGTGGTTGATTTTCCGCACCCATTGGGGCCAAGGAAGCCATAAATACTGCCTTTAGGGATCGATAAGTTCACATCATTAATGGCGGTGAAATCGCCAAACCGTTTAACAAGGTGGTTCGCAGACACGGCGATCTCGGTCATTTATTTTAACCCCGCTAGGTCAACTTGGGCAGGGATACCAGATGGTAGAGGCTCGGCATTGGCGGGTAAATCAACCTCCGCAAGATACATCAAGCGTGAGCGTTCTTCCTCTGTGAGTGCGTAATAAGGAGTAAACGCGGGGTCTGTCGCTACCCAGCGTATTTTTCCTCTGAGCGGCTCGTCTAGTCCGTCGACATGAACCATTACTTCTGCACCGGGAATAAAGCGGACACGAGCAGAAGCAGGGACGTACACACGCGCATAGGGTACGCGGTCAGCCAGCACAACAGCGACAAACGCCCCCACTGATACGCGTTCACCTAAGTTAAAAGGCAGATTATCCAATACGCCATCTCGAGTGGCCACAATGGTAAGCTCTTCTAGCTGCTGGTTTTGTAAGGCAACTTCCGCATTGGCTGCGGCTAGCGCGGCTTCTGCTTGGGTGATGTCCTCGGGGCGCGTCCCAGCTGTTAATTTTGAAAACTCTTCTTTGCTCGAGTTTAGCTCTGCTCTTGCCGCATCTCGGTTCGCGACCGTTTGATCTTTTTGTGATTGACTTGCCAGTTTTTTACGCACGAGTTCGGAGGCGCGAGCGTAATTTTGTTCGGCTTCAATGAGTCTAGCTTGCGCCATATCAACCTTGGCTTGTGCGGCTGCGATGTCTTCTGGTCTCTCACCGTTAGTGAGCCTCAGTAAGTAGGCACTTGCTTTGGCCTGTTCAGCGATAGCATGAGCAAGGATGGCTTCTTGCCGCTTGGTATCAAGTTTCACCAGCACATCCCCCGTATTCACCGTACTGCCCTCCCGAACAGGTAAAGCACGGATGATTTCGCTGCCTGTTGCAGAAAAGGTAATACGGTCTCGTTCTAGGGTGCCTAGGGCTTTGCTGTGTTCTTCATCTTGGCAGCCTAGTAAGGCTAGAGCTAACGGGAGAACGAGGAAAAATGCACGTTTCATATTGAACCTTCTTAAATGCGGTTATCACACCAATATTAGAAAGGGTTGGGAGTATTTTCTAGCTAATTTTCAGAAAGTTATGACGATAGATAGATTTTAAGTGTGGGGTAAACTAGAGCGTGTAAAAAACAAGAGAGGTTAGCGGACCTTTGAACTAAATAATTAAGTCTAACTTGTTATTTTTATTCAATATTTGACTGAGTGTCACGTCCTGACATTTTCCATATTTTGCGCCCTAGTCATGATTAGAGTGAATGCGTAGAGTAATTGAAGAACATGAGTTAACCATTTATGAGGAGGCGGCTTTTTGCGCGAGTCAGCGAGTTCTTTGGTCAACAAGTACTTCCGTTAGCACAGCGATGAATCCAATGTCGAGTCAGATTAGGCAACGTATTACGCCGGGTTAGACCACAAGATAGCAATGACTTTATTTGTCAAAAAGACAGCACTGAATATGAAAGACCAGTTAACGATTTCCATCTCAACAATCAATGGCTCGGCACATTGGCAGCTAAGTAAGCGAATCAGAAGGGCTTTTAAAAGCCTCGTCGCAATAGGGGGGCTCACGTCTGTTGGTGTTTTAGGTTTGGTCATATATCTATCCAGTAGTGTGGATGATGCACAACTTAAACACACCGAACTTATCAGTGAATCTCAGAACATGGCGAATGAGTTGATTGAGTTGCAAGACTTAAAACTCACCCTCGAACAAGACTTAGTCGAACAAGAAGAGACGATCACGCTTGTATCAGAAAGACTGACCGATTTAGAGCACGTGTTGGGTGTCACCAATGACTCTCGAGCCGAACCGCTCGATGTGAGACTCGATATGGCCGCAATCCACTCCAATGTGCGAATGACGATGCTCACACAAATACCCAGCGGCTCACCGGTTGGTCAAGAGCGAATCTCGTCTCAATTTGGCAAACGCGTTCATCCGGTATCGAAAAAAGCCAAGATGCATCGAGGGTTAGATTTCGCAGTCAACACTGGAACAAAAATATTCGCCCCCGCCGATGGTGTGGTTGAAGTCACGAGAAAAAGCAGCAAGGGGTCAGGCAACTTCTTACGTCTACAACATGCTTATGGGTTTTCAAGTTCCTACTCGCACCTGAGCCGATTTAATGTGAAAAATGGACAGTTCGTACAAAAAGGAGAGTTGATTGCTATCTCTGGCAATAGTGGTTTGTCTTCAGGCCCTCATTTGCATTATGAAGTACGATTTGTTGGCAGGGCACTTAACCCGAAACCATTCGTGGATTGGGGCGTGAACGATTTTGAAGATATTTTTAAAAAGGAACGAGGAATACGATGGGAATCTTTAGTAAAAACAGTCGAACAACGAGTCGCCCAGCAGCTGCAACTCTCATCGCCAAAGGGTGTACTATTAGCGGAAAACTCAAATTAGAAAGCGACATTCAAGTGGATGGCGTCCTTGAGGGGCATATTCACGTTGAAGGTGCGCTTATTGTTGCAGAATCAGGTCGAGTAAAGGGTGAGATTCACGCGAAGCAATTACTTGTCAATGGTATCTTAGAAGGCAATTGCCACGCAGAGCGTATCCAAATACTCGCAAATGGCCGAGTAAAAGGAAAAATTTGGAGTAACGATCTGAGTATTGAGCCGGGAGGTAAGTTCTTTGGTGAAACGGCAGAACTGCCCGATAAAGAGGCGATTGCGCTTAAAGTGCCGAACGAAGCGGCTTCTGCTAAAACCGATGCTAAAAACATAGTCGCTAATAGCATGGTCTCTAAAAACATTGCATCTAAAAACATAGCCTCTGAGAAGCCGATGCACTTGGAAACCGGCCATAAAAAAACTGAATTGAAAACCGGTTAAGATCAATGACACGTAAACCACGCTCCGGGTCGTTGGGGCGTGCTTGTTCGTAAATCCCCCTAATATTCCGGTATTGTTCTCCCTCTCGTACCGCCGATTGCAATGCATGGTTGTGGTCCGTAGCGTTGCTCCTCTATTCACAAAAATGTCATGAATGTGATCGCGATGCCTGCTTTGGTTTGACGTAAATCAACCAATGTTGCGTATAACTCAAAAGGGTAATGTCAATTACCTAATTCCACATTAAATTTAAGGGATATGTGATTAATACCTGCCTATTTATAGCGTTTGTGTATGAATGGGCTCAGTCGAGGCATTGTTATGTCGAAATCAAAAACGTCGGAAGCTCGCAGACGATTTCTAAGGGATGCAGCCAGAACGGCAGTAGGTGTTGGGGCGGCGGCAACTCTGCTCGGCCTCCAATCAAAGCAAGGACAAGCACACACCAGTGGAGGCGTACCCATTCGACCTCCTGGAGCATTAGAGGGCAACCAATTTGACCAAGCTTGCTTGCGTTGCGGGTTGTGTGTCCAAGCGTGCCCGTACGATACTCTGAAGCTAGCCACGCTTCTTTCACCGGTTGCATCTGGAACGCCTTACTTTACCGCCCGCACGATTCCTTGTGAAATGTGTGATGATATCCCGTGTGTGGTGGCTTGCCCTAGCGGCGCCTTAGACCATAGCCTAACGAATATTGATGACTCTCGAATGGGACTGGCTGTGCTGATTGATCACGAAGAGTGTTTGAACTGGCAAGGCTTGCGGTGTGACGTGTGTTATCGAGTGTGCCCATTGATTGATGAAGCCATCACGTTGGAACCTATCAGGAATCAGCGCACAGGATACCACGCTAAGTTTATTCCGACCGTGCATTCGGATGCTTGTACAGGGTGTGGGAAATGTGAGCAAGCCTGTGTGACGGAAATTCCAGTGATTAAAGTCGTACCGATTGAACTCGCAAAAGGTTATATGGGCGATCACTATCAATTAGGTTGGGAAGAAAAGGTAGAGCTCAGAGATGGGCAGTTCCCAGACACGCCAGCGATTGCACCAAGCGAACACATCCGAATTAACGATGGAGGTCGCAAGTAATGGCAAAGAATTTAGCGAAAGATGCAGGAAAAGAGGCGATTGTCGCGCTGGGTTGGTGGAAAGCTCATCGATTTTTACTGCTAAGACGTTTATGTCAGTTGAGCATCATTGGGTTGTTTATGCTCGGCCCAACCTTGGGGATATTAAAGGGGAACCTGTCTTCAAGCATACTGTTCGATACTATTCCTCTAAGCGATCCTTTGTTGGTTCTGCAAATAATGGCGACGGGGCATTGGCCTGAGGTTAATGCACTCATTGGTGTTGCCATTGTCGTGATATTTTATGCGGTTCTAGCACCAAGGGCGTTTTGTGCTTGGGTGTGTCCATTGAATTTGGTGACGGATCTCGCAGCGTGGATGCGTAGAAAGCTCAATTTAAAAACGAGTTACAAGTGGTCAGCAAAACTTCGCTATTGGTTAATCCCAGTGCTACTGCTTGGGAGTGCAGTGTCGGGCTCTTTGCTCTGGGCGTGGGTCGATCCTGTCGCGACGCTACACCGCGGGTTGGTGTTTGGCATGGGGGCGGGTTGGATTGTGATTGCCTTGGTCTTTTTACTTGACCTTGTACTCGTTGAACATGGCTGGTGTGGTCATTTGTGTCCACTTGGCGCTACCTATGGTGTCATTGGCAGTAAAAGCATTATTCGGATTACAGCGACGAATCGAGAGGCCTGTACCAAGTGCATGGATTGCTACAATGTGTGTCCAGAACCAGAGGTATTGAGGCAGCCACTTAAAGAGGGTGACCGTAGAGTAATGAGCCAAGACTGTATTAGCTGTGGCCGTTGCATTGATGTGTGCCCAGAACAAGTATTAGAGTTTCGTTCTAAGCGCAGCATCATTAAATCAATTGACCCAAGTGATTAGGCCGGATTTTTAATCATTTTGCAGTGTTCGAAACGCGCGCTATCAGCATCAACCATATAGCCGTCGGATGAAAACTCTGAACTTAAAACCTCGACAAAATCTTTGTCGATAACATAGCGAACGGTGGTGTGCTTTTTGAATTTGTTGTTCATTGTCGCACTGCCGTTAGCGATGAAGACCTGTGTACCAAGAATTTTTCTACTGTCCGTGCGTTTGAGGTCTAAAATAGTCCCTTGTTCCGACAAGGCGTCCGCCGATAGTGTTTCGACGACCATATTTTTTTTGAACAACTTAATCGTGAGAGACGTATTGTGCTGGGGCTGAACATTACATTGAATGACAGTGGAAGGCGTCTCTGCCGCCGACAAAGAGGCTAAAAGAAGAATTGGCGTAAGCAAATCCATGCCCTCGCGTTGATGAGTAGTGGTGTCAATATACAGGTAAATTATCGACATTTCGAAAATTTACCCATATTTACAATGATTTAATTATTCAGTTTGCGATGTCTAGATAATTATCTTTTACACCGTTGATCCTAAACCACCCTGCAATACTAAATCGTTCACGCTGAGTGGGTAGCACTTCATGAGGGAACTGCTCGGAGAAAAAGACGAGCAACCGGCCGGATTTTGGCGTTACTCGGGCCAATTCTTTATCCTCGAGATCATAGACGACCAACTCACCACCATCCTCTTCTGACCACTCATCATTCATGTAAAATACCGTGGTTAATCGACGGTTCTCATTCCCTTGAAAGCAATCGAGATGCTTTTGATAGAAATCACCTTTATTGTATTTGGCAAAATGTGCTTCATATTCAAACAGACCCAAGAAAAAACGTTGGTTAGTTGCTTGGCGAATAACCTCCATCTTGCTCATGAATTGCTGAACAGGTTCACCCAATTCGCAAGTTAGCCAGCATATTTTGTCACTACGAATCGCACTTTCACGCATGACATCTTCATTTCTTCCTATGCAGGCGCTTTTCCAAGTGTCGGGTAAACACCCCTTGAGGGCATCGACTTGTTGGGGTGACAAGAAATTATCCCAGACGTAATAACCTTGCGAGTCGAGAGTATCAATAAGTGTTTGCATAAAGGAAGAGCACCAAGCCAACGGAGAATAGGAGGCGCTTTGTAGAGCAATCAGAGTGTTGCTTCAAATGCTCTTGTTTGTCGTCACGATTACTGAGATTAAAGCGTGCGAATAACTGGCCGTAAGCGGACGGCCAGCATCGTTACTTCTATGAAATGACGTTACGCTTTTAAGGCTTGAAAGCGTGGCAGATTTTGGGCAAATCGCTGGTGGACATCCATATAGGTTGTTATGTAAATATCATCGATGGTGTCAGGGCATGGAAAACTGGCCGAAAAGTCTGGGTGTTTGCGGTCTAATGAGAGTTTAGCGGCTTCGATGATGTGGGCGATAAACATTCTTGGATCTTCAAGTCCAATTGAAATACGCATTGTTGTCGGCTTGATTCCTGATTCGTTAAGGGCTTCGTCACTTAGCTCGGAATGAGTGGTGAGCGCTGGACATAGCGCGACAGTGTTGGTCTGTCCTAAGCTAACTTGCATGCCTATTGCCGGCTCAAGCATATCAAAGAATTGTTTGAACACGTCTCGGTTGATTGGTTCTCGGTTACCGTTGCCCTCCATATCGATGGTAAAGAGTGCGGCGGGTAAGCCAAGGTGCATGTTTTTTTGACAGTGTTCGTAGTTATCACTGCTTGGTAGGGCAGGACAAGAGACATTAATGTCTGGGTGGGCATCAAAAATAGTGGCAAGGGCGAGGGTGTTAATGGTTTTCTGAATCACGCGCATCTCATAGGTTTTCATGCCATTTAATACTTCGAATGCTTTGTCTGCGTCAAGGAATGCCCCTTTGATGTAGTAGACATTCCAAAACAGCGTCTCATTCCACGGGATCGTAACAAGATCGCCATTGGGCTTGGTGAACGCCATATCTTCACCTTTAGGCGCAAACATCGTCTCATTACGTCCTATAACCACACCAGCAGTTGTGGTGCCTGAGCCCGCGAGCTCCTTGGTGTAAGAATGGATGACAAAATCGGGCCTTTCCATGATGTCATCGCGTTTTAGAACCGGGTGTAATAAGGGGGTGCCGACGGTCGAATCTACGATGACGTCCCATCCTCGCAGATGTGATTCTCGGCTGATTGCCGCGACATCCAAAACGTACCCATGTGGATTGCAGGGGGACTCGAGGTAAACATAGATTTTTTTGCCTTTCGCCAAGCGATCAGCGTAGCGTTCTGTTATGTCATCGAGCCTTTTTGCGAAGGCTTCTCCCGAGTAACCATCGACCCATTCGACGGCAATGTTGAGATTGGATGATTTCCCAAACCAATCTTCAAGTAATTGGTAAGCACCACCATAGATATTGCGAGAGGAGAGAACAATATCTTCATAGCCAAGCAAGTGGCTAAATACACCATCAATCGCTGCCATGCCTGAGTTAAAGTTCCACGCTAGGTACTCGTTAGCTCGCGATCCCGCCTCTATGTCGACAATATGATTAGCCAACGCAATCGACGTTGGGTTCAATAACCGTGAATAGATATCATGCAAGGGTTCCTTGCCGTTAAACGCGTCTTCAATCCATTCCGTACAGGCAAATAAATAGGTTGCGGTTCTTGTAATTACAGGGCTCGCGGAGAATATCGCCGAGACATTATCGAAGATGGGGTACGCGCCTTTGGAGGCAAAATGACCATTGTTGGTCGCGATGGATTGATAGGTTGCCCGCATCGGATTTTGTAGATTATCTAGGATTTTGGCAATCTGAAATGACAGAAATCGCTTGGCATTAAACCACGCGATTCGGTCACTTTTATCCAGTTCAGAGAGTCCATCGACAGTCAAAGCCCACAGGTCATGGGTTTTATTGTTGGCGGTGTAGAGTGTAGTGGCCAGTTCGACCAGTGCGGTGCCGTATTCGGAGTTGGGGTCGATTCCAAAGTGTTGGGCTTGTTCGACCGCAAGCGCTTGGGCTTTTTCATGTTTTGTGGTTTTTCTGAGTGGGCTGAGCTGTGTCGCGATATTCATGTCTGAGTCCTTTTGACGATTCTCCTTAAAGTCTAGAAATTGCCAATGACGAATGATTGCGAGTTTGGTTAATAAGACCTAACCTTGAGCAATATTATTGCGCTTAAATGATTTATATAGTGCATTGATGCTAAATATTGATGAATTGTGGTGAAAGCAGAATGGATGATATAGATAAAAGAATTTTACGAGAGCTGCAGAGTAATGCGAGATTGAGTAACCAAGAACTTGCCGATCGTGTGTCTTTGTCTCCGTCACCGTGTTTACGTCGTGTACGTGCATTAGAAAAACAAGGCATTATAAAAGGCTACCATGCGAGCGTTGATCAAGAAGCCTGCGGACTGCCGATTACCGTCTTTGTATTGGTAAAGCTAGAAAAGCCGACAGAGGAACAAATGCACAGCTTTGAGCAACATGTTGAGTTGTTGGATGAAGTATTAGAGTGTTTTTTGATGACGGGTAATCATGATTACTTGTTGCATGTGGTCAGTGGTTCATTGAAAACCTATGAGCAATTTATTCGTAAAGAGTTAACTCGATTACCTAACATTGCGGCGATTGAGTCTAGTTTTGCGTTTGGACAGGTGAAAAATAAAACCCGACTGCCTGTTGCTTGATTGCTTTTATGACAGGGAAAAATAGATGGTTCAGGTTCTTTGCATTGATTGTCTTCGATGAACCCTTCTCGAGTGACATGATATGTCGGTCATTGAGCGCTATGTACGACGTTATGTAAAATAAAAATGGTCAGTGCAAAGCAGCTGACCATAAACCGTACGAGTTAATCGTTAGAGTGCACTCTAAAACGTTAACCTGTGAACACTCACGAATTAGTACTTAAACAGTACTTTTACGCCGTCGGTAAGTGCTGACTCATCAATGTAGCCGATAGCATTGGCATCAGCGGCAACGGTGCTGACAACCGCCCCGAAGTCAGCAACCTGTACTGGCGCTTCGGCTTTACCGGTAAAGACAAGACGTGACCATGCAGATTGCAGTTGCGACTCAGAACGACCAGTTGCGGCATCGTGAAAGGCGATACGTTGTGCGTCACCATCGTTAAGCTCAACTAAGTTGGCGGTTTGACCATTGCTAAGTTGAGTCTTCTTGCCTAAAAAGAGCTGTTTAACTTCACCACTTGATAAAGCATCCACGCCTGCGGGGTTGCCAATGACCACAAAGCCCGCTTGGGCGTTAAGAGACAATAAGCTTGTAAGCACTAAGGCTGTAATTTTTTTCATGAATTTCTCCTTAGAATACGAAGTCTACAGTTGCTGAATAAACCAACGAGCTATTTTCGTTGAATGAGTTGCCAGTGGCATTAATGTTGCCGATCAAGCCACCAGAAGTGTCGCGGTAATCGACGTACGTGACATCAAGTTTAAGCGCCATGTTCTGAGCAAAATCCCAACGAGTACCTGCTGAATAGGATAAGCGCTCAAAGTTATTTAGAGTTTGCTCACCGACTGGCGCATTGTCACGTTCATCGTCATCTGTGGTTTTATTCCAACCCATTGCAAAGTATGGCATCACACTATCAATACGATATCCGATTAATCCAGACACAGCACGAACATCTGAATATCGCCCTTCCATCTTCATTTCCATTGCTTCGATAACGCCAAGTAAGCTTCCGTTATCGTATTGAGCACCGATAGAAGCGAACGATGCTTTTTTGTCGTCCAAAATGCCTTCGACATATGCTTTTGTTTGGTCACTATCCATTGGTGGAATTTCAAGGTCACCTGGTGCTGAGTAGCTTGTTTTTGTCGATACATAAGAGCCGCGGAAGGTAAAGTCATCTACGTACCAAAGGGCAGTTAAACCAACAGTTTGGTTAAGATCAACCTCACCCCAAGTAGAATCACGTTCTTCTACCTGCGAAACGCCCGCAAAAGGTTGCAGTTGCAGTGTGGTTTCGCCGATAGAAAAAGGAATTAAAAGATCCGCACCCGTATAACTGTTGACAATGATGTGCTCGTAAACCTCTTGAGAAGGACGAATCATTGGATAGGCATAACCTACATCGATGTAATCAGAGTACATGAAAAGCGGGGTACGCATTTTACCTGCACGGGCCGTAAAGCCATCGAATTTGTACGATAGGTACGCCACTTCGATGGTTGGCTCGAAGTCATAGCGTCCATTAGCGACAAGTTGTGTGGTGAACTTGGCTTTGTCGTTGATATCAAAGTCAAACTGAATTCCAGCGATGGTATCTTGCTTGGTATCGAAGCGTTCGCTGGTGTAACCAGCGTATCCAGCATCGTTGTTTGATTTACCAATACCAACAGAACCAAAACCACTAATTTTTAGATCATCCAAACTGGCAGCGCTAGCGCCAAAGGAAAGCGCGATTAGAGAAGCAACCACTGTTTTTTTCATTACAAACTCCATAAGTAACGTATTTTCTTTTTATTTAGGCAAAACAAACCCCTCTCATGCCAATATTGGAATGAGAAAGGGATTTAAAAATAGGGACTTAGCTGACTTTAAAGCGACCCGTCAACTGATTTAAATTGCTTGTGATAGTGTTCATTTCCAGAGCTACTTGATTGACGTGTTCGACGGATTCTGAGGTCGATTTTGCCATCTGAGAAATGTCACCAATGACTTCTTGTATGCGAGATGACGAGTTTTCTTGTTGCTCGGTAGCACTCGCAATACTTTCGTTTCGTTCGTTGATCTCGACCATGTCCGTCGTGATTTGGCGCAGAGATTGCTCTGCGACAAGGGATTGTTCAACACAGGCTTCTGCTTTTTCGGCACTTTCGGCAATGATGGTTGCAGCCGTGCGCGTCTGATCTTGCAACTGTACTAAGACTTGCTGAATCTCTTGCGTTGAGGTTTGTGTTCGGGATGCTAGCGTTCTTACTTCATCAGCAACGACTGCGAATCCTCGGCCTTGTTCACCCGCGCGAGCAGCTTCTATAGCAGCATTTAATGCCAGCAGGTTGGTTTGCTCGGCAATAGAGCTGATAGAGTCAAGGATAGAGCCTGCACTTTGTGCATTAGTGTCAAGTTGACGTACAACATCAGAGGCTGAACGAACATCTATCGTTAGGTTTTGAACGGATTGAATGGTCTGATTAACTTGCTGTTCACCACGTTGTGCTTGAATATTGGCACTTTGCGCCGATGCGACGGTATCGTTCGCATTCATGGCGATGTGTCTGACACCCTCAAACATTTGGTTAAGCGATTCGGTTGCTTCGTCGACAGCAAGGTGCTGCTTTGTTGTGAGTTGATTCGAGTCTTGACAAGATTGCACCAGTGTATTGGCAATGGTATTTAAACCTTGGACGTTTTCAATTGTTGCCGTTACGTTTTGTTGTAACTGTTCGACAAAACTATTAAACGAATGGGCAAGTTGCGCGAGTTCATCACGTTTATTATGAACGAGTCGAACGGTTAAATCACCGTCACCTTCAGCGATATCACGCATCTTATCACTGATATTCTTAAGGTCATTACGAATACCTTGTACAACAAAGAACCCAAATATACTGAGCAATGCCAAAGCAATGCCACCAATTAATAGCATATAACGCTGAGATTGAGCATTTTCATTTTCTAAGGTTTGAACAATAAACTCAAACTCATCAGAACGCTGTTCTCGAAATTCGATCATATCATTAGATAAGGTTTCTAATGTCTTATTGTTTGCTGCCGCTAGTGACGCAGCATGAGATAAATCTAACGTTCCTTCTATCATTTTAAATGCAACATCATGCGTACCATTGTAATATTTATTGGCAGCTTGCTCTAAGCGCTGTACTGATAATGAAAGCGAAGGCTGTAAGAGTTTTTGTTGTTTAAAGTTAGCCAGTAAATTATCAAAAGTTAGTTTATTTTGCTCAAGTAACTCTTCATCACCAAGCGTAACGGCGAGGTTAAATCGCTCGGCGATTTGGTCTAAAATAACCGTATTGAGTGTAGCTGAGCTCATTATTGGATAATAACTATCCTTTAGCTGTGCTACTAGTTGAGTATTTGAGGTTAAGGTTTTATTACCAACGGTAAATATACTCGCAATACCGATGACAGCTAATACGCAGAGAAGCGTGATTTTGTTTTTAATAGACAGCATAGAGATAACATCCGACAGTATTTATTTTTATATTCCTTTATCGGCAAATCTATCAGAAAATTTATAGTTTTAACTCTAAATTTACACTTTTTTTCGAATTATTTGTTAAGGGCGGCGTCAGAATGATATATTTTAAATTGAGTAATGCTTGCGTTTTATAAAACGCACACTCTCATTAAGTGGCTTTATAAAAGTTGCATTGATTAATGTGGGTCATTAAATTAAATAATAATGTCAAAAAGTATAAATATTAATTTTTTTTGCATAAATAAGATGAGCGGCCCGATAGATGATGCCGTATTTAATCTTGATAGTTGAACTTTAAATAGTGATTAATGTTGATATTAATATTTATAATAATAGCTAATGACTAATTTTTTTAATCACTAGCTATTTTATTTTGATGAAGTGAGATTATTGTTCAATAGTGTCAATATTGAGTTTAGCCAATCACTACTTGGCCCAACACATAACCGGCGCAGCATGCTGAAATCACACCAATGAGACCAACACTCATGAAAGAGTGGTTGAAATACCATTTACCAATCTTTGTGGTTCCCGATGAATCAAAGTTCACAGTCGCAATGTCTGATGGGTAGTTTGGAATGAAGAAATACCCATAAACGGCAGGCATGAGACCGATCAATAGCGCAGGTTCTAAACCTAACGCTAGCCCGACAGGCAGCATCATTCTGGCTGTAGCAGCCTGTGAATTGACGACGACCGAAACGGTAAATAACGCGAGTGCAAAGGTCCATGGGTAGTCGGTTACCATACCTACGATGCCAGATTTAAACTGGGGCATGGCATACTGGAAATACGTATCGGACATCCAAGCAATACCAAAAATAGCGATCGCGGCAACCATACCTGACTTAAATACGACGCCGTTAGGCACTAAACGTGGGTCGGTATTGGTCGCCAGTAAGATAATTCCGCCAAAGCAGAGCATCATCATTTGAATGATGACCGACATACTGATGGGTTTACTGCCGTCGGTGATTGTGCGCAATTCTGGCACCATAGCGATGATGACGATGACAACGATCGAAAAAAGAAAGATGAGTACAGAGTTTCGGGCGGACTTAGGTAGCACTTCATCCAATGATGTCGCGGTAGTATTCAAAATACGCTCGCGCCATTCGGGGTCTTTCAGGCGTGCTTGGTATTCTGGATCATCGTTTAATTCTTTGCCTCGTTTCATGCTGTATAACGACATCAGCAATGTACCAAACAAGGTTGCAGGTACCGTGACCATCAAAATTGACAGTAGGGTAATGTTGGTTTGAATCTCTGCAAGTTGGGCGAGGTAATACACGACGGCTGCGGAAATAGGCGAAGCAGTAATCGCAATTTGAGAGGCGACAGAAGATGCCGCCATTGGGCGCTCTGGGCGTATACCATTTTTAAGCGCGACGTCACCAATGATTGGCATGATGGAGTAAACAGCATGTCCGGTGCCCAGCAAAAAAGTCATGCTGTAGGTGACGAAAGGGGCAATGAGTGTGACGCGTTTAGGATTTTTTCGTAGCAACCGCTCGGCAACTTGCAGCATGTATTTGAGACCACCTGCCGCTTCCAGTATGGAAGCACACGTGACAACAGCCAAGATGATAAGCATGACAGTAACGGGGGGCGACGTAGGGGGCATTTTGAAGATAAAGACTTCAATTGTCAGACCAATGCCTGACACCACGCCAAGACCAATACCACCCTTTCTCGAGCCGATGTAGAGCATGGCGAGTAAGAATAGAAACTCTAGGTATAACATCACAATTTCCTTATTTACATTTTGTAACAGTGACGTAATTATCCTTTATTATATTGTGGTTAATTGAACGGAAGATCACATAACTTATTGAATAAGATTCGAAAATTTATTTTTCTATGTTGGATCACTGTATGGCTGGTATTCGTGATTGAGGTGTAAATTGGATGTGAAGAATTCGAGGCCGTTACGTTGCATTACTGATAGGGATAGAGGTAGGAAGCCTGCAGAAGTTGGTTCTGCAGGACGGTAACATACTAAGGGTTTCAATAACGGGTATTTTGCGTCGCAGGGTCATGAGTTTGCCCCTGTCCCTTCGATGCGTGTTTACAACGTTATTGATATCACCGTTCACTGAATATTCACTTACTGAAGAGGGGAGTCCTTAGATGTAAGTTCGGCCGAGGTAATAAATTCACCAAACGTTTCACACCAAATCACTGCCGTATTGAAATCCGATAGATTTGTGCCACTGGGCAGAGGAAGAAGGAAGCGGTCAAAGGTTTTGATATCACCGATTCGTACCATTGTGGCTTTGTGTTTATTAAAATCGTCTTCGGTTTCCACAAAGGTGGGAGAAAGGTAAAGTTTGTAATCGGGCCCAGGGGCGAGTTCACCCATGAACATGACTGAGTCCTGCGTCAAGGCGATATCACCCTCGCCCCAATGGAAGAAGTCGCTGTCTTCCCGCTCTTTATCAAAGCGACCGGTTAAAGCGACCTGATTTGATTGATAAGAGGTGGCGTCAATATTGGGGGGGTCAGGTTGTATTAAAATCGGTAGCACATAGATACCTAACATAAATCCCGCGAATAATGTGCCGAGATGGCTGAACAGCAAAATCACTCGTTTCAAAACTACACTCCAATCGTTAACTGACATTCATACGCAAGTTAGGCATGCAATTGTCTTTAAACCTTAGTTCATATCATGCGAATGTACTTCATCAATTTATCGTTCAGGTCTTACTCTTATCTTGTTGGTGGCGCGCATCTGTTTATCGGTATTGATTGTTTTGGATGATGTGCTTGATGTTTTGACGAATCAGCTTGTGCTGCTCGTCATTTAGGAAGCGTCGATGATAGATCATTCGAAACTGTAAGTTGCGCATTGGAAACGGTATTTCCAAGACCTTGAGCTTGAGAATAGGTGCCATGTGTTTTGCTAGTGATACGGTCGAAGCGCCAATTAAATTGGTGGTCGCGGCTAACGACAGCATACTAGATATGGAACCTGTTTCTGCTTTAACGCGGCGGTTCGGCACAGGCTTTTCTGCTAGGAATTCAAGCATGATGACATCATTTCGTCGCAGTTTTAATCCGATATGTTCCAACTCAAAGTATTGTTCGAATGATAATGAATCCCCAACTTCAGGATGATCACTTCGACACACACATACGACGGGTTCACTAAAAAGATCCTCGACGATATGAGATTGACTAATGCTGGTGGCGACGTCGATGACCAAGTCAATTTTTTGAGAGTCAATATCAGCCAACAATTGTGACTCGCTGAGAGGGGGCTCTTGAAAGGAGGTACCCGCAATATCACAAACAAGATGCATCAGACTTTCATTACAATACACCTTTGTCATGTCTTTATTTTTTTCAATGGTTTCGAGCACCGCTAGTGGGGTTTGAATTTTGTTGGCGAGCGCAACCGCGGCGCCTGTAGGCGCGATGCCTCTTCCCGAACGGATAAACAAGGCTTTGCCAACCACGCCCTCCAATCTTTTTAATGCGGCGCTGACAGCCGGTTGTGTTAGCTCGAGCTGTTCTGCGGCCAGAGTGATAGAGCCGTGCTTATAAACCGCTTGAAACGTAGTGAGTAGATTGAGATCCATAACGTGTTGCTGCTCCATAGGATGAGGGGTTTACGGTCAAAATATGAGCGAACGATTCTACAGCGAACGACATTTTTGTTAGCTAATTAGCGATCAACAATACGGTGACGACGGATATCTGTGAGCGCACTAGAACGCTGTATTAGTGATATCTCTACATAGCATCGCTATCGTGATTGTTCTTTTAGCACTATGCTTTTTTGGAGTATCAACATACCGATTTTAAGCATCATTAATAGTAGTATAAAAGGCTAATGGTCTGTGTTCTAACGATAAAATTTATGCTACCAAAGCATAATGATGTGTCAATGGTTGAGGCTGATTGGAAGTGTTGTAAGTAAAATCGGAGATGAACAAATTGATTGTAGTTTCACTTTTGTTGCCTCACAGTGGCGTTTAATGGAATTTTTAGAGAGCAGGTTATGGATTTTGCCAGTTTTGTACGCCTTTTTGTTCTAGCCGCCATCTGGGGTGGCTCATTTTTGTTTATGAGACTCGCCGCTAACGTCATGGGCCCAGCAATCCTCATAGAAGCGAGAGTGTTGTTCGCAGCATTAGCGTTACTTTTAGTGGGTGCCTATCTGAAAAAAAAGCTGGAGTTTGTTCGATACCGGCGTCACTTTTTCACCATCGGCTTGTTTAACTCTGCATTACCCTTTCTTCTTTTTGCCTATGCGGCTCAAACCTTGAATGCGTCAACCTTAGCAATACTGAATTCAACCGCACCTATCTGGGGGGCGATTATCGGCGTATTTTGGCGTAAAGCGCCGCTGACTAAATCGGGTGTGCTCGGATTATGTGTCGGGGTCATTGGTGTCGTTGTGCTCGTGGGGTGGGATGCAGGGCGAATCGGACAAGAAGCGGCGCTACCCATTCTAGCCAGTATTATGGCCGCCTGTAGTTATGGTATCGCGACTAATTACGCCAAAAATGCACCGTCTATCTCTTCGTTTAATAACGCACATGGCAGCATGTGGGCGGCCTGTTTAATTGTCTTACCGTTGGTGCCATTTGTCCCGATGCGAGGGGAACCCACAAGCGATATCTGGTTAGCGGTTGTTTTACTCGGTGTGGTGTGTACGGGTGCGGCGTATTTATTGTATTTTCGTCTAGTGAACGATGTGGGACCTTCTTCTGCGTTGTCAGTGACCTTCTTGGTCCCTATGTTTGGTATTTTGTGGGGTAATTTGTACTTAGATGAGCCAGTGGGCGTGAATACGGTTGTAGGGGCATTGTTGGTGATCACCGGAACGATGTTAGTGACGGGCTTTTCATTTTCTACATTTAAAAATAACATAAAAAATAAAGCTAAGTCCTGATGGTATAAGGATTAAGCTACGGTCAAGACTCAAAATGTAATGAACACTATAACCCTTGGTTAATTGAGGTTAACGAGACGTCCTTTTAGGCTGCACGCGCGCTAAATGGACAGGGCGTTGTTTTAACTTGTTTATATCTGCTGGACGCGGATGTAAATCATAAGGTGATAGTTAATGCGTGCAAATACTTCAATTTTAGCCTCAGCAATCGTTGCGGCTTTTTCTTTTTCTGCAATCGCGTCTGAATCTGAAGCCACTCAAGTACAAGATATGTCTGACCCGTTAGCCGTTTATACCCAAGCGGGTGCGGGTATTTCGGATAAAGGTATCAACGTAAAAGTTGGCCAAGTCTACGATACGGGCAATCCTGATACCATGGCGATGAACATTCTTGAGGTGAAGGGTGTAGCGGGTGAATGGCTTGGTTGGACTGGTACTGGTGACCGCGATAATTCCATTGATTCCGTTCGAATCCGAAACTTTAGCGTAGACAAAACGAATGGCCGTGGCTCACAAATTGATGTGAACTACGACGTTGCGCAAGAAAACCTGAATGCGTCATATAGCATCATTCAAGCACTGCCTGCATTTGGTAATCTTAATCTTTATCCCCTCGCAGGCTTGGGCTTAAATGTTCGTAATGGGGAATTCCCTGATTATCAAAATCCTGATATGGATATTGATATAGAATCTAGAAAAATAGGTTACACAATTCCAGGCACCTATGCCGTTGTTGGTGCTTACACCAAGTATGCCCTTACCGACAAGATCTGGCTCAACTATAACCCGATGTGGTTGACCACAATCTCGGGATCCAAGTCGTATGTAGAGAATGCATATGGACAAGGCCAGAGCTCAATTTTTACCAATGAATTTGCCGTGTCTTATCAGATTACAGGGCGTGCCAATGTTCGTTATTTTGCAAACTGGACACAAAATCAGAGCTATTTTGAGGGCGACCAACGGGTTGAGTTTAACTACCAGCTTTAACGTTTAGATAGTGCTGGCTTAGGCTTGAATACAGGGAGGTGTTCTTGCAGGTAATAGCGATTGAGTAGTGTGGAAACAGTGATATTCAATCCTTCGAATATCGACGGTTTTTTTTGGGGCTATTGAGCCACTCAGTTAGGATGACCTAAGTAAGTTTGTAAGAGATTAGAACGGGAAAATAACACCCACTTTACCGTATGTATTGCGAGTATCTGTACCGAATGCGCCTTCATTGCCGACTTCTACATAAGGCACCATGTTTTGGATGTCAGTGAAGGTTGCGCGTAGCTCAACGTTGTAGATGGTGTCTTTGCTTTTGTCCACGGGACCATTTGCTACCGTGATAGCATCTTTATTATTTTCTTTCTGGCCAACGACTTTTGCGTTGAAGTACATACGCTCAGTGACTTGCTTGCCTGCGGCAAGGTCAAAACGGTAAATATCACTACGTTCAACACCGTGATCCGAATTTAGGTCTGTATCCTTACGAAGACGTAGTGATGAATCAAATAGATCTGCCACGTTACCGCCAACAGTCACGCCAAATTTATTTTGGTCGTTTACTGGTTTATTAGGTTGATTTTGTACGCTCTTTTTATCTACAAATTCATATTCGCCTTTTAACCAAAAGCCGTTAAAATCATGTTTATAGTTGAAGTTGTACTCGTTTTCGAAGTTCGCTTTGCGTTTCGCTGATACGCCAAAGCCTTCATACCCAATAAATGCCTTAATACCAGAACCGTTACTTGTGGAATAAGCTTTTTCGCCGCCATTTACGAACTTAGCGTCTAATTCTACGCCACCTGAGAGACCTTCAGCCATAACATTGGTTGCAAATACCGATGTTAATGCGAGAACGATTGCTGTTTTTTTCATGTTAGTTACCTTTATTTTTATTAGTCCACTGATTTGGAACGCGGCTAAGGTAACGAGAAAATCGAATAGTTCTAAATTACTTTATATGTGGTTTTCGAATAGATTGGTGGTGGTAGATTAATAAAGGAAAAGTCGGGCGATTAGGTATGGGTTTGTTGATCACTAGACGTAAAAAAAGCACCGCACATAAATGCGGTGCTTTGAGCCCAAACGCCTGTTCCAGAACCATACAGAGTTCAAATTTTTTTGTGGGCTCCAAAGGGTCAATCGGTTGTGGTCTAAAATGCGTTTAAGTATGCCTTTAGCGCCTTAAGGCGAACGGTTGCTCCACCAATAATGTCCATAAATCCGAGTTTTGTTGACGGCTTTTCTGCTGATACCCAGCCTGAGCCTGTGGCACCTAGAGGCACGGTATAGCCCTCTGGCTCATCAAATTCAATGATAATAGTACGACCATGTGAACCAGCATTGTTACCAACGTGCTGGCGAACCTGTTGGCTTGAACCTATTGAAGAGACCGTGGCTTCTCCGGTGTTGCTTGTGATGCTATGCACTCGACCTCTAAAAATTTCTCCAGGGTGTGAGTTAACAAAAAACTCAGCAAACTGTCCTTCTTTGATGTGGCGATACGTCTGATCGCTGACACGCATCTCGACAAATTTACGATCGGTATCGTAAAGGAATAAGTTACCAGTACGAGATCCTTCGGCGATGTTGATCACGCCGACAATACCATCAAAAGGAGCACGTACCTTATTTCTATCATTGAGCCATTCTGTTTGATTGATCTTTGCTGTGATGCTGTCCGCATCAGAGTGCGCGGCCATTAAGTCGGCGTTTCCTTTCTGGATCTTAGTGTAAAGCTCATCGCGTTCTTGTTCCGAGCTAAATTCGTCAAGCCTAACTAAGCGCTGGTGGTTCTTTTTATCGATAATGATTTGCTCTTCGATGCTAATAATGCGGTGCTCACTGGCGATCAAACTAGAGCGTAAGCTTTTTATCTCTTCGTCCGTGTCTTCCGACTCTAGCGTATACAGTAGGTCACCTTTTTTGACGCTTTGGTTATGGGTGACATAAATATCTTTCACCTGTTGCCCAAACAAAGGGCTCAATACGGCGTGAGGGGCCTTTACCGTGGTACTGTCAGTTAAATCAGCGGGTGACCAAAACCGGTGTGCCGTAAAGAGCATGAAGGCAATAAATGCCCCAACACCAACGCTGATCACCGCATTTCTTAGTGTCCATTTGATTACGCCAAGTTTGACGAGTAACCAGATGATGAGTACATAAGGGAGCATGATTTCTTTCATTACACTTCCTCCTTCTTGTTACCGTGAATACCAATATTGATGATACGGCTTACCGCTTTACCGACGGCCTCCCAGTTAGTAAATGCTATGATGATAGCTAACACCCACCAAAGCTTGTCGATGAACAAACCGCACAACGACAGCGCAAAAACAAGGTTGGCATGTGCACTTTGCATGTATTGACTGCGGTGCACCGCGACTTCATGTAATTGCCACAGCAGATACAGAACGTAAACGATAATCGACAGCGTAATAACAAAAATCATGCCCATAAAAATTTCAGAGTTGAGCAACCCGATAATGTTCGGTTCTCCATTGGTAAAATGCTCTGCTGGTAAGGCTTGTCCATGAATGGTTGAGAGCAAAGAAAATGCGTAGCTTAATGAGAGAAAACCACCCACAACGACAATGGCCTTGACGCAAAATCTAAGGGATTTTAGGAAAAATGATTTCATGTTTGATAATCCGTGTTTAGATACAAAAGAAAAAGTTATTGAGAACTTTATGTGAGAATAGGGGAGTGAGACTGCGGAATGCACGTGTTAGCTCGAAGGTGCATTTTTATCGTTGAAATAGTGATAAGGATGCTCGCTGGTAAAAAGTCGTACGGATGTAATGAACAAATTTGATTAAATAGTCTGAGCATGGTTTTTCCTAGTTCAGGCTATCCTTAGCATTCGAATAAAGCGGCCAAACACGCATGGAATTGCTTTTGACAGGCGTGTTTTTTAAAAATAGTTCGGTGTGCAATTATCATATTCGAATCATTCTGTTGGATATAGCGGGTCAACTTTAGTTCTCACATTAATCAAATTTATGAGTCAATTCTTTCAACTCCAATTTCAGTATGAGTGTCAATGTGATGATGAATTGTACAAATTGCTCATATGTTCATCAAACGAACGAGTTCCTATGATTTTATCTAACGAAATGCTATACAAGTAAAATATCGTCAGTTAACATTCGTTGGTTCCAGAAAATTGGAACCAAATGAAATAGACTTAGGTTTGTATTCATTGATGCCGAGATGGTGAAATTGGTAGACACGCTAGCATGAGGTGCTAGTGCCTTATGGTGTGAGGGTTCGAGTCCCTCTCTCGGCACCATTCCCCCCCTTCTATACAAGTACACAGACTACAATGCAGAACAACGGAATCAGTTCAAAGCAAATCAGTACGTCTAACTCGGAATCAATTCAACTGTTGACCGAGGTGTCTCTTCACGCCCTTTTGCATCTAGAATTTAAGAAACTTGAAGCCAAAACAACACATTTCGATCGTGAAAAATGTAATGAACTCTTAGTGCGTTGGTTAAAGCCGAAGCTCAAAAGCAATAAGTACAAAGCCGTTCGAAAACAGCTGAAAACGATGAGCCTGCAGGCCAAAAAGTCACAAGTTGACCTTGAAGAGGTACTTTTGACAGGGATTGAGGCAAAACCTGATGCGATCCAACCACACCTGGACAGCTACCTATTATTGATTCGTGAAATTGAGAAAAAAATAGGGACGACGGCGCTTCTTTCAAGCCCAAGACAAGTTGATCTGACTCATGATGAAGATGGGTGTTTGTTGTGTGTATTATCTGACGATCTCAATGGGCATTTCGGGACCAAAAATCAGCTTGTGAGCAATATATCGATCCTGTTCCGAGGAACGGTTCGAGAAAAGCACCTTTTCCTTGGCGCGATTTATGCGAATGATGTTTTTGCTTACCAAATTCAATACGAAGATGAACATTTTGTCCGTATTGAACTTGAGTTAAATAAATAACTTAATTCAAACCGTTGGCTCAAACGACTTAGCCTTAGGGTACTTAGTTTTAAAATACATAGTTTAGAGTACACTGACTATTTAGAGTACGCTGACTAAATAAAATGTTGGGCCAAATAAAGCGATAGAGCAGAAAAATTTAGGCTATATAAATAGTGCAAAAATATCATCAACCAATGCTTTGGTTTGCTGAGTATCGCATTGGTTGGCTCGAACATAGGTTCGAATACCCATAATCTGAATTTGCACATACTGGCCTATTCGCTGAGCGTCACGAGACGGGTCAACGTCACCACTGTCCTGTGCTGCCTTGATGACATTCGCAAACTCTTTCTCAATACGACGTAGTCCCTTTCTCGCGCTATCCAAAAGCTCTGAGTTCTCTTCCGTTAACTCTGCTACTGTTTTCGCGAGCATGCACATGTTGCTTGGTGTGGGTTGATCGGTGGGCACGACGATATCGCTAACGAATTGCTTCAAGCCTTGTAATGGTGATGCTGCATTCGCGACGGTCTGTGTTAGTCGCTGAACACTTTGCTCCGCATAGTGCTCTAGCGTGATCTGATACAAACTTTCTTTACTGCCGAATTCTGCGTAAATACTGCCTGGTCTCATATCGATAGCATCTTGTAGGGCTCTCATCGAGGTTGCGTGGAACCCTTTCTCCCAGTATAGAAGCATCGCATTGTGAATAACCTCTTCACGTTGGAATTTAGCCGCTTTAGCCATCGTTATTTCTCGTAATTTGAACGTATGTTCAAATTTTAACTCGAAGGTATAGTGAAGTAAAGAAATGTGAGGCACTTGAAGAAAGGTGTCAAAATGAGTTCATCAAAATAGGTGAATATTATTATGGTAATTTATTGCCATAATAACTGGACGTTTTAACCCTTTTTCTTTTTGACTAGAGCCTTTATTCTAGCGGCGTCAACATGGTTGATGACAGGGTACAACGAGATTTACGATGCGTTCCAACACCAGTAATTTCCGTAAATAGGCCCCATTTATTATAGCAAATTATAGATTCTTAGAATCTTGGAGAAAGCAACGTGACTCATCAAATTATCAAAGATCTAAACAGCCGTTATACCGCGAAGAAATATGATGCAACAAAACGCATCGCGACGGAAGATATGGATGTGATCAAAGAAGCACTGCGCTTGTCTGCATCCTCTATCAACTCTCAACCATGGAAGTTCATTGTGATTGAAAGTGATGCAGCAAAACAACGCTTTCATGACTCTTTTGCCAATATGCATCAGTTCAATCAACCGCATGCAAAAGAAGCATCACACACGATCTTATTTGCACATAATCCAAATTTTAATAAAGACGACTATCGTAAAGTGGTCGATGTTGAAGTGACCTCTGGCCATTTGCCTGCCGACATGTATGAAACGATGTTAAATGGTGCCTTTGGTTTTGTTGATTTAAATACAGATGAGAATGGCTACAATGGACAGTGGACTAAAGCGCAAACCTATATTGCCTTAGGCAATACACTGCACGTTCTCGCGCGTCTAGGCATTGCATCAACGCCAATGGAAGGGGTTGATGCAGAACTTCTTGGTGAGATCTTTAAAGATGAACTTAATGGTTATGTGTGTGACTTTGCCTTAGCTCTGGGTTATCACAAAGAAGGTGAAGACTATAACTACGGCTTGCCAAAATCGCGCTTGGCACAAGACGATATTATTGCCGTGTTATAACTTTCAGTCGTCGCTGATGATCGCTGAATAGAATGACGATGTAGCGATGATTAAAGTTGAAAAAGGAGCCTTATAAAGGCTCCTTTTTTACGTGGAGATAAAGCTGGCGAAGACAACAAAGCGAGTCGATGCGCCAGTTAATCCTGAACGATTACGCAGAGGTTTTTTCCTTGCCTGCTACAGGTATGACAACCTGTTCAACGAGCTTGTCAATCATCTCATTGGTGACCAATACAATCCCTTCTTCTGTGACAGTAAAGCGCGCCTTATCGTGTTCAACGTCAAAACCAATCGTCATTCCATCTGGGATTTGGCAGCCTTCGCACACAATAACTTTACGTAACTTACAGTCCATTCCTACCGTGGCACTTGGTAAGAGAATACAGTCAGTCACTTCTGAACGGTCTTCGACGCGTACGTCTGAAGAGATAAGGCTATGTGTCACCTCAGCGCCTGAAATGATGGCGCCAGCAGTTAGTACTGAATCCACAGCGAATCCACGACGGTCAGATTCATTGAACAAGAACTTCACGCCCGGTCGCTGTACTTGAGATGTCATGATTGGCCAGCTCTTATCGTAGAGATCCAGCTGAGGCGTTGGTGCAAGCAGATCCATCGTCGCGGCATAGTACTCTTCAACTTGGCCAACATCGCGCCAGTATCCGTTGGCACCAGGGTGTCCATTTTCAGTAAAAACGTAGCCTTTCAGCTTACTGCGTCCAATCAGGCTTGGAATAATATTGTGACCAAAATCATGCTTGTAGTTTGGATCATTAAGCGCTTGTTTTAGTTCATTATCCAGTACATCTAGGTTGAAAATATAGATGCCCATTGAAATCAGTGCTTTGTCTGGTTCGTTTGGCATACACGTTGGGTTTGTTGGTTTTTCAACAAAGTTGATGATGTCACCCTCTTCATTGAGGCCCATCACACCAAACTCAGATGCTTGTTCAATTGGTTTTTGGATACAGGCTACCGTGACATCGGCGCCGCTTTCTACATGGAAGTTCACCATGCGAGAATAGTCCATTTTATAGATGTGATCGCCACCTAGAATCAGAATTCGTTCTGTCTGGTCATAACGCTTCATTAGATCTAAATTTTGGTAGATCGCATCCGCTGTACCACGATACCAGTCTTCACCTACTCGCTGTTGTGCAGGAATAATGTGAACACCTTCATTCAGCGCTGAATAGGTGGACTGCCACCCCGTCTGAATATGGGTAATGAGGTCTTGCGCCATATATTGCGTCAAAACACCCACTTTACGAATACCAGAGTTGATACAGTTGGACAGTGCGAAATCAATGATTTTGAACTTGCCACCAAACGAAACCGCTGGTTTTGCTACCGTAGACGTGAGTTCTTTAAGCCGAGTTCCTTTTCCTCCTGCGAGGATCATAGCCGTTGTGTTACGTAGTCGAGCATTGCTCGAAATATGTGAATATTGGTTTCCCTTTGGCATTGTATTACTCCATTTACTTACAAGCACAAAGACGTGAGGGGGGAGAATAAAAACGCGCTTTCTTCTAGGTGAGAAAGTCTTGTTTAAATGTGTGCACCCAAAAACGTCAAAAAATAACCCTTCTATAAGAACAGAGAAGTGTTATGCGATCCATGTCATATTTGTAAAAGACCTTACCAACCGTACGATTTTAGCGATAGATCACAATTATAAAAGTACGCTTTAGACTAAATTGTGTAATTTTGTTCCAAAACCGGTTGGCCCAGTTACAATTGTGTTTCTATCAATGTGAACCGTATATCGATAGCATTACGTTTTCATTACATAGTGACGTTTGACCGCTCACAAATAACTCGAATTTTTGTGTGATTGGATGATGGTTGAGCAACTGACTCTAGGGTGAGTAATTGTTATACAAAAATGAATGGAAAGAGATGGCTTAGCAAAAATAGGCGGAACGCTGGCTAGGTCTGGCTTCGGTAACATGAATAAACCCCAGTTTCGCACGAATAAATAGTTGAGTTATCCGTAATAATACATAAACTTGTCGGTATTCAGGGCGTCAGAAATAATGAGCACGCCCATTTGCGTTTATGTCGATGAGTAATGAGGTTTTAGCATGTCTAAAAAAGATTATTACAGCGTGCTAGGTGTCTCAAAAGGTGCGTCAGAACAAGAAATAAAAAAAGCTTATAAGCGGCTTGCGATGAAATATCATCCCGATAAAAACCCAGGCGATGCGACGGCAGAGGCGAGCTTTAAAGAAGTAAAAGAAGCGTACGAAATTCTGACTGACAAAGATAAGCGTCGCCAATACGATCAGTTTGGTCATGCGGCCTTTGAAAATGGCGGTCAGGGTGGTCGCGGCGGACATCACGGCGGGTTTGAAGACATCTTCGGACAACGTGGTGGCTTTGGCGGCGGCGGTTTCGGTGGGTTTGAAGATATGTTTTCACAAGGCCGCGGGCGTCAACCCCGCCCTAGACGTGGACAAGATAATGAATTCACTCTTACCGTTGACTTTGTTGATGCCGTTCAAGGTGCCGATAAAGTAGTAGATTTACCGATTAATGGTGAACATAAAAAAATCAACGTTAAGATCCCAGCTGGTATCAAAGACGGTGAAAAAATTCGTTTTTCAGGGAAAGGTGGAGCGGGCTCTCACGGAGCACCTGCTGGTGATCTATTGCTTATTATTGCCACACGACCACATGCTTTCCTAGAACGTGAGGGCAATGACCTAATCTGCAATTCACCAGTGGATATGATTACAGCGGCCTTGGGTGGAGAAATTGAAGTCAATGTCCTGGATAGTCGCTTTAAACTGAGAATTCCAGCCGGCACTCAGCACGGTCGTAAATTCAAAATGACGGGCAAAGGTGTGACAAGTCGTAAAGGTGATACGGGCGACTTATTGATTCGAATTCAAATAAAGATCCCGACAGGTCTTAGCGATCAACAGCGCTCATTGTTAGAGCAGCTTAAAGAAACAATGCAGTAGTAAAATTCAATAAGAATTTGAATTTCAAATCGTTGTTCATTTATTGCTGAAAACAGCCGCCTTGTGCGGCTGCTTTTTTATCTACGCAGCTCGGCGTTTACCGTGAACTAGCGCTATGCTTAAAGATTGTCATTTAATCGATGAGCTAAAAGGAGGCAGCAATGGTCATGGTATTTAAAGCGCTAATAATAGGGTTGCTGTTTGGGCTTGTCGCAAAAGAAGTGCTTGCGCAGCCACTTCTTTTCACGTGTTGATGCGAGAGTCGCATTTTGTTGTGGTCAATTAACGCCATCAAGACCAAGCTGATGTCAGCCCCTGTCCTTTATGAATAACGCCGTTATCTAACCCGTCGCTTATCCCATTCTCATCATTGTCGTTATAAACTCCGTCTACAGGACGCTCTTCCCAAACGTCAATAGGGCGATTGATTGCGTATCGGTAATTTTGACCGCCTAAGATTCTCTTCCGAGGTGTCAAAAAACGCGACGTTTTGACCTTCACGATCATAATCTTCAGCTTCGATAATGGTTGGTAGAGTATGGATAGGGAGTGCATATCGGTCGCTTTCCCACGGGTACACATCGAGTGCATCACCATCCCCATCGTTGTCAGAATCTAACTCATTCACTTTACTTTCAAGTGCGGTCATCGCGGTTATTTGAGTGATGACACTACACAGGATTAGCGTTCGCCATTTGGGTTTTGTCATGGATATCACAGTAGTTATCTCGATTAATTCAGTCGGTTTTGCGCGCGTTTATTCAGCGTATGCTCTTAACGGTTTCATACTCACTAGGCAACGAAAAATAGAATTAATAGAGTGCACTTTGGCCAAAGGTAGTGGTTTTAACCTTATGTAAACTCAATGCACATTGAATGTGTGAATGATTGTGGTGGTAGAGGGAAGTTATTTGTCTTGTGCTTAAATCTTGTATGGAGTGAGTGGTTATCAATGGATGGGTAACTAACGGCTTATATTTTATGTGTGTACAATTTTTGCTTAGATAAAGAGATGGTGTTGTTGCTAAATAATTAGTGGATACATGACGATAACCTCTGTTATTGATTGATGAGAGCACAGCAAACACAATATGGCTTACCCGCATAAGTTTTACAGGTAACTCATTGAATTTAATGGAACAATAATCAACAGACAAACACTTTTACTCAGTTTGGCATTTTGTGTCATTTTGGTATCAAGATCGCAGCTAGTTTATCTAGTCGTGGTTCTACCAGTTTGATATGCTGTTGTTGAATTGGAGGGGTAGTATGAAGTGGAAAGTCGTTGTCGCGATAAGCGCCGCATTGACCTTGTTTGGGTGCAGTAAACCAGACGTAGAGCCAACAAAAAGTGAGTTATCTAACCATCAGAGCCAGCAAGTGATCATCGTGCATGGATTAGCTCGTAGTGCTTGGTCGATGCAAACGATGTCTAAACTTGTCTCTGAGCAAGGCTATCAAGTATGTGTTGTCGATTACCCCACAATTCGTCAACCCATTACAACAACGTTGCAGGAAAGCTCAACGGCCATTTCAGATTGCATCACCCAATTTGAGCACGCTGATTTTGTTCACACCAATCAATCCAAAACGCATTTTGTTGGCCATTCATTGGGCGGTTTAATGATACGGTCTTATCTCGCTAATCACCCCGATTTTGTCGCCTCTAAAGAGATGGGGGAAGTGGTATTTTTAGGTACACCCAACCATGGTAGCGATGTGGCGGATTTCTTTGAAAACAACGGTATCCTTTCATTGCTAGGTGGCACAGCCACATCTTTAACGACGGATTCAGACAGTTTCCCAAATACGCTTCCCACCCCTAATTATGACTTTGGTGTCATTGCTGGCACGCGGAGTTATCCGGTGTTTAGCGGGATGTTTAACAACACAAACGATGGCTTGGTCTCAGTAGAATCGACCAAATTAGAAGGGATGAAAGATTTCGCTGAGGTCAATATTAAGCATGACAAACTCAGGCGTGATCCGTATGTGACCCGGCTGATTTTGAGTTTTATCGCGACAGGAACATTTGACGCATCGTAGTGGGTTGTTTGGTAGAACTCTTGCTTCGAAGGGGGCTTTACTGCAATACAGTCAACGTGAAAAAATTGCATGACGTTGGAGTGAGTTGAAGATAATTCACTGTTATTTCTCGATGAAATTGATATAACTGACGGACCCCAAGGAAGAGGGAGTACGACATGGAGTTATTGATAAAACTGGAATACATTGCCTTGCAAATCTGGGCGATATTTTTGATAAAAGCACTACTGTTTGGTTAGCGTGAAATAAGTAGCGTTTGAGTACCTATTTTTAGGTTCTAGTCTAATACGGCGCTACCTATCTCCCGCTCGGCTGTATGCATTTATAAATGCCATTCGCAGTTTAGGCTGCATCTCATTTTTTAGACCATGACCTCTTAGTTAATCGCTCTGTAAGCTATCCCAATTAGGCCGTCATCCTAGTGCAGACGAGGCCCTCTCAACGCGTGTGACTCACTTAAATATAAATGAATGACACCCGAATAAGTTCATAACGCGCTGACGAAGATCCCCTTTTTCAAGGGGATGACGGTTAGTTTTTATTTGTGGAGGCAGTCACATGCCGGAATTTATTTTGCGCTGATGAAAACGAACAGGCACGTTTGTGGACAGAAATGAGTTTCGGAGAACCAAGTATTAGTAAATCACGAATTAGCATAAGTATGGAAAGTCACTAAGCTCACTGTCCAGTATTGATGGTGCACATCACTGTCTTGCTTTCACACAAATCTGACATAGATGAATGCCATAAACTATCGATATAAACATCAATATATTGTATTATTACATCCGTATTTATACTTATTAGGATTTTCTATGTTGATTCACGAATTTTCGAATAAGGACGTTACCGCTGAGCATGTAATTTTAGCTCAAGCAATACTAGCAGGGACTGCTCAAGGTGATAAAAGTAAAGCACAGCGCTTTATGACTTTTGTAAATGAGATTCCCGATGCGCCGACTGTACAAAACCTGATTCCACGCTTTAGTCAATTTATGAAGCGCTTTAGAGCCAGCTGACATTCAGAATACGTTACACAGGGATGTGTAATTAAGATCACCAATTCCCCCCTAACCACTACCTATTTTTAAACTCTATCTGACCCTATGCTCGCTCTATATCTAGCCATTGTTGTCGGAGGACAATCGAGTTTGATCAATTTTAAAAACGTTCCTGGACATAAATGAGTCAGTGATATTGCTAGTCTGGAAAGTTATGAATTAGCCAATATAATGAAAAGTAACTTCTGACTAAGGAGTGAACACCAACATCATCACCTGAGCTAGAGTCGAGAATACCAAGCCTTGATAATCATTCTAAAACATTAGTTAACTGTGCTTCAAATAGGTCGTCCATTTCTTTGAATGATGTGAAGCCGAGAGATTTTGCTGTAGCACCTTGATTAGAAAAATAAAATCCCTACAAACAATACCATTAATTCTTTCTGGGCAGCCCGTGATATATCTCATTGCGCACCTAATGTCTCCAATTCCACTATGCTAGATATATTGTGATACTTTCTTCTAAGTTTGTATTCAATAAGATGTATCGATAATTATCCATTACTTTTCAATGGGTTGCTTTTAATTATTGAAGTTTATTAATATAAGTCATTGATTATAAGGTAATTGGTTTTTACTTTATACAATGATAATAGACGAGCCTATTTATTCTCATCTTTTAGTGGTTTTTGATGTTTACTTTATTTTTAATTGGTCAGTGTCAGGAGTGATGAATTCAACCTTGTTGCAGGGTGGTTTTTTGTGACAAGATCTAGCTGTGAGGCTGCTGTTATTCTTGGTTGTCGCCAATTACATCGTCACTTATTTTTCTTGTTATATTTACTGAAGTAACCAGTCTCGCTAATTTTACCCATTAATAAATTTTAACGTGGAATGTGGAATATAAATCTAGTAATGCTAAAAGTCGGCAGGAAGCATTGTAGGATTTAGTCCTCTCTAAACGATTGGGTAAGTTTAAATTATTACGTTAATTTTGTGCTCAAGCGTATTTCCTCAGAGCCCTTATTTTGTAACTAAGTTTGCTTTGCTAGATATACGAAAAATAACTTCTTCATCTACTCTATATAATTAAGGCGGTAACACATGGCAGGAATTTTAGATGGCATTCGAGTAATCGAAATAGCTTCAATGGCAGCAGCTCCTTCAGCAACAGTAATGCTTGCCGATCATGGCGCTGAAGTGATCAAAATTGATCCACTAGAAGGAGACCCATGGCGCAACGGACACCTGACTCCGGGCATGCCTAAAAGTAATATTCCTTGGACAACTTATATCCAAAATCGCAGTAAAAAATCTGTTGCTTTAGATCTGAAAAAATCAGAAGCACAAGATGCTCTTCATAAGTTGATTGCTACGGCGGATGTTGTTCTCACTAATTCTCCTCGTAAAGTACAAGAAAAACTTAGACATACTTATGAAGATATCAAGGCTATTAACCCCAACGCCGTTTATGCATGGGTAAATGGTTTTGGTTTAGAGGGGGCAGACACTGACGCTCCAGGGTTTGATATGACGGCTTGGTATGCGCGAACCGGTGCTATGGATGAATTTCGCCCTAATACGGGTGGTCCAGTTCCTTTACCTATCGGTTTTGGTGACCTTAATACTGCTACAACATTATTTAGTGCTGTGATGACGGGTCTATTCCACCGTGAACGTACAGGGAAAGGCTCAATGGTGTCCACATCTTTGATGGGGGCGGGCTTGTGGGCCAATTCAAGCTTATTACAAGCTGCTCTTGCAGGGACCTCTGCTTTCCCTAAGTTTGAGCGTGAAGAGTGGCCAAACCCAGTCACTGGTGGGGTATATAAAACCTTAGATAACCGTTACATCATCATTGTTGAGTTAAACCCGAACAATATAGGCAACCTGTTCTCAGCATTTAATGCCGACGAACTTAAACACGATGAGCGTTTTTCTACTCCGAAGTTAATTAGCCAGAATCATCAAGCGTTGTTTGCTGAAATGGACGGGATTGTTGGTAAGCATAATCTCGCAGAAGTGAAAGAGCGATTAAGCAAGTTCGGCGTTAACTACAGTGCAGTACAGACAACGCAAGAATGTATTCATGATGAGCATATGATCGCTAATGGTTGTTTTCCTGATGTTGAAGGTACTGATGGGATGCGAACGATTGATAGCCCAATTCATATTCAAGCAGATGGTGTAAGTAAGGTTAAACCGAGAACGCCTCCAGGTGTTGGCGAGCATACTATTCCTGAACTTGAGTCTCTTGGTTACAGTAAAGAACAAATCGCAGCACTTTCAGAATCAGGTGTTATTGGTTTACCAAGAAAATAAGAGAACTCGATATTGGCTAATTTATCTAACATAGAACAAGTATCTAAAGGCAATCAATTTCAGAATATGAGTGTTGTTTGGTTACTTGACCAATGGGTGGAACGTCAACCGGATAAGGATTTCATTGTCTGGGCTCCGTTTGAAGGAGAACCATGTTCTTGGACGTACCAACAACTTGCTGATGACGCTAAGCGCTTTGCTTCAGGATTAGTTGAACGAGGCATTCAAGACGGTGATTTTGTACTGATCCACCTTGATAATAGCCCTGAGTTTCTTATTGCTTGGTTTGGGTGTGCTTATATTGGCGCAATTCCTGTTACCACCAACACTCGGTCAACGAGCGACAACATGAAACACTTCTGTGAAGTGATGCAACCTGTTGTCGCTATTACTCAGCCTTCTTTACATAGCGTTGTCTCGAAGGCGTGTAAAAGTGGTACCCAACTCATAGTGGCGGGTGCTGAAGCATTACCAAGTAATGCTGAGCACTTTGCTTCTATTTATAGTGATTCTTTACTCACTGTATTACCTGCTGATCATCAACGTGATTTTGCAGTGCAATTTACGTCAGGTACGACATCGCGCCCAAAGCCCACATTATGGACAAACGCAAATGCGATGTGGGGAGGAAAGTCTATGGCATTCAATATGCGCTTGAATCAAGGCGATATTACTTTGCTGTACTTACCTTTGTTTCATGCAAATGCACAGATTACCTTGCTGAGTACTCTTTGGACTGGTGGCACCGTCGTTATACAACCAAAATTCTCTGCCTCGCGATTTTGGGAAGCTTGCGTTAATCACAACATTACTTGGGTGTCGATGATTCCGTTTGCGTTCAAGGCTCTGTCTGGACGACCAGTACCTGAGCATCAAGTTCGTTTTATGGTTGGTTTAGAGCGCTTGCCTGAGATTGAACAAGAATTTGGCACCAAAACCATGGCGTTGTGGGGTATGACGGAGACGATGTCCGCTTGTATCGTTTCGGATCCAGACCATCCTGGGCCTCCCGGCAATATTGGTCGACCATCACCATTTTACGGAGTTGAGGTTCGTAAGGATGATGGTGGCCTAGCAAGACCAGGGGAAGAGGGGCAACTATATATCTATGGTGAAAGAGGCGTCACGCTCTTTAAAGAATATTACCGCCACCCGAAACAAACGCTGTCGTTGTTTAATGAGCGTGGTGCGTTAGATACAGGAGACCGCATCCATATCGATGACGCAGGCTGGATGTTTTACGTATCTCGCACGACCGACATGTTACGAATTGGCAGTGAAAATGTGGCGGCACTAGAAATTGAAACCGCGATAAGTGAGACCGGTTTAATTATGGAGTGCGCGGTTATAGGCCAACAACACGACATGCTGGGTGAAGTACCGGTTGCTTTTATATCGCTTAATAAAGCGGGAAAACAGCATGAGCCTAATGAGGTGAATGCTTTAATTACTCAATATTGCAAAGAGAAAATTGCCGATTTTAAAGTTCCCGTAGCAATACACATAATCGACCATTTTCCTCGATCTACTTTAGATCGAATATCGAAGAAGAAGCTACGAGAACGATTAATACCATTATCTAATTTATGAAAACTAACCTAAAAAATTCGGAGTACTAAATGTCTCAATATAAATACGTTACAACAGAACAAATTGGCCAAGTTGGACTAGTCGCTATTAATAGACCTGAAGCGTTCAACGCTCTAAATTATCAAGTGACAATAGACATAGTTAATGCACTTAAAGCTTTTGATAACAATAGTGAAATTGGGTGTATGGTTTTGACTGGGGGCGATAAAGCATTTTGTGCAGGTGCTGATTTAAAATGGATCGCATCACAAGACTTTGAGAGTGCATTTACTTCAGACTTAGCCTCTGAAATTGACCAAGTGGCGCAACTACGCAAACCTGTTATTGCAGCTGTTCATGGCGTGGCTTTTGGTGGCGGAACTGAAATTTCGCTAATGTGTGACATGGTTGTTGCAGACCCTACAGCTAAATTCAGCTTACCTGAAGTTACATTAGGTGTCATTCCTGGGGCGGGAGGCCCTGCTCGTCTTACGCGTGCAATAGGTAAGGCTAAAGCGATGGAATATATCCTGACCGGTAAAGTGTTTGATGCACAAGAAGCAGAACATATGGGAGTCATAACCAAAATTGTGGAAGAAGGGAAGCACATCGAAGAAGCAATAGCACTTGCGACATTGATTTGCAATAACCCGAGAATGGCAGTGTTGGCTGGCAAAGAATCCGTTAACCAACAAGCTGAAACTCCGTTACAACCGGGTCTAAAGTTAGAACGCCGTTTGTTTCATGCCCTATTTGGTTCACAGGACCAGCGTGAAGGTATGACAGCATTTGCTGAGAAACGTAAACCTAATTACAAAAAGTATTAATGTATTTAATTAAGTATCAGTGTAAATGCTATTATATAGGTTAGCTTTTGAAGCGCTTAGTAATAGTGTGGTTAGACAATCTCTTCTTTTTATATAGTTTATAGCTAGTGTCGATATAGCCTTAATTTGTGTTTAGTTTTTACTATTAAAAGGCTATCTCTGAGGTAGGTGCTGTTAGGGCAATCATTACCGCTTGAACATGAATATATATTTGGAGGGAAGAAAGAGGACTGAACGTAGAAACGTTCGGTCCTTTATTTTACCTATAGGAATGAAGTGACCAAGACTTTCTTAATTCGCACCAGTAGTTTTGGACACTGAATTAATAGTTTTGGACTGCCCAGACTCTAGTCTTACTGGAGCGAATCACATTACGGATTATTGACTGATATTAGCTCATGTGTTTAGTGAAAAATATGAACTCTAAGTAGGAAAGGGGCACAACTAAGCGCCAGAGCAAAAACGGTGAGACCTTGTTTAAGTGAGTACCGCTTAGCTTAGTTGATAAGTGAACTTATTTTGCCTGCCTTCGAGAAGACGAAAAGGACACACCGAAAATCATTAGACTCTCTCAATGGGATAGCCTAGCCGCGATATCATAAGCCTTGACCACAAACCTGGAATTCCCTCTGCCGTTTTGCTCGCTTTACCGCTAGAATACCCCCATCACAACCCACTCATTTTCCGAATTAATAAGGAATGCCATGAGCAGCCAAAACACACTATCTAGCGATATAGTGATTGTTAGTAACTCTTCCGATAATCCATTTGCCATCGATGTCGCCTATGCGATGGGACAACATGAAGACATTTCAGATGTCATCAGTATGAAGCACTTCATGAACACCGAATTTTGCCCGCGCTTTATTTCCGATGAAGACGACACAGACAATATCGGCAACAGTTTGGAAGGTAAGACTGTCGTGATCGTTAGCACCGGCAACCTGGTTACCAGTCGTCAAGAGTTGGCGATGCATAACTTTATTATTGCCCGTGCTGCCAAAGAAAATGGTGCCAGTCGTGTGGTGTTGGTGGAGCCTGATCTGTTCTTCTCTGCTCAAGATCGTGGTGCACGCCCTGAGCTTGGCGATACAGGTGGTGAGCGTTCCGTTTCGGACATTAAGAAGTTTGATGGTCAGCCGTTTACCGCGCAACTGTATGCGCAGTTACTAAAGCTGTCTGGCGTTGATGATGTGGTCACGGTACATAACCACTCTGATTCGGTGCAGAAGATGTTTGGCGATGTGTTTGGCGGCCGTTTCTATAACCTCATTCCTTATCAGATTTACGCCCATTATCTACTTAACTCTAACATGTTGAACTATGGTCCAGACGGTGAAGGCTTGGTACTTTGTGCACCAGACAAAGGGGCGCGCGACTTTGTTAAAGAGATGTACAACAGAATTGGTTTGAGTAAAGCTAAATTTATCATGTTGGATAAAGAGCGTACTGCTGAGCGCAAAGTGGAAATCACACTGCATAAAGAAAGTGAAGATACTTTCGAGGGGCTGGAAAAATCGAGCATCGTACTGTTTGACGACATGGTACGTACGGGTTCAACGGTGGTGAAATCGTGTCAGTTCCTACAGCAGCTTAAACCTGAGAATATGGTGTTTACGGTTTCACACTTCTACGCCAGTACTGAAGGGCGTGAGCGCATGTCTCACCCTGCATTGGGTGAAATTCTAACGCTGAATACCATGCCAACCATTCTTAACCGTGATGAACAAGGCCGTTTACGTAAGAAAATGGTGGTACTGAAGATTGAGAAGTATTTGGCGCAGGAGCTTAGCAAGATCTTAGCGATCCCACAGCGCTTAGAAGAAGAAAACCCATATAAGATCGATATGTCCTCTAAGAACCCGCGCTTTCAGCGTAAGATTTGGTTCTCTGATCAGCTATCTGAGCTTAAAGGCTAACTGAGGCGCCATATTGACGCAACATGTCGACGTAACATGGGCTCATTGATGGACTAGCCAGTGAATAACGACACATTCTTATCAAGAGTGTGTCGTTTATTTGTTTTTGAAAGCCATAAATCCTTGGTGAAGCGCAAACATATGAGGCCGAGAGCAGCTCCACTCAATAAATGAATCATACTGACGCCAATGCTGTCTCGAAACAGAACCAAACTTGGGATAGGATAAAACGAAAAGGACACATACCGAAGGAATTAGAGTCGTCTGATTTTGTTTAATTCGTCTATTTCAGCAACGTTTTGACACCAGCGCCTACGGTGTCTTCAGGCTTTGCATCAGCAAGGTATTCAAGTTCCAAAACAGGTGTCTGTCGTTGGTTTTGATGACCTTTCTACCTCTCGCTTTTTTATCCTGCATTTAACGACGATAAATGGAATAATGAATTAAACTGGAATATGTTGTCTTGCGAATCTGGATAATATTGTAGATAAAATCGGCTACGGTTTGGGTAGTTCTATGCCTATCACTTTACGCCTTTATTTAGTTAAGTTGGATGTGTTATACCTTGTTCTTACTCTTGTTAGTTTTAGGTATTGCTATGTCTAGAAGTCAACGACTCTTTGATCTACTGCAGTTACTCCGTTGCCATAAATTCCCTGTTTCTGCAGAAAAGTTAGCGGGAAAACTAGATGTGAGCGTGCGGACGATCTATCGAGATATTGCCACGCTGCAATCTCAAGGGGCTGAGATTACGGGAGAGGCGGGTCTTGGCTATATTTTAAAACCCAGCTTTGATTTACCACCAATGATGTTTACTGTAGATGAACTGGAAGCGCTGCGACTTGGCGCTCAGTGGGTTTCAAAGCAAGCCAATGGTGAGTTTAGTGAGGCAGTTAATAATGCACTTGCTAAGATATCTGCCGTTTTACCGTCAGCGCATCAAGCTAAGTACAGAGAAGATATTGTACGTGTTGCTTCAATTATAGAGGTCCCGCAGGTAATGGTGGAATTATCAGAGATTAAACAAGCCATTAAAAGGGAACATAAAGCCGAAATTATTTACATAGATGCAAAAGAGACGATAAGCACAAGAGTTATATGGCCTATGCTAATTGGCTTATTTGAGCAATACCATGTGTTGGTTGCATGGTGTGAGACAAAGCAGGCGTTTCGTAACTTTCGACTAGATAGAATTAAGGAGTGGCGAAAAATCGAACACCAATACCCACGCTCTCGCCATGAGTTGCTGTCTGAGTGGGAAACATTAGAGCAAATTAATAATAGGTACTATCGCTACTGACAAAAACTGTCATGCATCCGTTTTACACTCTTTTATCCATTTCATAGAAGTAAGGAAGTTATTATGTTTACTCTCGATTCAATTGTCCTTTATGTTGAGGATATCCAACGCAGCATGACATTTTATGCCAAAGCCTTTAATTGCGAACCTAAGCTTTTATCCCCAACGTTTGCGGCATTAGATTTTGCAAGCAACGTTAAAATCACACTTAAGCAAGCCGATGTGTTAACACCAACAAGTACCGTTCGAGGTGGAGGCACAGAGCTTTCTATTCCCGTTCAGGATAGAGACGCGCTTCACTCTCTATTTGAAAACTGGACACGACAAGGGGTGGAGTTTGCTCAAGAGCCTGAAGAATCTGTTTATGGTGTTAATTTTGTCGCTCTGGACCCAGATAACCATCGTATTCGAGTATTTTCTTAAACCGAATAGTTGACCCTAACAGGAAGGTCAGTTCGGAATGTACGTCCATCAATACTCAAAGGTAGGCCCCATAACCTCCGATGTCAGACGATTTACTGCCGTGATCGCACCGAAAGATTGACGGACGCACACTAAAAGTACTTCTCAATATCGAGTCCGAAGATGAGTCATTCATTTTGGGTTTGCTCTTTGTCGATGTGGTTTTCATTCGATTCATTCGGCCATTCTTTACCTCATCATTATTAAGAAAGGCTTAAAACTCTTTCTTGTAATGATTGAAGATGAATTTAAATAATTTGTCTAAGCTGTAAAACAGGAAATGAATGGTTAGCGATGAGCTGATTTGTAATCACTAAATGCAAGGGTAATACCTAATGAAAGCAACAATCGTACGTGAATATGGTGGTGTGGACGCATTTGAAGTCGCAGAAGTGGCAAAACCAGAGATTAGCGCTGGTGAAGTGTTGGTTCGAGTGGCGGCGACAAGTGTTAATACTGTCGATATGATGATTCGTGAAATGGGGGAAGGCTTACCTTTCTCACCTCAAACACCAGCAATCTTGGGAATGGATTTTGCCGGTACGATTGAAGCGGTAGGCTCCGATGTTAGTGGATTTAAGGTGGGCGATGAAGTTTATGGGTGTGCTGGTGGATTAGGGGATTTACAAGGTACGCTTGCGGAATATATGCCAGCAGATGCCAAACTCATAGCGCACAAACCTAAAAACTTATCCATGCGTGAGTCAGCGGCGATACCGTTGGCGGGTATCACCGCTTACGAAGGGTTAGTGCGAGCCGGTACGGATTCTGGTCAGAAAGTGCTGGTTCATGGTGGTTCTGGTGGTGTGGGGCATTTAGCACTGCAAATAGCCAAGCACTTTGGCGCAGACGTTTATGCTACGGGGCGAGCGGGAGAGCAAGCAGCCTTGATGGAAAAATTAGGCGCGACAGCGATTGATTTCACTTCAGAATCAGTTGAGGATTATGTTGCTAAACATACACAAGGCGCAGGTTTTGATGTTGTTTACGACTCGGTTGGTGGTGAAAACCTAAACAATTCAATGAATGCTGCTGCGTTAAACGGCCATATTGCCACAACGGTTTCGTTATTAGAATTGGACTTAAGTACAGCGCACTTCAAAGGCTTGTCTTTGCATGTGGTGTTTATGCTGATTCCTATGATTCACAACGTCAAGCGTGAAGAACACGGCGAGATATTAGCAGCCATTGCTAAGATTGCAGAATCTGGAGCATTAATCCCCGTCGTCGATCCTCAAACCTTTGACCTTAGTGAGGTCGGTGATGCTCATGCACATTTAGCCTCGGGTAAAGCGATTGGTAAAGTGGTGATTGACGTTGCTTAAGGCAGACGCAACCTAAATGAGGCTATGCTAAGCTCGCGTTAATGCGAGCTTTTTTATCTACTGATAAAGGCATTCAAAGGAAACACCCCAAGAAAGATGACTAGATTCTCTTTTACTGTCAGTTAAAGAAACTTTTTCAGCACCTCAACGCCTCACTGTTACCTCGGTGACTTCCCTTCATATGGAAGGTCACAGAGATAAGATCTTGGGTGTCATGCTGCAACTAAACTTGAGCCACCATTTTTTGCAGTAAGCTAATCATGGTTTTTTGCTCATCAGGATTGAGCGCTGAAAGGATTTGTTGATTCACCTCAACAGGCAAATGAATCACTTCATTTTTAAGTGCCTGACCTTCAGCCGTCAGAAAAATCCGAAATGAGCGGCGACTTTCAGGGTCGGCCTGACGCTCTACTAACCCGAGTGCCACCAGTTTATCGAGCGTTCTTGTTGTGGTAGAACTTTCTACTTTCGACATTTGGGCAATTTCTCGCTGTGTGATGCCTTCTTTCTCCCATAAGCACATCAATGTTGGCCAAAGTGCCAGGGTTAGCCCTTTCTCTTTCAGGCGCTTATCAAATTCTTTCGACGCATGATTAGCCACGACATTTAGCAACCAACCAAAGCTCGTTTTTCGTTCAAAGTCTTGTTCCATGTTCTACACCATTGAAATAGCAACTATTGCGATAGTAACTGATGTTGCTGCCATTAGCACGACTATTGCTCGTCGATGACTGACGAGCACAGGTTGATCAACTGGCGTGTTCCTAGAAACCCTCTGGTAACCAGACAGCATGGCCCACAAAAGAGGCTTAGATTTAAATTTATAAACGATGACGGCGCCAACATGCAACATGATTAACAGCGGTAACCCGTCCGCGAGTAGCACATGAAGCTGCTCTGCCATTCCATACATAATGTCTGGAAACTCGATACCAATGAGGCTCAAGCCATCAAACATTCCAGCAAGAAGCATCCCAGTCAAGCACTGTAGAAGTAGGCTAGTGAGTAGTGTGATCACCATCCAGCCTCCTAGTGGGTTATGACCTAATTTCGGTTGCTGAATGCCTCTGATGTAAGCCCATACTCTTTTAGGGGAAGCAACAAATTGCTGAAAAATGCTGGTTTCGCTGCCGACAATGCCCCAAATAAAACGCCAGGTAAGTAAAGTAAAAAGTGCAAGACCTAACTGGGTATGCGGGCCGTTCCCTGTTACACCCGTTACCATTAGTGCTGTAAACACTATCGCTTGAGCCCAGTGATAGACGCGTGTGCCCAGATCCCATATCGCTATTTTCTTCATTTTTATGATCTCATCTTGGAAAAGTTCATTTGATTTACACAACAACTGTTGCGTGCACAATAGTTGTTGTGTAAATTATAAAGCAAGCAAGCAAGCAAGCAAGCAAGCAAGCAGACAAAAAAGAAAAGGGCATGACATGACTATTTTGAAAGGTTTGAACACAAGAGAAGTAACGAGAAACGTTGTTCTAACATGGGCGCGAGTACTGATTGGCGGCGCTTTAATGCTGAGTAGTACCACGATATTGGCAAATGCAGTTGAACAACGGCAACAAGCATTTTCAGATATTGAATCGAATACGAAATCTGTATCAAGATTGCTCGATCAAGACCATATCGTTTGGGACGAAGTGCAACTGACGAGTGAAAAATTGCAGCTGGACAGCAATATGGTTTCGACAGCGTTTGTAAATGAAGCGCAAAAGGGAGGCAAAGCCAAGTCGGACATTTGGGACAGTCCAGAGAAATTTGACCGCTTAATGCTGGAAATGACCGACAGCTACGCCTCATTGACGGCGGCGGTCAGAGACCAAAATGAAAAACAGGCAAAGCAGGCGATTAAATCGGCAGAATCCACATGCCGCAGCTGTCATCGTTCATACCGTTCAAGGTGGTGATATCCGTAATACCGAAATGAATCCTATAAATAAAACCACAGAAATATAAGCATAAAGAGAGAGTAAGCTCATGAAACTAATTAATAAAATCGTATCTAGTATTACCGTATTCGTGCTTCTTCCTAACGTCGCGATGGCGCAAGATTATGGTGTTGAATTGCAATGGAATACCCAAGACATCTATCAAGTGCTCGAAAAGATGCCAGAGCAAAAACAGGCATTTAAACAGTTTATCGATAATGGTCGGGTGAAAGATATGTTTGTTACCGACAGCCAAGTTGGCGATAAAGCGACGCAGCTATTACGGTTTGTCATGGAAGGTGACAGTGAAGCGGATATTCGAACCACGTTGGCAGGACTGCCACTTTACAAAGCAAGTCTTGTGACGATAAGTCACGTCCAACCCTTGGGTTCAAAGTGGTTAGACTCAACGCCGCAAGACAACCATTACGGCCTGACACTGACCTGGAAAGCGGGCATTGAACCGATGGAGATAGACCGAGTACTGGGCATTGATCTACAACGTGTTATTGCATTAAATCAGGTTGGGTCGGTGTCTTCATCTTACATTAATACACAAACCGTTATGTCGAATGTCGTGCGTCCGGTGTACTTGGTTTCAGTGTTAGCAAAAGATGCCGCTCAAGCATTAGAAATGAGCCATCAGTTTGAGGCGATTCGCCTTGGATACGCCGATGTCGAAGTTATGCACCTTGGAAGAAAGCTGGATATGACGCAGCTTTAGAAAGATAAATACTTAAGTTAGAAAGTTAGAAAGTTAGAAAGTTAGAAAGTTAGAAAGTTAGACAGCTAGATAGCAACGTAAACATTCACGTTCTAAACTTAACCACTAACGTTAGATGCTTAAACGCCAATTTTAGGGCAGCTTAACCCTAGCGGGCAGCTGCCACAGTTTGGTACCTTGTTGCAAAACTGCTGTCCGTGCTCAACAATGAGTCCGTGATAATAAGCGTATCGTTTTGTATCAGTATCAGTATCAGTATCAGTATCAGTATCAGTGCTAGTGCCAGTGTGGACTCTCACATCTGCCTCACAATTAATCGGCGTTACGCTAGTGACGGAGAGAGCGCTCTCCATTAGCAGCCGAAAGGCTTCATATCCGCGTGGTACTGTGATGCCGTTTCTCGACACAATTCTTCTCGCGTAAGCATCAATCACAAATGAAGGTTTGCCGATGGCATATACAAGTATGACATCGGCGGTTTCTCCGCCCACGCCTTTAATATCCAGTAATTCACTCCGCAAGGTCGTCAACGTTTGGGCTCGGACTCGTTCCATGTCGTAGCCATACTGGGCATACCATTGCGTGAGGGCTTTGAGTTTCAGTGCTTTCTGGTTGTAATAACCACTGGAGCGAATTTTGTTTGCCAGTTCTTCAAGAGGTAAGCTTGCCACATAGTTGGGTGCTAGATTATGGCCCAAGTTGTGAAGCGCCTTTTCGGCATTTTTCCACGTCGTATTTTGGACGAGTACCGAGCCAACCATGATGTCATAAGGCTGAGGGGTTGCCCACCACTCAAACCAACCGTAATGGTGTTCTAGGGTTTGGAAAACCTGTTGAATGGCTTGTACTTGATGGGGTGTATTGCCAAAGGCGTGCAACATAGAAATCCATGGATGATGAGCGATAGAGACGAGTACATAGAACAGGCGCTAAGGCGCAAATAGTAATGCTATAAACCCCTGTTTTTCTATGTACTGTCGTTACCGCTAAGGCGGGTGGTGAACTTATTGTAATGGATGAAATAGCAACATGCGTAGTTTACTTAGCCTCGTTGCATCAATACCGTTTTTTGCTGTTCATTTTATCCCATAAATTTGCAATGTAATGTATATGATTGATGCTACGTATGATCTCATGGGTTTAACGAAGCGCTCATTCCATATTGGCCCACATGAATTAGTCTAGGCAGACTTTTGTATAATCACTGAAACGCGGGTTATCCCCCGATACATACGCACAGCCATTCTTCACATCAAACACCATGGCTTCAACGGTCACAAAATCTTTATCGTTATATTTCGTGAGATTGATTGGACGTTGATTAAACAGATATTGCATCCCTTCAACGCTCAATTCTTGCGAATAATCCAAAAACAAATTGGCAGCGTCTTCGCGGGCAAACGTGTCAAAGAACGCTGCATTCATCTCGTACTCAGTTTCTAACTGGCTCATCTGTTGGCGAAAGTCTTGGTTATGGTTGGCATGGGCGACACCACGCTCGCCTCGAATGACTTTCATGCCGTCAGCACTGATCTCGATTGCGGCGCTTGCGCCTTTATCATCGACCACCGTGAAGTTTAGCGCCACAATTGTGCTGTAGGGTTTCAGCATATTGATGACATCTTCCACACGCTCTTGTTGTACGGCAGCCGCAAAAATCGCGTCATGAGTCACGAGGTTATCGGCGTCAATGCCGCTTTTCCCTGATGGTTCACCAAGGAAGTTAAGAACGATACCGACATGACGTCCCATGCCTTGGAAGTGTGCGCCATCGGCTACCACAAATAGACTATCATCGGTTTTTACTAGAGTGGTGTGGTCGGTCAGTGCCGAGAGTGACAAGTCATTGGTTTGTCCAACAATACCATTATTGAACGCGACCGTGGTACAGCCTGAAATCGTGTCAGCCGTACCTTCTTTTATGCTTTCATTCACGACCCAATCCGTATTGACGGCGGCAGCAAACAAGGTCGCCACAGACACGCCTTTTAACTTGGCTTGGGCTTCCATCATTTTGGTGTATTCAGGTGCGAGTTTACGGTTATTGTTAGTCGCACGCTCAGCGGCTTCGATAACGATTGGGTTTGGTGACAGTCTCTCCATTTTGGATAAGGCTTTCGCCAGTTGTTGATCAGACTGACCAGACATATCAAGTACCAGCGCCCCCGATTGAACCGCGTCCCGCTCTCCAGAAAAATAAGGGAGGTTGTCGCCAGCTGTATTGGCGTAGGTGGCGAAAGATGCGCTGGCTATCAAAAGTGATAAAAGTGTTGTTTTCATGGGGGATACCTCAGTTACTGGATGGTTTAATGCGATTTACGCGGCATATTCATTGTCGATGGCTTTAAGTTAACGGTTTGGCAGTCTAAAATCTGGACATGTTAATGATGATAATTTGGTATTTTGGACATGGAACTGGATTCAGACGGTTATGAGTTTTATGGATTTTCGGATCCTGAATTGCGTGGAATGCTCATCGAGCGAATTGAATTTGCATTAGCCGCGGCAAAATGGAGTCGCGTTGATCTTGCGAAGAAGTCGGGTTTACCTAAAAGCAGTGTCTATGCCAAGCTCAATCGAGAACTCACTAGCGAGCTGACGTTTTCGGATTTGTGTGCGATAGCCAAGGGGAGCACACTCAAGAAATTGGATGATCTCCTAAGCCGCCCGGAAGAAGAGTTCGAATTGGTGTATCAGCTCGACTTGGTGATTCGAAATTACATGGCGCGCCAAACGAACTCGGATGACGAGTAACGCGTCTTCGGTTGATTTTTGGGTGCAGTAATGTGTTAGTGCCACCGTTATGTAGGCGTTACCGTTGGAAACGGTCCACGTAACTTAGCGATATTGAGTTAGCGGTTTATTTGGGTTGAGCAAAATAGTCGGAAACTAAAGGTAGAGCAACATTGCCCAAAAAGTATTGTTGGCAGGCGGTGTTTGAAACCAGGTGCGATTTTGTTCATATTCTTGATGTGAAGTCTGGACGAGATTGGTATCAAAAAGTATGTCCTAAAGTGGTACTTAGACTTTTAACTAAAATTGAAAAAGTAAGGCGTTTAGAGGAAAAGTTAGCTAGCCGAGTCAATTTTAAGTCCCATTACCAATCTTTGTCATCGCTGTATCAATTATGGCAAAGTAGAAAAGTCATAAACAATAGTATGATTATAAGGCACACTTGGAGATACAATCGATGTTGGAAACTGAGCAAGGTTTACTGAATTGACATACCCCTTAGGTTCAATGCACACCCCAGAAAATTTCCCATAGATAACCCCTTTTTTTCCCTGCACCTTGTGAAGGTTATGCCCATTATAAAAGTGAACGGTTTGCTCATTAGACAAGACGTTCAAGGTCAGTTCCTGAGTACGCAACTTGGCGATGTTTCGTATCGTATTATTTGTGGCTAGGGTATAAGAGTCGTTGATATCAATATTTCTGTCTATGCTTTTCGATAGCTTCTCTCCAGTGGAGAAATCAAAGATTGAGTCAGCGATCGACATAATGTTTCCATTCGGAATACGGTCGTGTTTTTGTTGAAGCACGCTTTGCGATGGCAGTGTTAACAAATGATTTCTCACATCTGTCGATTCATGTCCATTGAGATTAAAGTAACTGTGTGCAGTTAGGCTTATTGGGGATGCAGCGTCAGCGGTTGCATCGATGGTAAGCGTTAATGTGTTGTTTGTCTCACGCTTCTCTGCTCCCTGGTGTGCTGAAGTCGAAGGGGACGATGTTAAGGTGTAGGTTGCCGTTAAAAGCAAATTACCATGAAAGCCTTCTTCCCCATCGCCATCTTTCAGGGTGAAGGTAGCTGAAACAAAGTCAGCAGTTTCAGCGGTTTCTTCTAGTGTCCAAACTCGGTGGTGGTAACCAAACCGACCACCATGTACACAGTGTCTTCCGTCGTAGGCATTGCCATTAACTGAAATATCTTGCTCGTTAAACCGAAACTTAGCATTCTCAATTCTATTGGCAACACGACCAATGATAGCGCCCATGTAGTGGTTATCATTCGCGTATTGTTGCACAGTGTCATAACCGAGAACGACGTCTACCCGCTGACCGTTACGAATAGGGACCAAAAGATTCTTGATTATCCCCCCAAGGGTTAATAGTGACACAGACATTCCTGTTGCCGATGTCAACGTCACCTCGTTAACTTCTTGGTTGTAAAAAAAACCAAAATGGTTAATTTCTATTGTCATATTCGTCATCCTGCCGGTCGTCGCATTTGTAATAGTGGTAGCCGCTATATCGGTTAGAGCTCTTTAGCGATTGACAACGTTGCTTGGTACTCCTTCAATAAAGTGTTTTATATTGTCTGCGACCATATTCATTATCCGTATTCGAGCATCTAATGTAGCCCAAGCAATATGCGGGGTGATCACGCAGTTTTTTGCGGTTAATAATGGATTGTTTTCTGCTGGAGGTTCTTGCCACAAGGTATCCAGAGCGGCGCCGTATATATCACCTTGGTTAAGCGCTATAGCAAGGTCACTTTCGTTGACCAGTTGCCCTCTTGAGGTATTCACCAATATGGCATTGGGTTTCATTAGCGCCAAACTTTTTTGGTTGATAAGGTTTTCAGTAGCGGGAAGTGCTGGGCAGTGCAGCGAAACAATATCTGAGCTCTCTAGTAGGCGCTCTAGTGGCACTATTTCGTGTCCGTAGTTTGGTTGAGATTTACAGTAGTCATCATGGGCTAGTACCGTCATACCGAAGGCCGACGCGATGGCGCCGACGCGTTGGCCTATGTTGCCAAACCCTATGATGCCGATGGTTTTTCCCGCTAATTCAAGTTGTGGGGACAGCCAATATGTCCAATCGTTGTTTCGACTCCAACCTAGGTTTTCTTTTACGTCATTGCTTATTGATGCCACATTGCGAGCAAACTGAAAAATGTGTGCAAACACCATCTCAGCAACGGTATCAGTGCCATAAACTGGCACATTCATGACCGGAATTCCGCGCTGCTTTGCATAACGGGTATCAACCACGTTGTAACCCGTCGCGAGAACAGCAATACACTCTAATTCAGGGCAAGCCTCTATCACTTCTTGAGTTATAGGGGTCTTATTGGTCAGTAAAATATTTGCGGTGCGCGCGCGTTCGATAACTTGCTCAACACCATTTGTGCTTCTATCGTAACTACGAAACGAGCCTAGGGATGCTATTGGTTGCCATGGGTTATCGCCGGGGTTTAGGGTATAGCCATCCAAACATACTATTGTTTTCATGATGCTTCCTTATGAGATGGTAATCGATTCTTCAATGAGTTAAATAGTGAGCGTATTGCACGGTTAACCGCGGGGATCTGACTACAAATAATCATCACAATGACACAAACCAATATAAAGGAGATTGGACGCTCAATTAATGGCATCAAGCTACCGCCGGTTGTTTTTAACCCAGTACGTAATGATGTGTCTGCCATTGGGCCTAATATCACACCGATAACCAGTGGTGCGATAGGTACTTTTAGCTTAATGAAAAAGTAAGAAATAATACCGATGATACCCATTAAATAGAGATTAAACACACGCATACCCAACGCAAATGAACCGATCACACAAAGCACCGCGATCAATGGCATAAACAAGGTCTGTGGGATACGAAGGATATGGATAACTTGTTTAGACAAAATCATGCCGCACACCCACATTGCAATCGCGGCAGCAAACAAGATTGCGGTCACTTCTGGAATGAACGATGGGTTGGTTTTCAGCAACATAGGGCCTGGAGCGACGTTATGGAGCATCAAGGCGCCAAGTAGCATCACTGCTGGTGGCGACCCCGGAATACCAAGGCTTAACAGTGGGATCATAGCGCCACCCACACAGGCCTGGTTCGCCGTCGAGGTTGATATCACACCTTCAGGCGCACCTTTACCAAATGTCTCGGGTCTTTTACTGGTTTTACGAGCAATCCCATAGGCAACCCATGCCGCTATATCTTCTCCAATGCCCGGTACAGCGCCAATACCGACCCCGGTCAAAGCAGAGGCGATGATATTTCTTGTATTACTAAACATTGTTTTGAAGTCAGGCAGTAATCGACCTATTGACTTGGCATTCATCGACCCCATCTTCATCTTAGACTCAAGCACTGACATGATTTGTGGTATTCCAAATGCGCCAATGAGTACCGGGACAACATCAATACCATTGTCGAGCTCATGTATCCCCATCGTGAAGCGCGGATACATCTGCATATGATCCTGGCCAATCGTCGATAACCAAATGCCAAACAACCCTGCAATCCAACCTTTGATAGCAAGCTCTGGAGAAGTTAGGCTTCCAGAAATCAAAATACCGAAAAGGGCGAGTAAAAAGTATTCATAGGAAGTAAATTGCAGCGCTGCTTTCGCGATAACTGGTGAGAGTAAGGCGACAAAAACCATACCAATAGCAGAGCCGATTAGTGACGAGGTGGTTGCTAAACCAAACGCTCGTCCTGCTTGACCTTTTTGTGCCATTGGATAACCATCCATTGCAGTGGCTGCGGAGGCGGCTGTTCCGGGAATATTAAGTAAAATGGAGGTATACATTCCACCATACACACCGCCAACATAGATAGACAATAACGCCAGTAGAGCGGTTTGATTATCTAATCCATAGGTAAGGGTAGTAAGCAATGCCACCCCTAATGTCGCCGTTAAGCCAGGCATGGCACCAAAAATAATGCCTAAGAATGTACTGCCAACAAGAATGAGTATTAACAGTGGTGACGTGAAAATATGCCAAAACATACTTCCAAAAGTAGAGAGAATATCCATGTTCCTTCCCTATTAGAATGCGTCTTCAAGTAATTGCATGTCTTCATCTGACAACTGCAATTCTTCAGTGTGTTTTGTGGGTGCCAAGTAGGTGTAGTACGTTTGATTAAATACTTGTTCAACGACTAAACCTTCGTTTGGCAAGGGCACTAATAAGAAGTATCTGAAGATAGGACACAAAACGGCAGGAAAGACAAAACTGATAATCAACAGTCGTCTTACTTTTTCTGTCACCTCAGAGCCGTATTCTTTGGCCACCTGATAAAGGTAACCGCACATGACACCACCACTTATTACGAGTACCAAGTCAGTGGTATAGGCGTAATAAGCGTTAAGATACGCGGAAGCACCGGAGCCAAATAGCGCAATAGAAATTACGACCGTTGCGCCATAGATTTTTAGTAATTGTTTGGTCACTTGCTCGATGTCGAGATAATACAGACCAATATAAAACGTCAGGAATATCGCTGACGCTAAGAAGAAGTCATACCAAGTAATTAGTACATAAATGTAAGTAAGAATACCCCCACCAGAAATGAGGAAACCAGTCGGGTTAATATTCTTGTAGTGCTTAATTAATAATGCTTTTCCTTGTTCTTTTTTACTTTTTACGAACACCGATAGCCCGGCAGCAAATAAAGAACAACCAATAAAGAGTGGCAATAGTCCAGGAGATTCATACCACTCGGTAGTGACACCGCCAACCGTCCCCGAAAAAGGCATTGTGAGTGAGTTGGCAACCACCATCAATGCAAATATCATGACGACTAAAGAAAAAGCAAAGTCCCAGCCGTGCATCTGTTGTTGTTCAAGTGTTTCTTGGTCTTGTTCTCCATGACCTGTACTCTCCTCGTTTGTTGATAGCTCGTTCTGAGAAGACGGTTCACTTTGAGAAGAAAGTTCGTTATGAGAAGACATCGTTGCCCCCAACAGCAAGTCAAAAATTGAAAGATAGCGGCCAACCGCCCTGCGACTGGCCGCTATGTACGCTCAGATTTTGCATTATTCAGGTTTTGGAATACCCAGTGACTCAGGGTTGATTTTCGCCGCTTCAAGATCCCACAACGTCCAGCTAAATAACGACTCAAGTCGTGCCATACGTTGATTCGCTTTCTTGCCAAATTCGCCTAAGAGTTCGTAATGATTTTCGCTGGCGTAGGTTAAGACTTCATCGCTTTGCATTGCACTCGCGAAGGCTTTAGCCACCGTTTTCTTGATCTCGATAGGTGTTTCTTTCTTCATGGCAAACCCAATTGCCTGAGAAATCGGTAGGTATTCTTGCAGTGTCGGGTAGATTTCTAGTCCAGATGGAATAGTAATGTCACCCACTGTAAAAGGTTTTTCTGTAAGTGTCGCAAGTGCTTTAAAGTCACCGGATTGAATCAGTTGGTTTTGCTCTGCTACTGAGGTGATAACCACATCAACCTCACCGCTGAGCGCTGCATTTTGACTTCGTGAAGAACCTGGGAATGGGATAAAGTTCATCTTGCCACCAATACCCTTTTCAAAGGCAAGGTAGTTGATGTGGTGAAGCGAACCAGAGGATCCCGCACCTACTCGAACTTTACCTGGGTTTTCTTTAACGTGAGCGACGAGTTCTTCAATAGTGTTGATAGAAGAGTTTTTAGAAACAGAGATCACGTCTGGAGAACTCGCGACGATAAAATAGTCGAATACGTCCATTCGATTGTTCCACCCACCCATCACTGCCGCAGCAACGTTGGACTCAGACAAGCCAACTAGTGTATAGCCATCTGCGTCAGAGTTGTATCCTTCGAGTAGTCCAACAGAACCAGAAACACCACCAGGTTTGTTGATGACATTAATATTCGTACCTAGGTATTTTGCCATAGAGGCGGTTGCGACACGGTTGATAACATCAGTACCACCACCGGCAGACCAAGTGACTACGTCGGTGATATTTCGGGTTGGGTAACGGTCATCCGCGTGTGAAAATGATGTCGTTAGGGTAAGTGCAGCGGCTAAAACACTTGTAAGTAGAGTTTTTGTTTTCATTAGTTTCACCTTTGTTAATGCAGCGCTTAATCTAGAGCCAAGCTTTCGCTGCTGATTACGTAAACTGGGGTTAGATCTTTAGGAAGTAAGTTTCAAGATCGGCCCAGATATCCATGTATTCTTGTTTTCTTAAGGTCTCGCCAAAACTCTCCATACCAATCGCGTCGATGCGATCTGATATGCGATTCGTTACTCGGATATTTGCTTCAAACATCTTTACCATATCCCAACGAGTCGGAGAGGTATCTGATGTAAGCCAACCTTGATAATTAAACTTTTTCAAATAATAAATAAATTCAATGTATTGCATTAAACTGCGACTTCCGCAGAAATAGTCCCAATCCCACTTACCATCATTATCATTGATGTGTATGTAGTACTTCATGTCGAGAGAGTTGAGTAATGCAAGCTCTTCCGCGGGGTTGTTATCACCATAAAGTGAGTGACCATAATCAAGTGTGACGCCAATATTCGGGTTTCCAATATCGTTGATTAAACAGATGGTTTTCGCAGCATCATCAAGGTAACAACGACCACGAATCTCATTCGGCTTGTATTCAATAAACAATGGAATGTGTGGTTTATAATCGCCAGCTTCACCAAATGTTTCGCACAAACGCTGCCATGTTTCGACGTAATCGGCTTGAAATGAGAATTCATAGCCATCGCTAAGTGGGCAACACTGTACCTTGTCGGCCCCCACTTCTTCTGCGTAGTCCTTGGCTTGTTTAATAAAGCTTACTGCGCGGTCTCGGACCGCTTTATCTGGAGAGGTAAGCCCCCCAGAAAGAAACTCTTTTTCCACCTTCACATTGACGTTTATACAAGCAACCTTTACCTCATATTTAGCAAGGAGTAGCTTAAGTTCAGTCAAGTTGTCATAGTTGACTTCATAGGGGTAAACCAGTTCCGCTCCAGTCATTCCGTCGATGGTGCGAAGTGTTTGCATTTTTTGCTCCAACGACTTGGGGTCGTTGTATTCAGAGAACCGATCTCGGGTTTGGCCGAGAAACGGTGTTATTACGGCGTGCTTAAACATAAATCTCCCTAGGCATTTGCCTGTGCTTCTAAACTAAGCAATACGTTACTTGTAAACTGATGATTAAATTACCTTTAGCCTAATCATATGGTTGCCTATCCGCTATGTGGTCGGTTGTTTGGACACCAACATCGTGCTGGCACAATCAATAATATGTTTTGACGATAGGCCGTACTTATCTAATAAGAGTGGGTATGCACCTGACTCCGCAAATGTGTCGTTTAAGCCAATGTGGTCAAATTGAGCGTGAATCTGTTCCTTGGCCATGCGAGTTGCAATGTCATACGCCATGCCGTTGCGTTTTTGGTGACCCTCAGCAATGATGACCTTGCCAGTTTTTTTAATAGATTGGCGTATTGTGTGCCAATCAAGAGGCTTGACGCTGTAGGCGTCGATGACTTCAACGTCGACACCTGCCTGGCGAAGTTCATTAGCCGCTTCTAGCGCTTGGAAAAGGATGTCGCCGTAGGAAACGATAGTAAGGTCATTGCCATGCATTAATGTGTGGCTTCCACCACACTTGAACGTAGTGGTGTCGTCATACAGTTCGTAATACGCATCACGCATCAAGCGACAGTAAACAGGGCCTTGGGTTTCCAGCGTAACGTCAAAGAGCGCTCGGGTTGATGCACTATCACAAGGGGCAAAAATGTGCATGTTAGGCAGCGAAGACATGAACGCCATGTCTTCGGAGGCTTGGTGAGTCACGCCGTCAATCGCAGCAGTCGTGCCGCTATGTGATGACATCAATTTGACGTTGAGATTAGGGTAGCAAACGAAACTACGAACGCTTTCCAGTGCTCTCATTGTTAGGAACACACCATATCCAGCGACGACGACAGGTCGACCGTTCGCTGCCATGCCTGCAGCCGATGCCATCATACCGAACTCAGCAATGCCCATTTGAAAGTATCGATTTGGGTACTTTTCATTAAACAAATAAGAATTGGTTGAGTAGCCAATATCGGCCTCAAAAACGGCAAAATCTTGGTTTATCTCCCCGTACTCAACCATTCTTTCTGCAAAGGCTAATCGAGTAGGCTTAGAGGATTTGGTTACGTTAATCATTGAGTTTTCCTCGTGGTTATTACGCGACAAGCTCAGCACGAGCAGCGTGGAATTCTTGGTCACTAGGGGCCTTACCATGCCAATTGCGAACATCTTCCATAAAACTTACCCCTTTTCCTTTGACTGTGTTCGCCACGATACACGTGGGCTTGCCTTTAAAGGCGCGAGCAGAATCCAGAGCCTGCAAAATTTGTTCAATGTTGTGCCCATCAATTGTGATAACGTGCCAACCAAAAGAAAGAAACTTATCTTCAATGCTAAGCAATGGCATGATTTCGTCGCTTGTTCCGTCCATTTGCAGGTTGTTTTTATCAACAAAGTACACGAGATTGTCGAGTTGATGTTTGGCTGCCGCCATCGTAGTTTCCCAAACCACACCCTCATTGAGTTCGCCATCACCAAGCACCGAGTAAACGCGGCGGCCGTCTTGCGCCATTTTGCCTTCCAGGGCCATACCTGTTGCTGCTGCGCAACCATGACCTAAAGAGCCGGTCGTAATATCAACGCCTGGGGTACTTTTCATATCGGGATGACCTTGCAACACGCTATTGATTTGTCTTAGTGTCGCGAGGTGTTCTTTGTCAAAGAAACCAAGTCGAGACAAGCAGGAATACCAAACAGGGCAGGCGTGGCCTTTGGATAAAACAAAGCGATCTCGGTTGCTCTTTCTTGGATTCGTTGGGTCGAGATTCTGCATCTCATTAAAATACAAAGTTGTGACTATTTCTGCGGCTGAAAAAGAACCACCAATATGTCCTGATTGAGCTTTGTAAACCATGTCAAGAATATCAATGCGTACTTCTTTTGCTAATTGATAAAGTTCATGGACACTTAATTTGGGCATAAGTGTACCTCCTCTATTAGGATTAAAATTTAAATGTAATAATTAGTATGTGTCTAATTATCTAAAAAATGATAATTATCTAAGAACTCAATAAATTGTTTGGAAATTTGTTCCCAGTGTATCAAGTGCATTTCTCTTGCTTCATTTATATTTCTAGATTCCAAGTTGTCGATCAGCTTGTTGTGTTCAATGATCGAATCCCATGGTAGTGGTCTAAGCTTTATAACGATATCCTTGCATCGTTTATTTTGTTCGTTATATTTCCTAGCAGTTTCAATTAGTCTTGAGTTTTTAGTGAACTGAAATATTTGATCATGAAATGCAAAATCATGAATGGCCCATTGCTGTATATCATTTTGGTCCAGAGCTTCAGCCATTTTATAAGTATAGTCTCGTAATATATCTAACTGTTCACTTGTTAGCCCATTTGACATGCAGATATCGAGTGCTATTACTTCAAGATGAGCGATTAACTCGTAAAGCTCTTCTACGTCACGTCTTGACAAAGCGCATATCTTTAGGCCATGTCTAGGGTGCAATGTAATCAAACCATCTTGTTGTAACCGGAGCAGAGCTTCACGGACAGGCGTTCTACTAAAACCACAGATCTCGACCGCTTCATCAACGAGAAGTTGTTGATTTATTCGAAATTTGTTCTCAAGTATCATGCACTTAAGTTTATTATATGCCTGCTCAGATAACTTCATAATTTGCTTTTTCTCTCCTTGTAAATGCAAGTTAGTAACTGGTGTTAACTAATTTACTACCGCATCCAATAACAAATTTATTAAAACATCCGTTAATTGCTATTGAGTATAAAATAACCATCGTATTTCAAACGCGATCTGAGTCACGCAAATAGACTAAATATAATATATTTCAATAAGTTATTAAGGTACAAAAAAAGAATATTAGTTCATTAATAAAGGTAGTAAGTGTTCAAGAC